>JBBKWP010000070.1:0-7085 GCA_037968995.1 Candidatus Xenobia bacterium
GGCCGGCCTTTCTTCAAATGCGCACCGAACTGGCGACCCTGCGTTGGCGTTCCGGCGGGGCTTTCAAGGCTCCCGTCGTGATTCGAGTGCCCATCGGAGGCTATCTACGAGGCGGCGGACCGTACCACAGTCAGTCAGGCGAAGTTCTCTTCACGCACACTCCCGGAGTGCGGGTGATCTTTCCCTCCAACGCCGAAGACGCCAACGGACTTTTGCGAACCGCCATGCGTTGTGATGATCCGGTCTTGTTCCTGGAACACAAACATCTTTATCGCCAGACTCACAACAAAGGGAAGAATCCCGGCTCAGAGTTCAGCATTCCCTTCGGCAAAGCGAAAGTGGTTCGCGAAGGGTCCGATCTCACGGTCATCACCTACGGAGCCTTGGTCTATCGCTGCGAGCAGGCGGCCAAGGAGATCGAAAAAGAGAGTGGACAGAGCGTGGAGATCCTGGATCTTCGCAGTCTTTCGCCGTACGACTGGGACGCCATCTCAGCTTCCGTCAAAAAGACCTCGAAGGTGATCGTGGCCCACGAGGACACCCTTTCATGGGGGTACGGTGCCGAGATCGCAAGTCGTATCGCCGACGAGCTTTTCGAGTGGCTGGACGGTCCGGTTCGTCGCATCGGCGCCACCGACACCTTCGTCGGCTACGCTCCCCAACTCGAAGAAGCGACCCTCCCGAACCCGACCACCATCGCCGTTGCCATGCGAGAACTTTTGGCTTACTAGGTCCGCAGGCCCTTAGGGCCAGCGGACCTCACTTGGAGCTTAGTCAGCCAGGGCCCATAAAGGTAAGGGTCTACGCCTCATAGACCGTCATGAGGCCAGTATCTTTATTTCGGACGACCGCGCAGCCGTTCAGCTTGAAGGTCTCTTCCGCTCCTCGATTTTCGTACACAATATGATCCTGATAAGCCAGCGCTAAGGAGAGAGTTCCTGGTGCCTTTCTCACAGCAAACGAGTCGGCCAAGAACCCGACGCCGTTATGTCCTCTTCGGGTGATGGACGCTGATATCACATCGCCAGTCCCTGAATCGGCTTCTAACAAAGCTCCATAGAGGCCATCTGTGTGGTCTAGGTCTGTGCCTTTTCCAGGAGCAAAAGGGTAAGAAGCAACCACGACTCTGTTCTCATCAATGTCTAAATCATCGCCACCTTGGTCAAGGTTTTTCAGCCCACTCACCGCTTGGGAAACACTTTTTATGGTCTTGCGCGCTTCCGATACCAGAGTCGCATCCTTTTTAGACAGCTTTTGAAGGTCAGGATATTCTCCGTCAGCGGACAACTTGAACTCGAATTGCTCTTGAAAGGCTTGTCGATTTAGGGTGGGAAGTTGTTGAAGACTCTCACTGCGGACGTTTTCTTTAGTGGTGAGTTGGATCTCGTTCCCCTGGATGGTCACGTTATTGTCCCGCCAGCGTCCTGCTTTCTCTGTGTAGTTATGGTCAGTTTTGCTGGTTCGTTCCATAGAAAACGATTTATATTCATTACGAGCTTGGAACTCTTGGACTTCCCCCTCATTATCCGTGCGGAGGACACCTAGTTTAAGAGGTTGGTCGCCCCAGGCCTCGTCCCAACTCTTGATCACTCCACCCCCCAGACCTAGAAGGGTGGCCCCTCCCAGAACGGGGTTGACGGCGAAGGCGACGAGGGTGAGGGGAACTACACTGGCCGTGCCAAACACACGAAGTGCTTTCATACCAGCGGATAGGACGCTCTCCTTCTTGCCACCGATCTGTATCTGGTCAGGACGGCGATCAGTATCGGTTCTCGTATCGTCGAGTTGGCGAAAGGTATCGGCGCCTTCTTTGACACGGCCGACCACTTCATCGGCGAAACTTTCAACGACCTTTTCTTTGCGATATGCGAGTGCCTGCTCATAGGTAGGTTTTTTAGGGAGTTGGCTGTTTCTGTTCGCGGTCAAGATGTTCATTTTAGATCCTCCTGGTGTCGTGTTTAGAATACGACACGGTGGTCAACCAGAGGCTGCGAAAGCGTGACTCGTGTGAACAGGTTGTTAAAAGTGTGGTAGTTTCTCTCCGTCCACACTCCAGCGCCCAGGCCCGGCAAACAAAGCTGCTCAATTGGTAGGGTATCCTCCCTTTTTCCAGGCCGCGAACCCGTCTTTAAGAACGAAGATCTTGGGGTGTCCTTCTTGGGCTAGCAGCGCGGCCAGCGCGTGAGCCTTGGGACAACGGGGTCCGTCGCAGTAGGTGATGAGAGTTGGGGGTTCTCCGCCGCCGTGGCCCTGATCTTGTAAGCGGCCAATGAACTCGGGAAGTCGCGCTTCGAACTCATTGGGAGGCAGGTTGAGCGAGCCGATGATCTTGCCAGAGTGATAGGCGCTTGCTGCGCGGGCGTCGAGAAAGACGGCTTTTTTCTGAGCAAACAGCGCGAAACCATCTTCTAAACTTATTTCGTTCTGTCTTAGGTCGGGCAGCGGACGAAAGATAGGTAACGGCTCCTCGCGTAGAGCGTTCGTAGCCAGACCTAGAAGGCAGGCGATTGCGAACAGGAGAACGATGGAAAGTGGTGTTCTCACGCGGGCTCCATACCGTAGCTATTCCCGACAGACTTCACCTACCTCCTCCCGGCCTTCACTCCCAGAAAGGCGGGCACGGAGACGACACCGGGCAGAGTGGCGTCTTTCTTCGGAGTCCTAAGCGCGAACTGCGTCGACTTCCCCCCGTCGAAGTTGAGCGCCCTCCAGGCCCCGACGCCACCTTTATTCACCGATTCCCGCAAAATGTTGGGAAGCTCGGCTAAAGTTGTGCGAGATGTTCCGCTCATAACGTACAGGATGACCCGGCCTTGGTCATCGATGGCTACCCCACTGCGGGCCGCCAAGGCCTCGGTTTCGAGACCCTCGATGGGCTCACCATCCCACACCAGTCGTGGACCGGCCTGGAAGAGAACCGGCACATCTTTGGGAAGGGCTTCGCCGCGCGTTTTCAAACCGGCCCGTGCACCGTTCCAGAAGAACAGTCCGCCGAACACGCCGCCCTGGGCAAGATCGGGATTCAGGGTGTGGCCTAATCGTTGATGGAGACCAATGACCGCGTCTGCGCCGTCAAAATAGGAGCAGTTGATGACCGCCTGTTGCCCAAATTTGGTGGCGATTTCGGCGGCCTGGCTTATGCGCGAGTTCTTGTTGAGATCGGAGGCCAACAGCAAAGAGAATCGAACAACTTTGGGATCGCATCGAAGCTGAGAGATGACCAATTTTCTGGGAGACGTGAGATAGACTTCGCGATACTCCATCCCTGAAGCAACCTCCTCAAAATTCGGAATCGACGGGGCGGCCGAACTGGTCGCACATCCTCCCAGCAGAAGGAGCACCAAGAACAAGGGAATGCAACGACACGTGAAAGTCATAAGGGATCCTGTTCACGGGGACATGGAGTTTCCCTCGGAGTTGATGGGGTTGATCGACACTCGAGAGTTTCAGAGATTGCGAGGTGTACGACAACTTGGGACAGCTAACTTCGTGTACCCGGGAGCGGTCCATTCCCGCTTTGAACACTCGTTGGGAACGTGCTGGCTGGCCTCGAAACTGCTCGACATCGTGGCTCCGGACCTCTCAAGCCGGGAGCGTCTAGAGATCCTGGCCGCGGCTCTCGTTCACGACGTGACCCACGTTCCATTTGGCCACACTTTAGAAGATGAGCGGCGCGTCTTCGAACGCCACGACACCCCCGAGCGGATCCGGTCAGCCCTCCCGAAAGGCGAGTTGGGGAAAGCTCTGGCAGGAGCTCAACTTTTGGACCCGGTTCTCGAGATTTCGCTTGATGCAACGAACTGGAAGCACCAGATCACCGCCGGTGCCGTGGGAGCGGATCTACTCGACTACCTGGCCCGCGATGCTTTTTTTTGCGGGCTGAATCAGCGTTATGATGCTCGGATCTTTAAGCTGTTCGGTCTCAGCAAAGAGGCTAAGCCGCAACTTTTTCTGGACGCCCAACGCAACGGGGTGCTCCGTCAGGACGCTCTGTCCGAGATCATTCATCTGTTGCGGATTCGGTATTTTCTCTCGGAGAGAGTGTACTTCCATCACACGAAAACGGTATCCGGCGCTATGGTGAGCCGAGCGGTGGAAGAGGCCGTCGTTCATGGTTTGACCCAATCTGAGATTGCCAACTGCACCGACGAAGGTCTGCTGAGTCTGTTGGAAACTCGGTTCTCAGATCTTACTACGACAACACACCTGTTACAGAAGCTGCGTTCGAGAAAGCTGTACAAGAGAGTGTTTCTTCTCACAGCCGAACTCCCAGAGCAACGCCGACTCGAGTTCGTGGAAGCCTATCACTTCGATGCTGAGGGCCGTGCCAAAGCAGAAGCTGAGATCGCTCGGGCGGCCAAGCTGAGGCCGGAACATCTGATCGTGTATTGTCCGGCTTTGAAGATGCAGCTCAAAGAAGGCCGTTTTCTAGTGCGAGTGGATGGTGGCGCCGAGCGCATGCTCGATGAACTTCCGGTGGACGAAATCGGAATTCTCAAGGAGCGTCATCGACGCCTGTGGCGTTTTTACGTCTTTCTGAGTCCCGAACACATGTCCAAGGCGCAGAATGTCGCGCGGATCTGCGAAGAGCACTTTGGTGAGTCTAATCATCTGCCGCGCTACCAAAGCGGACAGCTTTTTTTGGGGGTTTGATCCAGGAAACCAAAGCACAAAGAAGCCTGCCTCCCGAAGGGGAAGCAGGCTTGGGTGTCACTCACCTAGGAGATTGTCGCTAAGTTGGTTTTTACGACCGAACTAGGCTAAGCTTAGATTGATTAGAAGCGAGGGCTAGGGTTGATGACGCGTGTGGCATCGTCTCCTCGAGCATCGTGAAACGCTTGAACAGCGGCGGCTTCTACGCTGTCTTTGAGTTCGGAAGCTTCAGTGCGGCGCTTTTGTACCTCTTCCTCCGCCATGCTTTTGGCGCGATGAGCCAATTCTTGAGCGCTTTCTTTGCTGCTCTCGAAAAGTTGGTCGCGATGAGGCCCGAAAAGCTCGTCTTCGCGACGAGTCGGTGGCAGAAGAGTTCCTAGTAGGATTCCCACGCCGAAAACAGCGGCTCCTAAGAGGAGGGGATGCTTGCGGTTCATGCGTCGAGCTTGAAGCACGGTCTTTCGCTGAAGTTCCGCCACCTTAGGCGCTCGGTCGAGCACACTTTGCGAAGCCATAGCTTGCTCGGCGTTACGGACCCTTTGGTTCATTCGATCTGCTTGACCTTGGCGGTTCTCCCGTTCGGCCATCGAAATGATGACGCCGACTCCCAGACCCACTATGAGTGCTGGAAAGGGATTGTTTTTGAAGTAATTGACGGCGTCGTCACCTAGGCTCTGTACTGCAGGTTCGGCGGATTGGGCGAGTTGCTCCATCTTCTCTTCGACTTTTGCGGCCCCTTCGACGATGGCCTGTTGCGCGGCCACTCCCAGACTTCGCGGGGTGGCTTTGTCCTTGAGAGCTTGAGCGGTTCGGTCGATCTCGGCCCTGGTTCGGGCCATCTCTTGTTCGATCTGCTCCATGGTTTTTTCTTGACTTCTTAAGCTCATGCTGTCAATCGCTCCTTCATAAAAGTTTTGTTAGCGGAAAGGCTTTGGCTGGTATGCTCAAAGTCGGGTACATTGTTGGCTGCACGGTGGACGCCGGTCCTCATAACAAAGGCTCCAATGATAGAAACCACGGCACCAACCACCAAAGACGCGCCCCATAAGGGCATCACGTTAGAGAGTCCTGCCACAGCACCGAGTAGCAAGAAGAGTAGCCCGGCGTAGACGACGCTTGCCCCTACTGTAACGGCCGCAGCATCTGCGGCAGCCTCCTTGGCGTTTTGACGAAGTTCGAGTTTGGCTAAACTGATCTCTTCTCGCGCGAGATTGGAAACCTCACCGGCGAGTTTTCCTAGTAGGCTTGGTATGTCTTGTTTAATAAGATCCATGGCTTACAGCCTCCGTTCGTATGTTGTGGGTCAATGGAATGGGTGTGGGAGCGGGTGGCGTGGGCGTCACGTTGGTCCCTAGCGACACCTCTTGGGGTGTCTCGACTCGGTGCTCGGTGGCGGACAGAAACCTACCGGCCGCCAATCCTATAGCGAAAACCCCCGTGTAGAATAGAGCGGGCTGCCTCAGTGAGAGTTGACGGGCCGAGCTTGCTATATCCTCGACGTGGTGGCGGTCCAAGAAGTTTCCAGCCTGGGACAGTGCGTCGGCGATCCGCTCCATATGGGGAGCCAAAGTGGGGTTACTCATGTTCTGCGTGCTTTGACGCAGTGCCCGGTCTACCGAGCGAAGAGACTTGGTGATCTCTTTTTTCTGTCGCTCAAGTTGAGTTTGGGCTGCGAACTTGACGCCAGTGAGTGCTTTTCCTGCCTGTTCGGCAACGGTTGCTTTCACGTGCATCATCTGGTCTGACGCGGTATCCGCCACCTTTTGGCGTGCGATATCGGTGTCTAAATTCTTATCTTCAATCATCAATGATGTCCTCCTGTAGGTGACGCTTAGCTCGCCGTGGGCGAGGAGCACCTATAGAGAGTATCTGATGTTTTGACAAGCGTTAGCACACCAGCCTAGGCCTTTCAGAGGCCTACCAGAGTATAGGATTGGAGATGGGGTGCCGCCGAAAGGGGCGGGTGAAGAGTCAGTTTTCCGAAAAGTCTACTTTGCAGGATCCGCCGTAAGGCACTCCCCGGTGGCTGGCCACGTAGCCATAAAGCTTGTCAGCGATGATGTGATGCTTGGGAATGAGACGGAAGACGAAAACGAAGGGCTTCATCACGGGCAAAAGGTTCGCTAAACCGAGAATGCCCTCACCTCGCGACAGGACTCTGCCTTCGGGCGTGACCAGATGAGAACTGGCCATCATCTCTTCGAACTCCATATGACCGAGGTCTATGAAGGCCGGGTCGCTCTGCAAAGGCAGAAAAGTGACGATTCGACCCCAGTCGAGTTTCTCGCCGAGGGCCTTCATAGTGTTACAGAAGCGACACTCTTCGTCCCAGTAGAAACGATATCCGACCGGAAGGCGATAGGAATCTTTGGACATTCAGTTTCCCTTCAGATCCTTACTTGCTGGGAGGAACGTATCCCTCTGGGGGCTTA
>JBBKWP010000071.1:0-12805 GCA_037968995.1 Candidatus Xenobia bacterium
CCCACCAACTTGCTCAATTCGTCAAGATTTCCCGGAACTGCCCCGCCCCAAAGTCCCACGTCACAAAACAGTTGGTCGGTGGTAGATACCCGCTTGACCCACAAAGATGCCAAGTCGATCGTGGACGGGATGCTGTTGAGCGGCATCTCCACCACGGTGGTCACCCCTCCTGCCACTGCGGCCGCGGTGCCGGTCCACCAACCCTCCCACTCGGTTCGCCCCGGCTCGTTGAAATGGACGTGAGTGTCTACCAGTCCAGGCAAGATCGCTTTGCTTCCCACGTCAGTGACCACCTCCGTGGTCCCGGGGGCGTCGTAGTCAAGAATCTCGGCGATTCGGCCTTGGTCAATCACCAAAGAAGCCGCCCGCTCTCCGTCTGGGAACACGACTCGTTGACTCTTCAGGGTGAAAGGTTTCTTCATAGCCTCCGTTTCGACTTTGGGAATCGGTTGCCTCCGCATCGAAAGGGGATGAGGTGCTTTCACCGAACACCATCTTCCCTTTTGAAGAAGTCGACGAGGTCCGGGAGGGTCAGCCGCCCGCCTACGCGGGAAGCGTCACGTCAGTTTCGCCCAACTGAGCCGCGTTCTATGTCAGAGAAAAACCTCCAAAAACTCCTCAAAGGCCACAAATTCTGTCTTCTGACCACCTTCCGCAAGGATGGGCGGGCCGTGCCCACCCCAATGTGGTTCGCCATGGATGATGACGCGCTCTACATGGCGACCTTGGGAAATTCGGCCAAGATCCGGCGTCTGCGGCACCAACCCAAGGTGCTGATAGCGCCCTGTACAAGCAATGGACGTCCCTTGGGACCCGCTTTGGAAACAACAGCCCGGATTATCGTCGACCCGGAAGCGATGGCGAAAGGCGAGAAGCTTTTGCGGAAACGTTACGGACTTAAGCGACGGGTCTTTATGTGGGGAATGAAGTTCGCCAAAGACAAGACCCGAGCGATGATCGCGGTACCCGTGCGGTTGTAGCTGTTTTTCGCGGACTCCCCGGTCGGGAAACGACGGCGCATGCGAGAAACTTAGCCTGCCCCGCCGTCGCTTTGGCCATTGCCAAACTCGCCCACAGCAACTTCCAGTTCGGCAAAAAAAACAACAGTAGCAGCCTCACTATCGACCTTCCGTTTCGACGATACGGGTCTCGTCATCCAGTGGAGACAACCCAATCCACTTCGTTTGAGAAAACAGTTGCATGGAACGAGAAATCCCATTAGATTGGGATGACCATCCTTCGGATCGCTATCACCAGTTCATGATCTCAGGGGCTGGATTCCGTTCGAGGAGAACCTGTTGAAGATTCCTGCGCCCATCGCCGCCCAAACGACTCTCAGGATCACCGAGAGTGCTTCACCGGCTATTTCCGAACCCGTCCCTAGTCCAGAGGCTTACGAGCCACCGAAGATCGAGGATCTTTTTGATGGTTCGAAACCGAAATTTGGCAAGCTCTACGACAAGTACATCGCGTCAACTCAGGTCCCTCATCCGGTCGACAATACCGAGTACTACGACGCGGCCAAAGATGCTCAGGCGGCCAGTGAATTCTACGGGAACATCGCCACGATTTCTGACCCGGCGGAAAGAACCGCGCAGCTCCGCAAATTGGTCTCCGAGAGTCATAAGCCGAATCCCAAAGGTTACGATTATGTGGTCGCCAAGGATCTGTACACCAAAGTCGACCGACATCCCGACGGAACGGTTCGCAGTGTTTACAACCAAGAACCGGTGAAGTTTTTGCAGTACCCGGATATCTCCTTAAACACTCTGTCCGAGAAGGATTTGAGCGCCATCGCCGGGGCCAGTATGTCGTCCCCCGAAGTCATCGGTGCTTGGCTCGGTTTTCAGCGCGGGTCCGCCGAACTCAATTGTGAGCACGTCGTGCCTCAGAGCTACTTCGACAAAGCTGAACCGATGCGAAGCGATCTGCATCATCTCTACGCTTGCAACGTAGGTGACAACAGCAAGCGCGGGAATACGCCGTATCCCGGCTACCATCCTGAGGGCGGCAAGGGTGAGGTGGCGCGGGCGACTCTCTATTTTATGTTGCGCTACCCCGACGTCAAACTGCCCTATAACTCAACCTCAATCGAGACCCTCAAGGCGTGGTCGACCAACGATCCCCCGGATACTCATGAACTCCATCGCAACCAAGAGATTCAAAAACTTCAAGGCAATCGCAACCCTTTCATAGACCATCCCGAATGGCTCAAAGACTTCCAGCCCTAAGCTGAACTTGACGGACGAATCAGGCTACCACCCACACCATTGAGATGAAGCTTCTCGATGAAGGCTTGAGCGGACATTCTTGACACTTCTGAACGAAAATGAGACATTCCCTGGGATGCCAAAAAATGCCGTACGGGGGACCCTCCTCGATTGTGTCAGTGACCCTTGGAACTCGCCGAATGCAGAGGCGGCGGGGCGATACTACCCCGACGGCCTTCTGGTGTGCGAGGACGGGAAGTTCGTGGACCTAGGTCCGGCCGACGAGCTTCTCAAGCGCTACCCAGATGTCCCCGTCGACGACCTCAGGGGGTCGTTGATCGTACCGGGTTTCATCGACGTTCATCTCCACTACGCTCAAACCAAGATCATCGGCTCCTTCGGACGTCAACTTCTCGATTGGCTGCAAACCTATACCTTTCCTGAAGAGCTAAAATTTCGGTCCAAAGACTACGCTGACGAAGTGGCGGCCTTCTTCTTCGATCAGGTATTGAGTTTTGGTACCACTACCGTCCAATCGTTCGCAACCACTCATCCGCACTCCGTCGAGGCCTTTTTCGAAGAAGCCGCGCGGCGTAACGCCCGGGCGCTCTGTGGACTCACCGGAATCGACCGGGAAGGGACGGCACCCGACGAATACCGCGACACGGCGGAGAGCTTCTACGAAGGTAGCCAACTGCTGATCGAACGGTTCCACAATCAGGGACGCGGCCTCTATTCTATCTCGCCGCGCTTCTCGTTCGGCAGCACAGACGCACAGATGAGCGCCGCCGGAAAACTGGCCCAAGAGCACCCTGACTGCTGGATTCAGACGCACTTATCAGAAAACCCGGCCGAGATCGCCGCCGTGCTCGACTTCTTTCCGGACTGCCGCGACTACCTCGAAACCTACGAAAAATACGGACTCGTACGAAAGCGCTTTGTCGCCGGGCACAGCATCTATCTCTCAGAAGACGAATTTCGTCGCCTAGGTCAGGCTGAAGCCTCCATCGCTTTCTGCCCCAGTTCTAATCTGTTCCTCGGCAGCGGCTTCTTTCAATGGGATCGCGCGGATCATCACGGGGTTCGCTGGGGTTTGGGCTGCGACAGTGGCGGCGGCAACACCCTGTCGCTTCTCAGGACCCTAGATGACGCTTACAAAGTGGGGATGTTGCAAGTCGTGACAAGCGACCGGGAAAAGGATGAAGAAGCGCTGCGCCTATCCGCCATCAAAGGCCTTTACGCTGCCACGATGGGTTCCGCTCGGTGTCTCGACCTCGACGACCGAATCGGCAATTTTGAGCCCGGCAAAGAGGCCGACTTTGTGGTGCTAGACACGGGAGCCTCGCCGATGCTCGATTTCCGTCGCGACGGGGCCCGACCCAGCGACTCTCTATCCGCGGCCTCTCACCAGTTCTTCGGTCTTATGATGTTGTGGGTGCCTGAAATCGTGACCCGGACCTATGTCGCCGGTGCTCTAGCTTTTCAGAGGTAGAGGCCTCGCCCCTAGCGACCAAGAAAATCCGCGAATGAACCACATCGTTTTCGACGCCATCGCTTATGCCGCCCAATGTCATCGCGGCCAGTATCGAAAATCCACCGAAATCCCTTACATCGTTCACCCGGTGAGCATGGTCCGCTTCCTCGCGCGACTGGGTGCGCCGGAGACGTTACAGGCCGCGGCGGCTCTCCACGATGTCATCGAAGACACCGACGCGACGCTCGAGGATGTCACAGAGCGATTCGGTGAACGGGTGGCCGCGTTGGTCTTCGGAGTCACCGAAAAGGATCGTACTCTGGGTTGGCGAGAACGCAAAGAACAGGCCATTGCCCACGCTAGAGAATGCGAGGACGTCGAGGTGTTGGCGCTTAAGTGCGTCGACAAATTGGACAATCTGAGTGATATCCGGGAAGACCAAGAGCTCCACGGAGACCTGCTTTGGTCACGCTTCAAGAGCGACAAGATGGCCCAGATATGGTACTACCAGACGCTCACACAGCTCTTTTCGGAAAAACTTAAGGCCACGAGATACGCGAACCTCGCACACGAGATGGAAGCCGTCTTCGAGGCTGTCTTCGGCAGCAAGGCGTGACTGGCAGGCTCCGAGAGCAGTTAAGGATTGTTGCCATCAGCGACACCCACGGCCTTCATCGAAGACTTGACCTTCCCGAGGGCGATCTGTTGCTTCACGCCGGGGACATCGCACGAAGCGGCTCCCAAGCGGAATTGGTCGACTTCAACGATTGGTTGGGTGAACTACCCTATCTTCACAAAGTCGTCATCGCCGGAAACCACGATAGCCTCTTCGAGCGCGATCCTGGGAGGGCCAGGAGTTGCCTGACCAACGCGGTCTATCTGCAAGACTCAGAAATTATCATCGGTGGCTGGAAAATCTACGGTAGCCCCTGGCAGCCGGAGTTCTTCAACTGGTCGTTCAATCTTCCGCGCGGGAAAGCTCTTGAGGACGTCTGGGCCAAAATCCCCGACGACACCGACATTCTCGTCACCCACGGTCCCCCCGCAGGTATTCTGGACGGAAACCTTCGCGGCATCGGAGTGGGATGTGAGGCCCTCGCCACGCGCCTGCGGACGATTCGCCCGAAGCTACACGTTTTCGGCCACATTCACGAAGCCGTGGGCGCTGAGAACTTTGACGGGACCCACTTCGTCAACGCCAGCGTGGTGGACATCCGCTATGCGTTGACCCATCCCGCCACCGTTATCGATCTCTCCTAGGTTCTATTTCGCGGCCGGCTTCGATTCTCGAACCTTTGCTTGAATGGAGCGCCACTTTGTCAGTTGCTCGGTGCTCAAAGTATCCTCGACCTTACGTGAGGTTAGCACGTCGACGTACCTCAAATTGAAGCTGACATCACTGACCTGTCGCAACTTCTGCTTGATCTCATCAAGGGGGGCACGGTCTTTGAGCAACTGAGTGTACTCCGTGTTGTATTGGGTCAGAAGCTTCTTCTGTGCCACGACCGTCGCCTGGTAATTCTTCAACGCATCCGTGATTTCGGTTATCTGGGCGTCGGTCATCGACAACTCGGCCTTGTAGTCAACCAGCGTCTTGATCTTCTTTCCCTTCACCGCATCTTGAGCCAGGGTCGGTTGCGCCACGACAAGGGTGAGAAAGGTGAGGACAAGCAGGGTAATCTTATTCACAGGAACTCCAATTCTAATGTGCTCGTCCCAAGGGTGAACACTTTGTACTGTCTGGCATACCACAATGAAGATTGTTTTTCCAGAAGGCCGCCAGGAATAAAAGGTCAACGGTCCAAGTTTGCCACCCTCTGGATTCGACGCACAGCCGCCTGGCAGCCTGACTTAGCCGAGAGGGACAACTTGGGCATTGCTGATGAGTTTAAAAAAGTCAAGAAGGGAAGGATGAATCATGCCTATCAATATCGCCATGGGCGTTCTCTTTCTGATGGTGCTCGCGCGCCTGATCGTGCATCTCAAGCCGTCCCTTTTGAGCGGGATGAAGAACCTTCAAAGAGCTCGCTGGCTAGAAGGCTGGGACTCGATCACCGGGGCGCTGCTGGGCGCGCTGTTGTTGGTCAAATTCGTCGTGCGCCCGTTCTATATCCCGTCGGGCTCAATGATTCCGACCTTTCAGGTCAACGACCGAATCCTAGTGAACAGCTTCCTCTACGATATCACCGATCCCGTCCGAGGCGACATCGTGGTGTTCTTTCCACCCGCCGAAACCGCTTCTGAGCCGGGTATCATACTCATAAAGCGGGTGGTCGCCGTGGCTCACGATCGTGTGGAGGTCAAAAACGGTAAGCTTTTTATCAACGACATCGAACTCAACGAGCCCTTCATCAACGAGCCCATCGCCGGAGAGTTCGGACCAGAAACCATCAAAGACGGTTACATTTTCTGCATGGGCGATAACCGCAACAATTCGCGCGACTCTCGCTATATTGGCCAGGTTCCCCTCAAGAATGTGCTTGGGCGCGCAGAGTGCATCTTTTTCCCTCCCCAACGCATGACACTCTTCAACTTTCCCCGCCACGACAACTCTCAGTCCGCCGTCGAGGGAAGCACAAGTGAGACCCCTAAGCTGGAGACAACCTTACAGGAATAGGTGACGCCGTAAGGTCTCCCGTGACGCCGGCTTCTCAACGATGGCATCGAAACGAACGCCTCCCGGGAACTCCTTCACCTCGTCCGCGCGGCGCCCGGTCAGAGCTATCACCCGAGTCTCCTGAAGAGCGGGCAGACTTCGCATGAGGGTCAAAAGCTCCCCGCCATCCATGTCTGGCAGGCCAAGATCGAGTAGAATAATGTCAGGCGGTTCTTGAGCGACCGAATTCAGGGCCGCTTCACCGGAGCCTGCGATACTACTGTCACAACCCAAACTGTCCAGCATACCCTTGACGGCCGTGGCCGCGAAGGGGTTGTCCTCGACAATCAACACGCGAAGCGTTCGCGACAAGTGCACCAGAGCCCATGTCTGGCGAATCAAGGTGACACGGTCGATGGGCTTCGTCAGGTAGCCATTGCAGCCCGCCTCCATGCATTGGTCTCGATCTCCCCGCATAGCCGATGCGGTGAGAGCCAAAATGGGTAACGTACACCCTTGCTCACGCAACTTGCGAGCAGTGGCGTAGCCATCCAAGATCGGCATTTGCATATCCAACAGGACCACATCCACTGGATGGTCGCTGAGAACATCGAGAGCCTCCTGTCCGTTCTTGGCCGTAGACACGTGGGCACCCGCGGCTTCGAGATAACTGACCACTAGGTCGCGAATGTCTCGGCGGTCGTCGGCGACAAGAAGGCGACAGCCAGTGAGGTCGGGCACATTCTGACAGCCTGCTCCTTCACTCTCCCAGCTCAAACGTGGCTGGACCAACTCGACCCCTTCTAGTGCGCCAGTCGTGACGGTAAATTTGAAGCACGAGCCCTTTCCAATTTCACTTTCGACGCTGAGTGATCCACCTAGAAGTTGCACCATCTGTTTCGTGATGGTCAATCCCAAACCCGTCCCACCGAATCGACGAGTCACGCTCGTGTCCGCCTGGTGAAAGGCCCGAAAAAGCAAGGGAATGACTTCTGGATTGATTCCTATACCGGTATCGATCACCGAAAATTCTAGAAGTTGGTCTTCCCGGAGAAGCCGCCCAACCACTTGAACCGAGCCACTTTCCGTGAATTTCACTGCGTTACCGAGCAGGTTCAGGAGCACCTGACGCAGTCGAGTCGGATCACTTTGAATGGTCTCGGGAACCAGTGTTTCGTAACTGACCTCAAGCTGAAGACCCTTTATGTTAGCGCGTTCTCTCATCAGTTCCACGACCTCGGCCACAAGTGGCCCGATCTGAACCGGGATGCTTTCGAGTTCTAAACTTCCCGACTCGATCTTGGAGAGATCCAGGATGTCGTTGATGATCTCCAACAAGTGATGCCCGTTCCGATAGATGACACTCAAGCATTCCAGGTTGTCAGGATCCTTTATCTGGCGTTGCAAGATATCGACAAAGCCCAGAATGGCCGCCATAGGAGTACGAATCTCATGGCTCATGTTGGCTAAAAAATCGCTTTTGGCACGATTGGCCGCGTCCGCGGCCGTCTTCGCCTCGGAGAGTTCGCGAGAGTGCACCTGGAGTTGTCGTCTCGAGGCGTCTAGGCGCAGCGTCAGATCAGCGGCCTCGGAAGCTGCCTGCTCCGCGGCGGCGGCATTCTCCTCGGCTCTTTGGGCTAGCATTTCGTTTCGCAGGAGTGCTTCAAGCAAAGGGAGCAAAGTGAAAAGCTTCTCCAGTCGCCGGCGGTCTGGAGTCCCTCCCAGCAACACTATCCAGATGTCCCTTCGACCGAAAATATGGGCCTCCCAACTCCGTTGTTCCAGAATGAGCTCTCCCTTTAATTCGACTCCCGTCTGGCAGCGCTTAACCAAATCCATCCAGGCCCCGTCGAGGGTCTGAGGAAATCCCGGAGCGGGCAACGGAATGTGCAATTCTGGGTCGCGCAAGAAGACGACCAGCCTTTGGGCGCCCAGGCATTCAGCCAATTCCAACGCAGTCGCCTCACGAGCGGCAAGATCGCCAAACTGTCCGATCAGCGACCAAAGGCGTTCCATGGAGTTCAGGCCGGGAGCAAACAGACCACGGCCGTGCAGTTATGAAAGCCGGAAAACTGGCTATCGCTTCTAGCGATCTGTCCGTAGGTGTTATAGCCTGCGAAGGAGACGCCGTTAAGGGCCTTCTTTATGCTTTCTAGCTCGAGGCCGAATCCGGTCCCCATTCTCAATCGGGTGGCCACGCAGTCGAAAAACAGAGCAGCCCCAGGGGGGCTACCGCCCATCTGATCCATAGCCTTGGCGATGGCGTGCTCGGCGGCACGAGCACTGGACTCTGGAGTGGCTCTCATAAAGCTCAAGGTGGCTCCGAGGGGAATCTCGGAAGCGCAGAGGATCGAGCCATCCTCGTTGATGGAGAGCGGGACGCGCAACTTCCACCCGACGGGGGTCTTGATGCCGATGACGTTGTGCAAGAAGAAAGGCACCGGCTCTGAGCGATCGAAATCCTGGTCGGTCTCATCGGCGTGCCGCTGAAAAATTTCGGCGGCCGGTTCCGCATTGAGGCTGCCCAGCGTAAAGCCTTCGGCGGCGGTGACTCGCATAAGCTGTCCGGTAGGTTCCCAGCCGTGGCTAACGCCGATCCCGATCGGTTTATCCGAGAGCATCTCCAACAGCACCACTGAGTCTGACTGCACCTGATCGCGAAAAAAGACATGGGTTTTCGAGAAGTTCGCGTCGTCGCCGGCCCCCCCGCCCACCAATTGGTAGTTGCCCGCTGTCAGGCGAGTCAACTCGTCGATCAAAACCTCAGTGTTTCCCGCCAAGGCGTCGCAGAAGACGAGCGCCGTTCGGAACTTCTGAGAGGATGCATCCTCTCTCATACCGACCATCTCGTCCACTAAGCTTTGTGCAGCTTTTCGCGGTTCGCTCGAGAGGTTGCTGCCCACGGCCGATGAGAAAATGATCTCATCGCTGTGAAACGCCAAGGCGCAAGTGCTTCCCTCTCCCATACTGGCTTCCACAAACTCTCCGGCTGACGAGCAGCCGATCAGATGATCGGGCTGGATCTCCGAAAGAAGCGGTTTCAGTAGCTCCGCATAGCTGTGACGCGAGGAGGCAAAGACCACCACGGCGTGGGCTTGGCGTCCCTCTAGTTTGTCACGGAGCATAGACGCCAGCTCCATGCCGGCTTCAGCAGAGTCATGCGCGGTAGAACGGCCAAAAGCGATATGGTTCATGAGTTCCTATACCTCGCCGCCGCGGACGAACCTCCACGGAAAGCAAGGTGTATCCCATTGGACTTTTCTCCATATCCGATGGTGTACACACCTGCGAAGCGTCGACCGGATCTTTGCTGGTGTGTGTACCATTCGCTGCTGGTGGGCCAAAGATTCAAGAAGGTGGTGAGTTCCTCAACCGGTTGTCGAACATTTTTTCGATGAATTGAAGGGAGGTCAAGCTTTGTTGATAATTTTTCATAGTGGAAAACTGTCGAAGGACAGTTGGTTCCCTTGGAAAGGTGGCAAAGAATGAAGGTAGGAATCGATCTCGGATCCGCGACGTTACGAATCGCGGATGAGAAGAGAGGCGTCGTTCTCCGCGAGACGTGCCTCATCGCCGACGGCCTTTCCGGCGGTCACCGATTCATCTTAGGCAACGACGCTCAGAGGATGGTCGGTCGCACACCAAGTCATATGCAAACGGTCCGACCGATGGGGCGAGGAGTTGTGTCGGCTCCGTTGGCCGCCGGGGAATTCCTAAAAGAGATGCTTCCAAAAGCGCTGGGATGGCGCTTTCGATCGCGACTCCAGATCGTAGCCTCGGTCCCCGCCCGCATCACAGCCTCCCAAGAACTGGCCTTTCGTCGGGCTCTACGATTCGCGGGCATCAGCCGCGTTGATCTTGTGGCCAAACCCGTGGCCGCTGCCCTTGGAGCGGTATCGAACACTCATTATCAGCAAGCGACCACAGTGATAGACATCGGAGCGCAAACGACCGAGGTGGCCGCG
This sequence comes from Candidatus Xenobia bacterium, assembly GCA_037968995.1. Classification (GTDB taxonomy): domain Bacteria; phylum Vulcanimicrobiota; class Xenobia; order Xenobiales; family JADMJV01; genus JAEXNA01. The sequence continues at coordinate 10,246 of JBBKWP010000071.1, forward strand.
CTCTCTCCCGGCATTGTGGTTTGCGAAGCGATCCCCTTGGGAGGGCATCAGTTCGATGAAGCCATCCTCTGCCACCTTCGCAACGTGCATGGACTCGAGGTGGACCGGGCTACAGCGGAAGCGCTCAAAAAAACGACCTGTACGGCCCACCCTTTGGGGGATGAGGCGCGCCAAGAGGTGATGGGACGTGAACTCGACAGCGGTCTACCACACACGGTGATCGTGACGGGCGGAGAACTGCGCGAAGCCGTCTCTCACCCCCTCGATCAGATTGTAGGTCTCATCAAAAAGACCCTCGACCTGACGCCGCCGGGGCTTTCCACCGACATCCTCTCCCACGGTCTCGTTCTCACCGGAGGAGGCTCCCAACTCAAGCATCTTGAGTTGTTCTTGTCTGAGCAGACCGGTTTGAAAATCCAAGTCGCTGAGAACCCTGGAGACTGCGCGGTCCTGGGGCTGCTCAAGACCCTAGAAAATCTCGACGAAAACCCTTCATCAGACGAGAATTAGGAGATACCGATGCTGTATACAGCCGATAGCATAGAAATCGTAAGTCCGTTAGCACTCCGGGAGGCTCCCCTCCAGGTTGCCGACAGCAAAAGTTGGACAGCGAACCTTACCAACCGATTCGCTCAGCCCCGCCTCGACATGGCCCTCTGCTTGGGAAGCCACTCGTTTGTCGTCACGATGCCTAACAAGAGTTTCGTCTTCCCCGCACGGGTGGCCGTGAAAGGTCAGGCAAATCGGATTGTCGCCGTGGGCCCGAGAGCCGCCGAGATCGAAGGGAGAGAACCGGAGGGCGTCACCGTTGTCCGCCCCATTCAAGGCGGCGTCATCACAGACGAGCGTCTGGCGACGCGTCTATTAAAAGGGGCCATGTCCGCCTCCAAGCACGGTGTCTTGTCCGCCCCTCGGGTGGCCGTGGCGGTCCCGTCCGATCTGAGTGCCGTTGAAAGTCAGGCCCTTTTGGCGACCGTGAAAGCTGCCGGTGCCAGCAGTGTCTATCTCATCGAACAGACTTTAGCCGCGGCCATCGGTGCGGGCAGGGATCTCAAAAAAGCTGAAGGCCACATGGTGGTCCACATTGGCGCCGGGGTCACACACATCTCCGTCGCTTCCTTGGCCAGCACCGTGCTCTCACGAAGCCTCAGAATCGCAGGCGACGCGATGAACGAAGCCTTGAGCGACTATGTCCGTCAGCAGCACCATCTGTTGATTGACGATCGGGTGGCCGAATCCATCAAAAGGGAACTCGGCGCGGCCTTGCCCACCGAGGCGAAGAGTGAAATGACCATCGCGGGTCGCGACATCGCGCTGGGCAAACCCGCCGAACGGCGCATCAACTCTGAGGAGGTGTACCAGGTTCTTAAGCCCCTCTTGGCCAGGATCGCTCAAGAGGTTCGCTGGATCGTATCAAGCGCAGATCTGCCTCTTCTTCAGGACGTCCTCGGAAACGGCGTCATTCTTTCCGGAGGCTCCGCCCAGCTTCGACGACTGGATGAATTCTTAGCCCAAGAAACCCGCCTGAGAGTACAAACGGCCGCCAGTCCGGAAGAAGTCGTCTCCAAGGGACTCCAGATAATCCTACGAGAATCGACCCTGCGAAAGGCCGTCTTTCATCAGGCCCGCCCAAGCTCATCAACCTACGATTCCTCGGAGAAAAGAGGAACCGGACTGTTGGGCTTGCTTTTTTTAGCAGGCGCGGTCGCCTTCGCGGCGCATTCTGCCCCGCTGCTCGGGCAAGGCGCGATGTCATCCATAGATAGCTATCTCGGCTCCGCTTTCACTCCCTCGGCATCGTTATCGCAGGGTTGGGGATGGCAACCGCCCGCACCGGTGGATGTCCGAGCGTCGATGCATCAACAAGAATCCGAACTCGAAAAAGAGAATGCACGACTCCGCAAGCTTTTGAAAGCGCCCCTGGCCAAGCCATCTTATCAGCCTATCGCTGCCGATGTTGTAGCCAGGGACCCAAGGGGCTGGATGTCCACCTTGACCCTGAATGTAGGGAAAGACCGAGGCATCGCTGTGGGAATGACCGTCACCGATGGAACTCACCTCGTCGGTCGGGTTTCGCGGGTGGAAAATGCTCGCGCCCAAGTGCGTCTCTTCACCGATTCCAAAGCCGTTGTGGCCGGGAAACTTGCACAGCGCAAGGCCTCGGGCGTGCTGGTGGGCAAAGGCCAAGACGACCTCGAGATGCGCTATCTCGATCCTGACTCGGGCGTAAAAACGGGCGACTGGGTGGTGACCAGCGGTCATGACGGGCTGTTCCCGTCAGGTCTGAAGATCGGTTGGGTGACCAATGTGACACAGCCATCAGGCCAGAACACCCTGTCGGCGGTCATCCAGCCCGCCATCAACATTCACCACTTGGACAACGTCCTAGTTCTGAAGAACGATCCAACGAAAAAGCCTGATGCGAAGAAGAAAGGGCCGAAAGGTTAGACATTTGAACCTTCTGATCGTTGCCTTACTCATTCCCTTGGCGGTCGTCGTTCAGTCGTCAATCGTTTATGAGGCTCTACCGGGAGGGGTCACGCCGGACTTTGCCTTGTGG
>JBBKWP010000072.1:0-22147 GCA_037968995.1 Candidatus Xenobia bacterium
ATTAGATTCTTCGAACGATCCCGACATTGTCGCGCCCGGAGCGGACGCCGTCACCAAGGGAGCAGGCGACGAAGTCCGGCCAGACGATTGAGGCGGCGTCCAATGCGCCCAAGGAAGAATAGGTTCTTCTCCACGGTGAAAAACGAAGCCGTTGGAGTGTTTTGAAAGATTTGTAAAACCGGAGTGTCGATACCGTGCCAGATTGCTCTTCGCCGGCGGTAAGAGCGAAGAGCCTTGGTGTGCTCGACGTCTGAACTGAGAATGAGCCCGGCGGTGAGTCCTGTGCGGGCGCGAAGTTGTGAAGAGAAAGCTTCCCATCCCTCCTCGTCGCGGGGGGCTTTCTGCCAGATGAGAAAGCGGTCGACTCCAAGCGCGGGTGCCTCGTCAAGTAGAGGGAGCGTTGTAGGGCTTTTCGTGGAGTCACGTGGGCGAAGGATGAGTTCAAAGAGGTTTTCATCGAGAACGGTGAGCAGGAAGCCACGCTCAATCTCCCAGTCGAGTGAAGCCGGACTGTTGCGCCGCAGTCTATGAATAATCACTCGGAGTCGACATCCAAAAGGGCTTTTTTCCCATTCCTGATGCGACATCGAGGTCTACTTCCGGTGCTTTAGGATGAGGTGTCGTGTGACATCGATGATGTAATCTTGGTCCGCTTGTGCAAGCGTCGTGAAGAGAGGGAGTGAGAGCACTCGATCGCTGGCGTATTCCGTTTTCGGGTACATCCCGCGAGTGTAGCCCATGTTCTCTCGGTACCATTGGTACAGATGCAAAGCTCGGAAGTGCACGCCGATCCCGATCTTGTGCTTTTGGTAGGCGTCGAGCATCCCGTCGCGATCGATGGTGAGGTTCTCGCTTTTGATCTGGAGAACGTAGAGGTGGTAGGCCGTGTCAACATGGTCGCGTCGCGCCAGTGGAGTCAGGTATTCGCTCAGGTCCGCGAAAGCTTCATCGTAGTATTCCGTCAACTCGCGCCGCTTTTTAGTGAAGCCTGACAGCTTTTTCAGTTGATGAACACCGAGACTGGCGGCTAGGTCGCTCATATTGTATTTGTAGCCGGGCAGCACGATATCCCAATGTTTGTAGCCTGCCTCAGTGTAGCGCTTCCAGGCGTCTCGACTCATACCGTGCAACGACAGAAGGCGGGCAGTGTCCGCTAGTTCGTCGCTGTTGGTGGTCAGCATCCCACCCTCTCCCGTGGAGAGGTTTTTGGTAGCGTAAAAGGAGTAGGAGGTAGCATCTTCCCACTCTGAGACGTGTTTGCCACGAAAGCGGGACTCCGTGGCGTGGGCGGCGTCACCCAAGACCAACAAGTTATGTTTATCGGCGATCGCGCGAAGCTTGTCCTGCTCGACCGGATGACCAGAAAAATGGATGGGAATGATAGCCTTGGTGCGCTCCGTTATCAGCGACTCAACCAGATCTACGTCCATGTTAAGGGTATCGGGTTCGATATCGATCAGAACCGGGGTGATCCGTTCGTGAACCATCTCATTCACTGCCGAGGGAAAGGTCAAGCTGGGCGTGATGACCTCGTCTCCTTCGCCGATTCCGGCCGCCACCATGGCAACATGCAGCGCGGCCGTGCAAGAGTTCAGAGCGATAGCGTGGGCTTGCCCCGAGTAGGCGGCGAAGTCGGCTTCAAACTGCTTAGTTCGAGGCCCGGTGGTCAGCCATCCGGAGTCGAGACTCCGCATGACTTCGGCTTTCTCGTCCTCGTCGAGAGCGACCCGATAGAAGGGGAGGAAATTTTCGCGAACGGCAATAGCCTTGCTGGTCATGCTTGTCATTTGTACTAATGGTATTCAATTTTTCCGGCAGCGGTGTGGATGGGTACCTGACGGAGCCAGAGCGATTTTTCCCACCATTTAGGATTGTCTTTGTACCACTGAATCGTCTCTTTGAGCCCTTCGTCAAAGGAGGTGGTCGCTTCCCAGCCCAGCAGATCTTTAGCTTTCTGAGTGCTGCTGGTGTGTCGCACGACTTGGCCGGGACGGTCCCCAACGAAGATGATTTCCGAACTGGCGTTGGTCAATTCCTTAACCTTCTTGGCGATATCGTGAACCGAGGTGGAAACGCCCGACCCCAGGTTGATAACTTGACCCTTGATGGTGTTGATGTCGGTGTGAAGGACTTTGTCCAAAGCCTCACAGTGGTCTTTGACATAAAGCCAGTCGCGCTCAGCAAGACCTTGACCGTGGACCGTCATCGGTTCTCCTAGGAGTGCCGAGGTGATGAAGCGGGGTACGGCCTTTTCTAAGTGTTGGTTGGGCCCGTAGTTGTTGAAAGGCCGGATGATGACGGCGGGGATGTCGTAAGTCGCCCAGTAGGAGTAGACCAGTCGATCAGCACCGCATTTAGCCGAAGCGTAAGGGCTCATGGGGTTGAGGATGTGCTCCTCGTCCATGACCTCTCCCTCAGCGGTTCCGTAGACCTCGGAGGTGGAGATGTGAATGAAACGCTCGATGCGGTCGCGATGATTGAGCACCGAGTTTGCGATCACTTGGGTGCCCATGACATCGGTCTCGAAGAAGACTTTGTTATCGTAAATGGAGCGCGTGACGTGGCTTTCGGCCGCGAAGTGCACCACCATGTCGGATTGGGCCATAAGGGTGCTGACCAAGTCGGCATTGCACACGTTTCCGTACCAAAAGGTAAGCCGAGCATTGGGGTCTGTCTGCTGGGCCAGCATGTCTTTAGGCAAATTGTCGGTGTCGCCCGCGTAGGTCAGGATGTCGAGCACAACGACCCTGTAATCAGGGTACTTGTTCAATAAATAGCGTACAAAGTTGCTTCCAATAAATCCGGCGCCGCCGGTAACGAGGATCGTCTTCATCCTACACTCCTTGATTTGCTCCGGCTTAGAACTGCTAGGGCTTGTGGCCCTTGCCGGAAAAGCAGATCGACCACCGAAAGATATGGCACAAACTCTTCACTCCCTTGGTCGTATATTGGGTGCTCATAGCTGTGCCATCTGACGTCGACGCCAATCTCTCGGAACTTTTCTTCCTCGAGATAGTCTTTGGCCGCGTCTCCCGTCAGGTATTCGGTGGCCTTGAATTTTTGGCAGATTGCGACAAGCCGGTCGGTCTTCCTCCCTGGTATATCGAGCTGAGAAGATAAGACCACTTTCCAGGGCAGTCCTAGGCATTTCACAAGCCAGGCGAATGTGCCGAGATTAAGGTCCAGCAGACGTTCGTGTCCGGCTGTGATCTCCGCGGCCAGCCCCGGGAAGTACTCTGCGAAAAAGGGAGTCTTCGAATAGGTCTGGGTCAGAGTCGCCAGCATCTTTTTCGCCCACGGAGTGGCATGATTGATGGGGACTTCATTGTTGAACGGCTTGTCGAGGCCTTTGGTCTTGACCGGAACTGTGAGCCAAGTCGGTCCGTTGGCGCACAGGATCTTGTTTCGGTTTCGCCAGCCGTGCTTGTCGAACTGGGTGTCGTCGTAAAGGACGAACACATCGGCCCAATCGTACTGATCGAGATAGCCCAACCACGGGAGAAAGGACGGTTGTAGAACGACGATTCGGCTCACAGGTCCTGAGTATTAGGCGATTCCTGAGAGAATCGACTCCCAAAGTTTCCAAAAATATTGGTAAGAGACTCGCGTACCAACGTCGATCGGTCGCCCCTCGAGCAGCAAGCAGTCGTGATGACCTTGGGAAATATACTTAGTGAAAGCCAAAGAGAATTCGGCCTCATCGGACTGATCTTCGATGCTCTCCAGAAATGCGGATTTGAAGACGGTTCGGCCAAATCCCCGCACGGAATAGCGTCCGTCCGAAAGCCCTGGAACCCCTGTTTCACCCAGCAGTTCCTTGAGATGATAGCACGGTCCCTCGCCCTCGACTCGAAAGCCGCGGGAGCCCACGAAATGCTCGGTCTCGGCCTTAGGGACGTTGACCAATGAAGACAGGGAGTCTTGTCCGGTGTAGTTTCTGACAAGTTGACTGGAAGCGCCGGGGGTCCCCATCATCATCTGATCGGGAAGCAGCATGATGAAGGGTTGGCTGTCGAGTAAGGGCAGTGCCATTTTGAGTGCGTCGCCGAGGCCTCTGGGGTCATCTTGCTCTACAAAATTCAACGACTTCAAATTGGGTGGGATCGGTCCCGGAACGTGGGCGCGTTCGGGAAATGGGTACGGCTCCGTCAGGTGTTGATGAAGCATCTCTTTGCCTTTGCGTGAGACAATGACGACGTGTTCGATTCCCGCTTCGCCCAATTCCGCCATAGCATGCTCAATAAGCGGTTTCGGGCCCAAGGGCAGTAGCTCTTTGGGGACGACACGCGTGAGGGGCAGCATTCTTGTGCCCAGCCCGGCGCAAGGAATGACGGCATGCTTAACGGGGACACGGTCCTTCCGTTTTCCGTTGTTCGAAGGACTCAATTCTTCCAAACTCATACTCCTCGTATCATGCCTACCCGCCCTTGATCGTCTGATAACAGTGATACAGAAGGGGTAGAATTCCCTTCTGGGGGCTGAAATATTTCAACATGAACTCTCTTGAGAGTCGCCCGATGCTCGCTCTTCGATCAGGGTTTTGTATCAGGTCAGCGAGTTCCGTGTCGAGGCTGTCGAAGCTGACGGTCAGCCAGGGGAACTCCACTCCTAGACCCCAGTACTCTCGGTGGCGATTGATGTTCAACTGGTCGAATGCTTGTACGCAGGTTCGGCCGAGCCACATGGCTTCATCACCGGACAGGCCGTGGAAGCCCCGCAGTTGATTGAAAGTGACATCACAGACCTGGCGGGCGCGGAGAACCTCTTGATGGGACCAGCCGCCAATTTGGTGAAATTCTACCAAGTCGCCGAATCGTTTCTTGAGTTTTCGGGCTGACCGCATAAAGGCTTCGGTGTCCTTGTGGTATGGATACCGTGAAGTGGTCCAGTGAGGCATGCTGGGTGTGTGAAGGATTCTACAGATTCCATCGACTGCGGAGCGCGGCGCTTCGAGGGGAGTGTCGATCAGTTCTATGGGCGGGAACCCGGCGTAGAAATGTGCCTCTGGATACATTTTTAGAATATGGGGTAGCGGGCTGAGTATCCGCCGTCCGCGCCGTTGGAGTTCTGGTGTGCGGGTGTGCACACGATAGCCGATGTAGAGGTGGAGAACAGCCTTCCCTGCGACGTAGTCTTGAAGAGGGAACGGCCATCCAGCGGATTGTTCATCGTCGTCTTCGAAAAAGACGAAGCAATCGGCCTCACTGAGAACTTGGTGCAATCGGTCGCTCGGTGCCGAGGCTTCGTGCCCCGTGAAGAAAGTTGTTTCCGTCTCTTCTCTGGGCCCTATGAAAGGGTGAGGAGCGAGGGCCACCGCCCAGGCTTTGGAGTCAGTAAACCGATTGATTGCCTCGGCGTGGTGCAGAATAGAACCGGCCACGTTGCCGGAGTCGGCGAAGACAATCTTTAAAGACTCCCCTGCGGGGAGTTGGTATGGAGCCGTCCAGCACCCCTCGGGCGCTTTGAGGCGCGTGGCGAAAAGAGGGTGATGCAACGGCTCGTTCCATATTTCGGTTTCGTGCTCGTCTCCCAGCAGAGCGTGGAGATCCATCTCCGCGGGCAGGTGAGCCTTCTCGTTGTCGTAATCGAGATAGCGCAAAGTGAAGCGAGAGCCCACGAGTTGGGTGTTGACGGGTTCGACAAGGAGAGCTTTCTGGCAGTGATCTCGGAGGGCTGTGAGGATCGTGTCGGGTCGGTCGGTGAGACTCAGCTCGAAAAGAGAAACGCCGGACGGATATCGCTCTAACTGTTGGGACGAATGGAAGTCGATCTCAGGGAAAATGCGTCGGCATTCCTTCACCAAAATCTGATGCCCCAATAACAGGCAAGGGCTTTCCAAATGAGGCGCCAGTTTTTCCCAGTGGCCTTCGAAGAGACGTTTAGGGTTGAGTCCCTCCGTCTCTCGTGGAGTGGCGAGAATTGAGCGATTTTTTAGCTCGTCAAAGAGCTGTCTCTGATTCGGTGGGGAAGCTGAATTCAAGGTGTACTGCCCCACGCCGACATCTTTAAGGAAGGCTTGGAGCGACTCTCTGATGCTTGAGTTCATCGGCCAAAGAACAACGTTCGGCCGCAGCTCAGAGACGGCGATTTTGATGGTGGACACAAGGCTACCTGCAGCCAGGTCTGTATCCAAAGGAAGGGGAGTTACACAAAACTCTCTCATGCGACGACAGACCCAAGGGTTCGATTTCAGTTCGGCTTCGCTCGCTGTTCGGACCAGACTGAATCCGTCGATCTTGCCATTGAAGTATAGATCTCGAAGGATCGGAATCAGAGGATGAAGCTCTTCTACCGAGGTCGTGATGCTGAGGAGTCTCACTCTCGCGAGTTCTCTGATAAATATTTCATCCCTCTGACAGGAGGCTGGATGATTGCGGAATATTATTCAAGATGGAGCTTTTTCGAAGCCATCCTAGTCTCTGCTCACTCTTTTTGCGTTTGTTGGGAGATTGGGGTGCCGATACCCTTGACTGGTCTCTCTTGCGGGACGAGACTTTCGTCGATCGTTTTTTGCGTCAGCTTTTGATTAGTCAGGAGATTGAGGACGCCGCGATTTTTCAAGCGTGCAGCGTGCTGTTACAGCCATCGGTTGGAGGACTCCTAGCCGTCCCCTGCCTAGTCCAGGGCGGGCACTTCAAGGCTCGGGAATTCGAGGATTTCGTGGAATTCGCCCTGAGAGGGAGCGCCAGGCGATGGGAGCCTATGGAGTGGTTCGAGCTTTCCACGCTCTTAGAAGCCGTCTGCTTCCGTTCGACTCAGTCTGAAAAGCCGAAACTCCTCGCCTCGATGATCGCGCAAGGATGGGTGCCGGCGCCCTTGCAATCAAAATTTTTCCGACGGGTATGGCAGACCTGTCAACTGAGCTTGGCGGAGAAAACATTGTTTTTTCAATGGCTCTATGGGGAGCACCAATGGGATGACCTCCCTCAGACACCTAAGGGGACTCTTTCCACACCTTTCAGTCTGAAGGTGGCCTGTCACCGGTCGGGTTCCGGAGCCCGGTTCTCGAGCTATCGTCGAGGGTTTTCCGCCTCCTGCAAGGAAGCCGCGCGATAGCTTCAAGGGTCCGTGGATACTAGGCTGGAGACGAGGGTCTTTCGATGAATTTTGATATCGATTTGGATCGCCAGGTACTTCAACCCGGCGATGAACTGTTAGGTTGGCTGACAATGGACGATCCCCAGGTCGAATCCGTTGAAATCGTTTTCCAAGGCGAAGAGACCCTAGGCGCTAACGACGTCCTTCGTCGATACATCTTGCCCGTGGTAGATGAGAAGCAGTCCATTCCCTCTAGGGGCGGCCTGCATCATCACGAGTTTCGCTTCGTCGTACCCGTGGAAGCCCCGCCGAGTTACGCTAGCCAAGATATGCGCTGCGAATACTTCGTGAAAGCGATCGCCAAACGCGGCTTTTGGAAGCGCCCAATGATTGCCAGGATGCACATCACCATCATGCCGGCGTCTCAACTCGAGGATTGGCGCGCTTTACCGGCCGAACTGGAAGTGGAGCACCCCGATCTTCGTCTCATCGCCCGACTCGACCACACCATTGTGCTGACCGGAGAATCGGTAACGGGAACGATTCATCTGGATCGTAAGAACGACGACGCGAGGCTCCCCACCAAGCTGTCCTTTCGCTTGGCTGCCATTGAGGAGTCCACCGACAAATATTTCCCTCATAGGGAAGTGTTGTCGCTCGACACACACGATGTGGACGTTGACCAGGAAATGACTCTGCCCTTTGTAGGGGACTTCGAGTTCCCCATCGGTTCTAGGGCGGAACCCTCCGGCACCTGGAACACTTTCAAGGTTCACTACGGATTTCGAGTGGTGCTCATCGATCATACTGGTAAGGACTATCGAAGCTCCACATTTGTTCGGGTTCTGCGGGATCTTCAACTGAGACGCGATCTTCCGTCCGCCTTGCAGACGGAACCGAAACCGCCGACAGGCTTCTAAGCGGAGTCCTCGAGGGAACACCTTCGGACGTGCCTCTAACAGAACTCTAATGTGACGCTTGTTTGAGATCAATTCTCGCCGGGGTAGAACTAGGGCGTATCCTAGATAGGCAACGACAAATTTTTATGGAGGTTCCAATGGCGACAAAAACAGCGACTCTCAAACCGCTCGGTGATCGCATTGTGGTAGAGGCTCTACCCAGTGAAGAGAAAACGGCAGGAGGCATTTACTTGCCCGACTCCGCTCAAGAAAAGCCGATGATTGGTAAAATAGCTGCCGTTGGTACGGGCAAAGTTCTCGACAACGGTAAAGTGATTCCCCTCGAAGTGAAAGTGGGAGACAAGGTTCTCTACGGAAAGTATTCCGGGACCGAAGTCAAAATCGATGGCGAAAAGTACCTCATCATGCAGGAGCGTGAGCTTCTGGGTGTTTTTGAGAAGTAATCACAATTCGGCACTAAGCCAGATGATGGCTTAAAAAAAAGACTCAAGGAGATAAGTATGGCTGCAAAAATTTTGAAATATGACACCAGCGCTCGTAAAGCGCTGGAGCGCGGCACCGACATTTTGGCGAATGCCGTGAAGGTGACCCTCGGCCCCCGTGGTCGCAACGTGGTGATCGACAAGAAGTTCGGTTCCCCCACCATCACCAAAGACGGTGTCACGGTGGCTAGAGAGATCGAAGTGGAAGACCCCTTCGAAAACATGGGCGCCCAACTCGTTCGCGAAGTGGCTTCCAAGACCAACGACGTAGCCGGTGATGGAACCACCACGGCCACCGTCTTGGCTCAGAGCATGATCAAGCACGGACTCAAGAACGTGACCGCGGGCGCCAACCCCATGTTCATCAAGCGTGGCATCGACAAGGCCGTGGTCTTGATCGTGGAAGCCATCAAGAAACAAGCGAAATCCGTGGAAACCGGCGATGCCATCAGTCAAGTCGCAGCGATTTCGGCGAACAACGATCCTGAAATCGGCAAGCTGATCGCTGACGCTATCGAGAAGGTCGGAAAAGACGGCGTTATCACCGTTGAAGAGTCCAAAACCCTCTACACCGAACTCGAGCACGTCGAGGGAATGCAGTTCGACAAAGGCTACATCTCACCTTATTTCGTGACCGACTCCGAGCGCATGGAAGCTATCCTCGAAGACCCTTACATCCTCCTCGCGGAAAAGAAGATCAGCGCCATCGCCGACATCTTGCCTCTGCTGGAAAAAGTTGTGAAGAGTCAGCGTCCGTTGCTGATCATCGCCGAAGACCTCGAAGGCGAAGCCTTGGCTACGCTCGTGGTCAACAAATTGCGTGGCACCATGACCACAGTGGCTGTGAAAGCTCCTGGGTTCGGTGATCGTCGCAAGGAGATGCTCAAAGACATCGCCATCCTCACCGGTGGACAAGTCATCACCGAAGAACTCGGTTTGAAACTAGAAACCGTGACCCTCGACATGCTCGGCCGCGCTGCCAAGGTTAAGGTCACCAAAGAAGAGACCACCATCGTTGAAGGTGCCGGAAAAGATGACGCTATCAAAGGTCGCATCGACCAGATCAAGCGTCAGACCGAAGATACCGATTCCGATTACGAGCGCGAAAAGCTGCAAGAGCGTCTTGCCAAACTCGTCGGTGGTGTCGCCCTCATTCGTGTGGGTGCCGCGACGGAGACGGAACTCAAAGAGAAGAAGCATCGCATCGAAGACGCACTGTCCGCGACTCGTGCCGCAGTTGAGGAAGGCATCGTCGCCGGAGGCGGCACGGCTTTCATCAACGCTCTCCCCGTTCTCGACAAGCTGAAAGATCTCTCCAACGACGAGATGGTCGGTGTCGACATCGTCCGTCACGCCTTGGTCGAGCCTTTGAAGCAGATCGCTAACAACGCCGGTAAAGAAGGCGCTGTTGTCGTTGAAAAAGTGAAGGGTCTCAAGCCCGGACACGGCTACGACGCTCTCGCCGACGAGTATGGCGATATGGTCAAGAAAGGCATCGTCGACCCGGTCAAAGTGACCCGTTCGGCACTACAGAACGCGGCCTCTATTGCTGGTATGGTGCTCACCACAGAGACCATGGTCACCGACAAGCCTGAAAAAGACGGCGGCGGCGGCGGCGGAATGCCCGATATGGGCGGCATGGGTGGAATGGGCGGCATGGGCGGCATGGGTGGTATGGGCGGAATGGGCTTCTAGCTCACACCTCTCCACTCACCATTTCCAAACAAAAAGCTCTCCGGTTTCGCCGGGGGGCTTTTTTGATTAGTTCTTTCGTCGAACGGGCCCCGCTGTTTAAATCGTGGCGCAGCCTCGGAGGCGACAGGGAAGGCCGGGGTTTAACACTCCATAGACTACTAGTCCTTATCAAGTCCCTGCATCCCTCTTATCTACAGCCCTCTACTGGCCCCATTCCAAGTGCCCACCACACTTGACGCAGGGAGTCTGAGTATAGCCTTCAGGTCCCTGGGCTTGCGAGCCGAGTGCGACCGTTTCGTAATTCACGGGATTTCCGCTGGGGTCCAGATAGCGGCGGGCCGTCCAGGCGTTTTGTGCGTCAGGCCCGGGGTTGTACTCTGACTTTGGGCCGGTTGTGGCGGAGGGCTTCCTTTGCCCTTGGGCTCGCCCAAGCAGGTAATCGAACGTGGCCGGCTTCAATCCACAGAGTTTGGCGTTCAAGTTGTAGAAGTCGTTAGCGACCTTCACATGGTAGACGTCCAGTTGACTTCTTCCAATCCAGCCCTGAAAATCTTGGGGAAGATTAGGGTCCGTTATCTTGAACTCTAAACCGGAGCTCACCGACACGCGATTATCCACAGACACCTTGTCAACACGCTCCGCCGCCCCCTTCACGAGCTCAGAGTTATAGTCAGCGCCATACCTGGAGATAAAATGATTCGACTCATTGACCCAGGCAAGCTTCTCCTCATCCGTGCCCGATCGCTTGACGAGTTCTTTGAGACAGTCTAAGTGCAGATTGACCGCGGTGCCATAGTAGAAAACGGACGGCCCGGCGGTCTGGCCTGTGTTGCTGCGCAGGCCGCTCACTTCATTGACCAGAATGGTTTGCACATTTTCGAGTTCATCATAGCCCCTAGGTGAGTCGCCGAACCGAATGATCTGTTCCAAGTTCGCCATCAATCCGTGCTCGTCGTCTTCTAGGGCGTGCCTTCTAGCTTCGTCGAACTTGATATCGGTATACTTTTCCCATTCGGACTGCATCTGTTCGAAACTGGGAGCGGCCGGATCGCCGAAGAACAGGCTGGAGAAAGGCGAGATAAACGACCCAACAAAGGGTAGGTTGCTGGCTGCTCCCTCGGCAAAATTGAGGATCAGACGCTGCGTGCTATCAACCTCAACGAGTTGAGCGCGGGCCTGGCTGCTGCCCGTCAATAGGATAACGAGAAAGCAGATCGCGGCACGAGCGGCTGAGAGGATTTTGCTCCGTGGAAAATTTGAATGCATGAAGTTTCTCCTTAGCAAGGTTTTGCGGGGAGATTCCTGTGACCGGTCCGCGGGGATTATCGAGCTTCCTTGGCTCACCGAGTCGACCTGCGTCGCCATGAGCGGTAACCCAGGCAAACAGACGGATCAATGTTGCAACTGCAACAGGAGAAACGGGTGACATTCCTTTGTATCTCCGGACCGGCCGATTGTAGCAAAACGGCAACCGGACTTCTAACCCTTATGCCACCTTTCCCTCGTCGTCTGTGAGCCTTCGCCCAAGTGCGGGCGGGGTCCAGAGTTCGCAAGATCTGAGACCATTTCATTTCTAACCGACTCAAGCAGGGCCACTCAAATGTTACAGTTTTTCGACTGACCTGCCGAGGAATATCAACGACTTCGGATTTGTCTAGGAACTTCGAGGGCTAAGGTGAGTCCATGAAGATCGACGGATTCCACAACCCACTCTCCATTCTGCCACGCCGGGACACGGCGCCGAAAACGAGCTCAAATGTCACTCAAGCCGTCGAACCCGGTGCGAGCTACGACGGGCCGGTCGCCACCCCGCTGGAGCTGAAGCGTCCGGGATTGATGAAACGCAGTGTGGGAATGGCCAAGAGTCTGGCCAAATCGGGAGCGCTGGCCGCCACAACCCTGGCCGGAGCATTGACTCATCCTCTGGGTACCTTGGCACTGGTCCGTTCCCTCGTTAGGGCGCCGTTTCAGGAAAAGTCTTTTATCTTGGGGCTGCAGGATTATCGCAAAGGGTTCGCCGATCTGACCAAGCTCGCGGTCCAGAAGATTAGCGACCCTGTCGAGAAGTCTTTCGGGCTCTCGGTGGCCGGTCTGTTGCGGGTGGAGGAGCAGTTGCATGAAATCCTGGCCCCCATTCAGCGGGGCGCCTCCTCCAAAGATCCTTCGCGTTTCTTGGAACGGCTGGTGGACAGCGAAGGTCGAGCCCCGTTGGTGCACCTCGGGCCGAATAAAGAAACCGCCGCGCGATGGTTGGAGGCTCTGGCGACGGTGATGGGGCCAAACCCCGAACTCGATGAGACGGCCTCCATGGCCGACCGCGCGCACACGGCCAGGTATCTCTTGAGCTCCTACGCCCTCACCGATCCGGTGACAATGGCCGAGCAGACCGCCAACAAGATATTATCACGGGAGCTTGAAACCGCGCAGTTCGGTTCGACCTACGATATTCTTCAGCAATTGACCCCGCCTGAGGGCGTTTCCCGGGCCGAGGCACAGTATGTTCTCGACTATCTGTTGGCGAAGATGAAGAGCGGTGAGCCCCCGGTTTACATCGATCTCGACGGTCAGTTGGCTGAGCCGACGCCGACCGAAGCTATCGCCAACCAGACTCTGGCCTCCGTTTATTCGGTCGACCCCAGTGACATTCGGCAGCTCAACTTGCGCCTGGCAACCCACGAGTGGAGCGGTATCAAATACCTTCTGGGAGAGAAAAAGCCTTATCTCGCGCAGACCGCGAAATCTATCAAGAGCCTCCTGAGCCCTCAGTGGGACAAAGACAAAGAACACGCTCTGGGATGGCGCCCCTTTTCCAAGGATGTCGACCTGGCCATCAGCGAATTCGGATCCGGACGAACCGCGGAGGATCTCACCGACCTGGTGGTGTCACTAGACCGTGATCTGGTAACTGGAGGTCAGTCGTACTGGGTGAAACTGTTGCGAGAGTCCGGGCCCGAAAAGCGTCCGTTTCTCTTAGCGCAAGTGGCGAAAGCTTTCGGGCAACTTCACTCCGAGCCTCCCAGAGTCTACACCTTTGCCGATCTCAAGGATGAGAGCGACGATCTCATACTTGACGACTACGACAAAACCACGGGGTTCCGTCGACCTGCCCGACGCTACGACCGCGCCGAGGCCCTCACCGACGTAGTGGATCGGACTCTCGATGGCCTAGGGAGCGACGAGCGAAAACTCTTCAAAGAGCAGATCAAATCACAACTGAAGAACCACGCCGCCGAAATCCAGGAGCGCGAGAACGCGTTGCGTCGAGAGTGGCCTTATGTGGGCGTCAGCATCTCGGACCTTTTATCGGGTCTTGAAACCCAGGACAGCCTTGCTCCGACGTTGACGCAACTTAAGGCACTCGAGGAGAGTGCTCTGCGGGCAGGTCCCACCCCTGACTGGAAAGTGCGGGCCAGTGAACTGGCACGCCACCGTCTTCTGTTGACCTGGTTAGCAGGTCAAAGCGACCGCTATCAGGAGCCGACCTTCGCGCTTAGACCGGATTTCAAGGGCACCTACGCGGTCAGCGAGTTCTACACCGGCACCTTTCGAGTCAAAGACTTGGATACTGCCCCTCCTTCGGCTCCCGACGCCGGGTTGAGAACCTCGCTTGTTCTTGAGGGTGGAGGCGGTAAAGGGTTCGCTTACCCCGATTACCTGGACCAGGTGGAGAGTTCACTGCACGATTCCATCAAGGTGGACGAGTTCGTTGGAACCTCGGCCGGAGCCCTCACCGCCGGGCTTCTGGCAGCCGGATACGAAACCAAAGAGCTCAAGGCTGTGATGAGCCAGATGAATTTTCTCTCTTTCAACTCAGACTTCTTCCAGCTGCAAAGCTGCTCAGACCCTAAGGTGCGGGGCATGGATCGGACGGGCTTGTTCAGTATGAAAACCATGTACACTACCCTCTACCGTCTGATGAAGGAGAAGCTGGGCATACAAGGAGACAGTCCGATCACCTTCAGAGACCTCCCCTTGGGACTGAAGCTGACCGGCGTGGTCATCAGTACTGACTTGCCTGACGACCACCCGCTTCGCGATCAGATCGGTGAGGACGGTCAGATCGTCTTCTCCCGCGAAACCACGCCCGACTTCGATGTCCTGGGCTGTATGGTGGCCTCGGCCGCCGTGCCGGCCTACTTCAACAGCCCCCAGTTGAAGCTCGCCGAAGTCGGCCCCGATGGCCGTCAGCGCCACTATAGGATGCAGCTGATGGATGGTGGGGTCACGAACAACCTGCCTCTGAACCTGGCCGGGCAGGGGGAAGAGAAGGCCGCCAGTCTCACGATGCCGGTCCGATTTCAGAGCGCCGAGACCCAGCTAACGACGCTATCGTTTGACAACAGTAACTCGGGCCCCGTGGATGCCGTCAATCGGGACATGTTGCAAAAGGACCTGCCGGGAGTGAAGCGACTCGTGGAAAAGCTCAGCACTCAGGGCTATCAACGACTGGTGTTGGGCTTGAATCTGAGCACACCAGCCGAGCAGCCCGCCCCCATCATCCAGGGTCTCACTCGGGAAGATTCAGAAATCCTGGTCGCCCAGGCGTCGGCGGTTGGGCTGACCGTGATGGAGCCCGAGAGCGCGCAAACTATTGTGACTTCGAACCTGCCGAAAGGGGGCTTCTTCTCCAAGATGGTTTCGTACCCGGCCAACCTGCTTCTCGATGGAAGCGGAGACGACAACCGTTTCACTCCCTCGTTGTTGGGCTCCAGCAAATATCGCGCCAGTCGAGCTGAGGTGAACAGGCTGGCCGATGTTCTGGGCGCTACCGTAGCCAGCCAGACTGTCGCCGGCCAGATCTACAAAGGGTTTGAGAGGCAAGCTCCGAGCCATGACCCTGAATCAGGTTGGCTAATCAGCGGACATTGACTCCAGCCAAGACAAGGCTCGGTTCTGCGAAATGGTGGGCGTGTCCCCGGGCAACCTGGACTCTTGGCGGAGGCAGCTTCGAGATGAGGCCCCGGACAGCCCACTACTGGCCCACAGCGTGACGTAGGCCATCAGAGAGGAGGCGAGCGCGAAGGACCTCGGGCGTCGCGACACAGCTAGAACTTCCGCGAGTAGAGCTGTCGTCCTTGTGGTCCAAGACCGGAGGCAAACCCCGAAGGAGGACCCACATGGGCCATTGGGCGGCGGATTGGCCCCACTTAACACCGATGTAACATGTCGGCACCCCTTCCTGGCCTATATTTAGATTGTAAGAATCTTAACTACGGGAATATATAAAAATGAGAATCGATACGAATCACGCACACGCAAAAACTCAGGCTACCGGGAAGACCGCCAAAGCGGCCTCCACCGAGAAGGCTCCCAAAGCCGCCAAGTCAGAAGCGGTCGAGGCGCCCAAGGAAACTGTCTCCTTTTCGTATCTTCCCCAGGACGAGGCACTCACCGCACCCGAACAAGGTCAGATTGACGGTAAGGTTGAGGCCGGACCCACCGGGCCCCGTATCAAAGTGAGCGTTCCCCGGAATTTTCCTCAGGCCGCTCCCGACGCCAGCGGAAACTTCAGCTATGAAATCGATGACCCGAAATTCGACTCCGCCAATTCTTACTACATCACCAATCAGACTTTGAATATGGCGCAAGAGTACGCCGGCCGCGAACTACCCTGGTCCTTCACCGAATCTTTGGGGCGCGAGCAGATCCTAATTCACCCCCACGCCGGAAGCGGCGTAGTGAACGCCTTCTATAGTTCTGATGCCGGCTCGGTCAACTATTTTAACTACACCACCGAGGACCGCAGTGTTCATCGCACCGGAATCATGCCCGACGTCGTGGCCCACGAAACCGGACACGCCATCTTGGACGCCATCCGACCGACTTACATTCAAAGCTTAGCGGTTCCCGCCGGCGGTTACCACGAGTCGTTTGGAGACATGGTGTCGATGCTGAGGGCCCTGCACGAGCCCACGGTATTGGCAGAGCTGAAAGCAGAATCCAAAGGGGATTTAGGAAGCAGCAACATCGTGACACGCTTGGCCGAGCAACTCGGAGTGGACGCCTACGGAACTCCGTACCTGCGTGACGCCGTGAACGAGCACAAGTACGCCGACCAGCACTTCTTGCCCTACACCGACCCTTCCATGCACGGAAACGGCTTCGGCACCGAGCCTCACGCTTATGCTACGCTGTTCACCGGAGCTTTCTACGACCTGTTCAACGGTGTCTATAACGCGGTTTCCGCCGACCCGGACTTAAGTTTCAGCGATTCGGTCGCCGCCGCTCGTGACGCGGTCGGTCAACTGCTCTTCCGGGCTACAGAACTTGCGCCCATCGGAAATCCCGCTTACCCCGAGATGGCCGAGGCATTTTTACAGGCCGACGCCATAGATAACGACGGTGCGCTTCGACCGTTCATCGAAGAGGCGTTCAGAGGGCGCAACATCCTGACCGATAAGAACGTCGAGAATTTCGATGCGAAGATGGCTTCCGTACCCAACGTGAAATTGAGGAAGTCCGCCTTGGAGGCCACCGGAGCGATGGACTTTTTGGCAGATAAGCGCGAGGCTCTCAACTTACCTGAAGGCGTCTCGTTCGAGTTCAACAAGTCCTACAAAAACGATAAAGGCGAGACCTTCTTGACCTACACCACAACCCGCCAGGGCGACTTGGACGACTCGGACTTCGGGACCAACGAAGGGTCCAAATACGAAGGAGTCGGCGGACTGGTGCTGGCCTTCGACGACAAGGGTAAAATGTTCGCCAACAACTACGACGAGGTATCTGACCGCGAAATGAACGACATCAAGGACCAAGTGAGAAGCTTGTCACTGGCCGGTAATCTCATCATGGGTGAAGGCGATGCTCACAACCACGGCGCCCGCGAAGCTATCCACGTTCAAACAGTGAACACGGCGTCAGGTCCGGTCTTGCGAAAATCCGGAGTACTGTACTGCTAGGCCAGACCTATCAAAGCTTCTCCGAGAAACAAAAAGGCTCTGTCTCGATTGAGGCAGAGCCTTTTTGTTTTCGGCTGACCAGGGTTTCCAGCCTGGATAGACAAGGTGAAGGCCCATGAAAGACAGAGCAGAACGACTATTCATTCGCAAGGCAACCCTAAAAGATGTGACCGACATCCGAGACCTCTACGCAAAGGTTTATCCGGATTCTAAAGGCTACACTCTCGCTACCCTCCGGGGCCAGATCAACAACTTCCCTGAGGGCGTTTTCGTGGCTATCTATGAGGACAAGATTGTCGGGTATGCGGCCACCTTGCGCCTGACCTTGAAGAAGATCAATAGGCAGCACTCCTGGAAAGAGATCACGGGTGGAGGCTACGGTTCTACCAACGATCCTAGAGGTAATTGGCTCTATGGTTACGAGGTTTTCGTTGATCCTGACGCTCGACGGCTTCGCATAGGCGACCGTCTCTATCGCGCTCGCGTCCAACTTTGCCAGCATTTGCGACTTCACGGAATCGCTATTTGCGGCCGACTACCGTATTTGAAGAAGCGGCTTCCTAAGCTCGGCAGCGTGGACGCCTATATCGAAGCGGTCCAGTCCAAAAAGATTAAGGACCCAACGTTCAGTTTCCAGGCTCGACAAGGCTTCGAGTTCGAGCGCGTTG
Organism: Candidatus Xenobia bacterium; assembly: GCA_037968995.1. GTDB lineage: Bacteria > Vulcanimicrobiota > Xenobia > Xenobiales > JADMJV01 > JAEXNA01. Next base: position 17,706 of record JBBKWP010000072.1, read on the forward strand.
TCCAGAACTACCTGCCCGAGGACAAGGCCTCCCTTGGCTATGGCGCGCTGATGTTTTGGCGCAACCCCGAGATCGAGGAAGGCGATGTCGGTCCCAGTGAACCTTCGACCCGGACCGCTGGAACGGTGCGCGTCGCTACCGTTCAATATCAGCAGCGTGGTATCTCCTCTTTTGAAGAGTTCGAACAGATCGTGACTTACTTTGTGGACACCGTCAGCGACTACAAGGCCGATTTTGTCGTGTTCCCTGAACTATTCACGCTTCAGCTTCTCTCCATCGAGAACGATCCGATCCCGCCGGAGAAGGCCATCGACCACCTGACCAGTTACACGGACCGTATCCGAGAGTTGTTCCATCGACTGGCGATAAAATTCAACGTCAATATCATCGCTGGGAGTCATCCGACGAAGACCCAGGAAGGACACATTCGTAACATCTGCTATATCTGTCTGCGGGATGGTGCGATCCATACTCAGCCGAAGATCCATCCCACTCCTGATGAGGTTTACTGGTGGAATATTGAAGGTGGAGAAGATCTCGATGTCATCCCCACTGATTGCGGACCCATTGGTGTCTTGATCTGTTACGACTCTGAGTTTCCGGAGTTAGCTCGCTACCTGACCGACCAAGGCGCGAACATTCTGTTTGTGCCGTTCTGCACCGCTGAGCGCAACGGATACCTTCGGGTTCGCTACTCGTGTCAAGCTCGAGCGGTAGAAAATCAGTGTTATGTCGTGTTGTCTGGAAACGTAGGGAACCTGCCAAGGGTTCACAATATGGATATTCAGTACGCTCAGTCGTGCATTCTCACCCCGTGCGATTTCCATTTTGGTCGCGACGGAATCGCGGCAGATACCACTCCCAACGCGGAGACCGTCTGTTTCGCGGACCTGAGAATGGACTCGTTGACCCTGGCCCGGAATACGGGCTCCGTGAGAAATCTACGAGACCGTCGCCACGACCTTTACAGAGTGGTCTGGGGCAAGGACCGCATCTCTTAGCGCGGGGGCTGTCGCAAATTCCATCATTGAGTGGAGTTTCGCGGCCCCCGTTGCGGTCTATCGTTTTGTATAGACGACCTTGTCGCGTCCGATTCGACCTTCGGTGATGTACTGAAGGCCTTGGCGAATGTTGTTGGACCCGATCTGCATTCCGTTTCCTTGAGCGAGTTGCACGTGGCCACGGGACTGGTTGAAAATGACATCGCCGGCACGGGCTTGACTCTGGGGGATCTGTCTCCAGCCTTCGCGGATCAATCGCTGCTCCAACCGCCTGACGCTCACTTCGTGGCCCTGTGTTAGCCCACCATTCTGGAGGGCCGAGGAAACGAAGTCCGCGCAGTTGTTCGTCAGTCCGCCTGCTGCTCGAAAGTTGGGCATTTGGCCACGGATGTCACGCGATCTCTGACCTAGGAACTGCCGAGCGGACGAGAGAGCAGCCTGACCGCCTTCACTTGGATTCCCATTAAAGGGCGAGCCGGGAGCGACGCCACCGGAGCCGTAGTTTCCGCCGCCGCCATAGTTGCCGCCCGGCATTCCACCGCCGCCGAGGAAGCCGCCTATAGGGCTACCGCCGCCGAAGCCGCCTCCGCCCATGCCGCCACCAAAAGGATCTCCGCCACCGAATCCAGCTCCAGGGGCCATCGGGAAGCCGCCTTGGCCCATGGGACCGCCGCCGCCCATTCCCATCATTAGGCCCATCAGTGTCTGCATCATCTGCATCATTTGCATCATAGGGTTGCCGGCGCCCATTCCGTTCATGCCGCCGCCGAACATTCCACCCATTCCGTTCATACCACTGCCGAACAGACCGTCCATGGGGCTACCGCCGCCAAAGAGGCCGCCCATACCACCCATAGGATTACCGCAACCGCAGCCTCCCGGGTTTTGGCCCCCGCCAAAGTTGATATTGATGTTCAAGCTCATTTGCAAACTCCTGATGTGGATTATTACTGTAATTATACGCGAAGATGTGTCCAATTCGTCGGTAAATATGTAAGGAGTTTGTGAAGTATGTTGCTAGAATGTGAACATATTCTAATTTGGCGACAAGGGAGCGGTCCGGACACAGATCTCGGTCCATAGGCAGGACACGCGAAAAAAAAAGAGCTGCTCGTCTCCGAAGCAGCTCTTTTTATCTATTCGGGCATTGCCGCTTCTCGTTGGCTCTGGCTGCTCTCTTTCGAAGGCGTTTGCTTTTGCGAACGTTTGCAGAAACGACTGCGGACGGCGCTTTCTCTCGAATAGCGTGCGTTACCTCTCGCTGAGAAAAAGGAATATTACTTGGCGACTTCAAGAAGCTTATCGGATGCGAGACACTGTTCGCACTGTCCGGTAAAGGTTAAGTGCTCGCGGTCGATCTGGAACTGGTGAGACTTGCGGATCTGTTGAGATAGGGCCAAGATGACCGCGTAGTTAAATTCGCTCACCGCGCCGCAATTTCGACAGCAAAGGTGACCGTGTCTGTGCTCGGGATCGTGATAAGAGTAGTGAACTTGGTCGCGGCCTGTGTTCATTCGGTCGACGAGGCCGGCTTCAAAAAGGCCGTCGAGGGTTCGGTACACCGTGGCTAAGTTGAGTCCCGGTAAAATGGGGGCCGCCAGGAGAAAAAGTTCCTTGGCAGTGATATGTTGATGCCCCTCGACTTCGCACAAGAGCTTGAGCAGTGTACTTCTTTGCGCGGTCACCCTTAAGCCGCAGGAGCGCAAGAGTCTGAGATAGTCGGTCACACCTTCGCCATTCCGCGCTCTTGGAAGAAACTCCCGCACTCCTATGTGGGGTCCTACAAGATGGGATTTCTTGGCGTCCCTTGAAGTCTCTCAAGTGTCCTCTTTTCTTACAGTCGTATCTGGTCTACCCCGCTCTGGAACTTCGTTGATGATGGGCGCGCTGGAGGCTGGGGGGATGCCCCTGCTAGTGGACCGCCATCGCTCAGCCGATGAGCACAATCCTCGAGGCTACTTCGAGCATCGGGCGGTTTTGGGTTTAGCGGATAGCTCCGACTGGCTCAGCGGACACCAAGGAGAAGCCGTTAAGGTCTTGTCGCACTTGCTCCGCCATCTCCCGGTGTGCGCGGTTCCTACCAAGATTTTGATGATGATACGTCCCTTCTCTGAGATCGTTGCCTCCCAAAACGCGATGCTTAAGTTGGCGTCCGTATCGCCAGACCTGGAGAGACTGTTGGGTCGAGATTTCGCTCAGACGTCGAATTGGGTCAAGGAGCAGACCTTTCTCGAGGTTCTCGAGGTGAACTTTCACGCCTTGCTGGCCAGCCCCAACCAAGAATGTCGACGTGTGGCCAGGTTTTTGGGAGTCCCGCTCAATATTGAGGCGATGGCGGACGTCGTCGACGTAAGCCTTTATCGACAGCGTGGAGCCTCCTAAAGATACCCTAGCCCCTGAAGACGCTGATTGAGCTCGTCACGCTCCTCTTGCGATAGCGGTTCGAGTTCCTTTTCAAGGAGATGGGTGACGAATTCGGCGAGCGTTGCGTAGCCTAGGGCTTGGGAGTGCTTCTCGGCCTTCTTGTGCAGCTCGGGGTCGAGACGTATTTTGGGTCCGAACATTTGAGGTGCTCCTTTGTGAGGTAAGGCGAAGGTTATTTTATCGCATATACTGCAGAGATTTTAGGATTTTTCGGGTGTCCTCAGCGGATGCCTTCCCCCCGTCGGTGTGAGGTCTTTGGTGATTTCCATGCAGGTAGAGTTGACGCTCAAGCTCAAGCGTCGTCACCGGCAGCTCAAAAATAAGGTTTTTGGTCTCTGTCGGGTCTGCCTTAAGATCGAACAGTCCGCGCACGACTGTGGGAGTCTCCGAAGCGTCGTAATGAATCAACTTCCAGCGCTCCGTGCGCAGCCCCCGTCCTTCCTCCAAAAAAGCGAAGGTTCTCTGTTTCGATTCTTTGGCGTCGCGACCCGCCTCAACTTCGAAGAACGCCGGTCGCTTTCCGAGGTTGCTGTCCCTTCCGCGATAGGGCAGACCCATCAGGGCTGGGGGGATCTCTAGATCCGCGTGCGCCAGCACAGTGGGCAGAATGTCTATCTGTTGCCAAAGGTCCGGTTCTCGCAAGTTCCTGTTTTCGCCACCGGCGAACTTTATGACCAACGGGATGTGTACCAACTCTTGATAGAGCGACCGAACGTGGCCAATTTCTCCGTGGTCAAAGAGTTCTTCGCCGTGGTCCGAGGTGAACACGATGATGGTGTTGTCATAGAGACCCTGAGACTTGAGCCAGGTGATAAGGGCTCCGAAGGCTTCATCGGTGTAAGCGACTTCACCGTCGTAGAGAGACTCCACAAGCGACTGCGTGGTTTTTGGGACCGCTGGAGGAAGACCGCTCGCGGCTTGAGAGTAAAGATGATAGACCAATTTGCTGAACGCCGCGCGGTCAAGGCCGGGCAACAAGGGATGAGCCGGTCCAGGCGGTTCAGAGACCCCATACCA
>JBBKWP010000073.1:0-8072 GCA_037968995.1 Candidatus Xenobia bacterium
TCGAGGAAGAGCCCGTCGTCGAGGAAGAGCCTGTCGTCGAAGAAGAGCCCGTCCTCGAGGAAGAGTCCGTCGTCGAGGAAGAGCCCATCGTCGAGGAAGAGCCCGTCGTCGAGGAAGAGCCCGTCGTCGAGGAAGAGCCGGTCGTCGAGGAAGAGCCCGTCGCCGAGGAAGAGCCTGCCGTCGAAGAAGAGCCTGTTGACGAGGATGAGTCCAATGAACCCGAAACTGAGGTTCTCAGCTTGTCCGCGGAGATCGAGAAGGCGGCCGCACTAGTACGAGCCCGGCGCGCCTCTTCTTATCAACTGGGCCCCCAATCCGCTTCTGCTTCGGTGGAGCTAGGACCCGAGTTTCCGCCACCCTTACCTTATCGTATGCCGATCATAGATGATTTGGCCGATGATATGGATGACCTCGAAGTAGCGGTGGAATCTTCCGAAGAAGCTCTCACGGGCGAGACCCCGGCGGCAGAAGAGATCTCGGTTGAACGGATGGCCGAACTTTCCGACCCGGAAGCCTTTCTGCTTCCCTTAGCACCCGTCTTTTTTCTGCCAGTTCCTTGGAAGGAAGCCACGGAAGCGCCTTTCGAGAAAGAATACGAGACTCTCTATCGTCGCTTTCAAGAGCAGTTCAGCTCCGATGGCGAGTGGCGGGCCGTCGTAGAAGCCTCGGTGTCGGTGGTTCGACAGAATCCCACTCCCTCTGCCGGATACTTCCTTTTTTTGGTGGGTGCCCAATTGGAAAAAGGTGGTCGACTTCACACCGCGGATCTTTGCCTGGCCACTGCCATCGAACTTCTGGAGAGCGGTCCGGCATTCGGAGCGGCCTGTCATATGGCCGGTCGTGTGGCGGGACGGCGTGGTGAACTTCGTCGCGCCCTAGACTACTTTGAGCGGGCTGCCGAGCTTGCCGAGGAGCAAGAGCTCGCCGTACTGAAAGTCGACGCTGCCGAATGCCACCTGGGTCTCGGTCGCCCCGAGGAGGCCCTCATAGGGTTCGAGGAAGTCTACGAATATCTCGCCGAGAACGTGCCGAAGGTTCAGTCGATGGCTGTCCAAGCCAAGATGGCGCAGATCCATCTGATGATTGGCGACCCCGACACTTCTCAGGCACTTGCCGAAGAAACCTTGGAGAACTTGTCGCCGAAGAACTCGGGAACCTATCGGATCTTGGGACGCATTCTACTCTCGCGTGCCTTCGCGCGCCTTGGTCGTCACGAACTCGCTTTGGAACTCGCGGAGAAAGCCTGGTCTGGAGCAAAACGTTGGTCGGCGAAACGACGCGAAGGGCGTCGGATCGCGATTTCGAATTTGGTAGACATCTATAGCATGATGGGCCAGTTTGACAAGGCCGAAAAAATGATACAGGAGTCCGGCCTCTTAGGCTGGGGTTTGGCGGAATCTGAGCTGTTGCTGAGGGCCGGTCACGTGGCGTGCGCTCAAGGAAGATTGGACGACGCGCGCAGTTATCTGCGTTTGGGCAAATCGTTTCTCACGCGGTTCCGTAGTCCCGCGCTGTGGCGTTCTAGCTTCATGGAGTTGGAAGCCGAGTTGGCCTTGCAGCAAGGAGACGTGGTGAAAGCCGACCAGTTTTCTCGTCGCGCTCTCGATCTTTTCGAACAGGAAGCGACAGGGCCGGTCGATCGGTCACGACATTTGGTTCGAGCAGGGCGCATCGCCGGGGCGATGGGGGATATGGAGCGGGCTCGTCAGCTGATCCAGGAGGCGTATTCCCTGCGCGATCTTCATCTTGGGGCTCACCATTCTCATACCGCAAGTGTCGAAGGAATGACATCGGTCTTTGGAGTGGAATTGAGCTAGAAGGCCGGCCGCCTGAACTGTGAACCTTATGGCTTGGGAGGCTGTAAGCTTTCGAGGAAGCTCTCTGCGCTGCGCGTTGTCTGTTCTCTCACCCGCTCATCGAGAAGCTTGTTGCTCGCCGGGTCAGGACTGGTGAGGACACTGAGCAAGGTGCGACCGGTCACTTCCCATGAGGAAATCTCTTGTTCGAAGTGAGCCTTAAAATAGTTGAACAAGACCACCGAAACGATGGCCACTAGTAGACCGAAAGCCGTGGCGACGAGAGCTTCTGAGACTCCTGCCGAGACGACCTCGATGCCAGCTTTTCCTTGGTTGGCGACATCTGCGAAGGTTTTGGTGATACCTATGACCGTTCCGAAAAGCCCTACAAACGGGGCGATCACCGCAATCGTCCCCAGGCCGGAAAGCCCATTCTCTAGGCCTAGTCGCTCCCGCTCTACGAGATGTGCCAGGAGATAGTCTCCCCGCTCTAGAGTAGGATGCTCCTCGCACAGCAACTCTTTGAGGATTCGAGCCAAAGGGCGTCCCAAGGAGTTGAGATAAGTTTCCACCTGTTCCGGAGGTGTAGGGCTCGTGTACAGAAGGTGACGCAGTTGGGCCAGTAGCCAATCGCCGCTCAAGCGCGAGTTCGCCCAACGTTGACGGAGTTCCCAACTCAACGCGATCATGACGAAAGAGCAGATGAGAAGCACCAGGAGTGTGGCTGCTCCGGCAATCGAAACATGACCGAACAGATCGACAAAATTCATGGGGACATCTACGTTCTTGCCAAGTGGGAACCTCCCAGACATTCCGGCCGACGAGACCCTAGGATGACCGGCGGGCGAAGACCCGAATCAGTTGCCTTGGTTCACGAAGCCGTTAACGTAGTGTTTACATATTTTACAGTCTGGCATTCTATAATCAGTAAAGCAGATCGTTACCACGAGTTGTTTTCCGATGGGGTCTCTCAAGCGACATAAGAGCGCGAGACCTCAGCCAAGGAAACTTCTCAATCCAGGAAGGACCGTCCATGTTAGCCTCGTTGAAATCAGCTTATGCTCATCCTCACACCGCATCGAGTCGATTTACGGCTAAATCGTCATCACAATCCCAGGCCCAAGAGGCAGCCAGACAGAGCGAAGAGCCACTGGAAACTCCTTCTTATGACGCCAGTCATCGAGCCTCGAGTCCCGGCCCTCTCATTCCCAATCCCGCTACCTATCCGGCTCCGTCGGAGATTCGTGGCGCCGGGCGCTTGGACACAACTTGGGGATACGGAGCGCCGGAGAACCTGTTCAATCAGGTGATCGAGGATGCCGTGAAAAACAATTGGACAGACACGGACTATCCTCTCGACTCGCTCACCTTCAAGGCATTGATCGCCCAGGAGAGCGCTTTCAACAAGGATGCAGTCTCTAGGACCGGAGCCGTTGGACTGGTTCAGATCACCACTGGCACCGCGGAAGCTTACGGCGTACACGTCAACCCTCCGCCGGATCAGCGTCGACAGCCTGAAGTTGCCGTACCAGCGGGTGTTAGAATTCTGCGCGATAAATTGGCCGTCATCAAGAATCCCAACCGAGCTACGGATTACGCCGGCCCGGTCGCCGACTACTACGAGAAAAACGGTCGCCCCACCCAAGAGCAGATGAAGTTTCTCTCACTAGCTGGCTACAACGGCGGAGGCTCCACCGTCGTGCGGGCGATGAGTCACGCCATCTCGCAAGGCGTTGATCCAAGAGATTGGACCAATCTTGTCGCCTCTGACAAGCCTCTTACGGAAACCCCGCTTTACAAAGCGATCGTAGATACCTTCGGAGCACGCTTTGCTGAGAGCAAGTATCATGAGATGGCCGAATACCCCGTGCGGATCGACGCCATTCAGGCTCGCGAGTTCAAGCCTTTAGCCGGAACGAGAATCCTGGTGGACCCAGGGCACGGAGGCTCCGATTCAGGCGCCATTGGCCCTGGTGGTGGTAAAGAGACCGACGTTAATCTTGGAGTTTCCCTTAAGTTGCGAGAGCAACTTGAAGCATGGGGCGCCGAGGTACGTATGACCAGAACAACGGACAGCAATGTTGCCTTTCCTGGGGCTCCTCAGGCTGAAGAGTTGAAAGCCCGCGTGGCTCAAGCCAACGCTTGGCCTGCTCAGCTTTACGTTTCGGTTCACTCCAATAGCGCGGCCAATGCCGCCGCCTTTGGTACGGAAACATACCACAGCAACAACGCCTCTCAGACGTCCAAAGACCTCGCCAAGAATGTCCATGAGGAGATGGTGGCGGCTACCGGCTTTCGAGATCGCGGCGTGAAGTCGGCGGGATTCTATGTCATTAAAAACACCAACATGCCGGCCATTTTGGTGGAAACGGGATTCATTTCGAACGCCGTGGAAGAAACCCATATGACCAATCCTGAAGTGCAACAGAAGATGGCGGTGGCCATCGCCAACGGAGTGGGGAAGACTATTGGGAGCAATCCTGCCACTGAGACAGCCTCGTTGGAACGAGTTCTCCAGCCCCCTATCGAGATGGCAGCGATTCTTGTGTAAACTTCCTTTACGAAGAGGACACGGGGGGGCTTGAACCCTTCTCTTCGTTGCGGAGGAAGCTCCCGGTTCTTACCATAAAATGAGGTCTACAGAGGCCTCATTTTCGATCCAGATGATGTGTTGTGAACCGAATAGTGGAATCGGGACACTGCATCAGGTGGATTAGGGCCTATGGATATTCAACTTTCGAGTTGCCTGCCATAGGCTTTAGATGGGTCCAAAATCTAGCTGGCATCGGATGTCCGATGCCGAAAGTTTGGAGATGAGAATGACAATTGTCCTTCAAGACCGACTCGGAGATCAGGTAAAAACCTATGTTCGTGCTATCGAGCAGCTCGAGCAAGAGAAGCAGGAAGTCAGCAGCGCCATCAAAGAGACGCTAGACGAAGCGAAGCGAGAGGGTCTCGATGTCAAAACCCTCCGGCGCATCGTCAAAATGCGCAAGGTCGGACGCTCTGACTTTGAAGAGGCGGAAACGACTCTTCACAACTACATGACCGCGATCGGCATGAGATAACACCCTAACCAACCCCTATTAAGCTCCGAGGCGCTCGTGAAAACGGGCGCCTCGACTGCTTTTGTGCCACCTGCCAGGGTGCGCTGGGCTTACGGTCGGGCGGTTCAAGTGCTCGGCCTAAGGCGCGGGGGGAAGGTCGTCGAGAAACCAGGGAAGATCTTTGAAAGTGGTCGTCGTCGGTGCGTCGACCCTCATTACGATTCTGCCGGAGCGATCGACGACCGCTACACAAGGGTGCCCCTTGAGTCCGAAATCCTGAGGGCTTGAGGCTTCCCCCCAAAGTTGGGCGGATGTTCCCGGCTGACTCAGGTAGAGGCGGAGGGCATCTTTCTGAGATTTTGGGTCTACGTGGACGGCTACGGTCTCTACGGACCCTTTATAGCGGGCGTCGATGGCGCCCAATCCGTCAAGCAGTTCCTTGGGACCCGCATCTTGGCTTGACCAAAACAGGATGACAATGGGTCGCTTGAGGAGGGCGTCGCTCATTCGATAGAGACTTCCTCTGCGATCCTTGGCCACTAACGCCGGAGCCAAGGAGCCTTCCTGTGGAGTCTGACGCGAAAGCTGAGCCCGGCTTACGAGAGTCAAGGTTTTTCCATCGGTCTCATAAACGATGGCATCGCCGGCTTTGACCTGGAAGTCGATCTTTGCGCCTCCTGGTATAGCCAAAGCGGCCGGCCCCACCGAAGGGCTCACCGCCGACACTGGGGTAAGCTCGAGGGAGCCACCCGAGGTCGTCAACTCAACCCGAGATTTTTCCTGACTAAGGACTGCGAGCTTGGGTCGGCCGTCGAGTTCGAAGGCGTCTTGAAGCGCGCTATCTGCCAGTCCCGGGTCGCCGGCCAGGAGATAGGCCGCCCAGAGATTGGTGCGAATGGAAGCCCAGTCGGGGCGCTGGAGCTTGGCCTCCTCGAGAAGCTTCACCGCTTTGTCAGTCTGTTGGAGGCTGAGCGCAGCTTGAGCGGCCTTGAGGCCCAAAAGCGGAAAAGGGATGTCGGTCTCACGGCACTTACTGAGACCCCTGTCAAAGGATTTCAGGGCCTGCTCGGTGTCCTGAATTTCCAGGTAGCGGTGTCCCAATAGATAATCAAAGGCGGGTTCGGTCGGGACTTTCTTGGCTGCCTCGTAATAGAGATTCACGGCTTTTTCTCCCATAGGGAGCGTCTGGGCCAGGACGACCTTGGCGACACCAGACGTCGGGGCGGCTTTGGCCGCCTTCTTCCACCAGTTGAGTCCATCCTCGGGTTTTCCGCGCAAGAATTCTACCCGACCGCGATAATAGAGGAGAGCGGCCGCCTGAGGGTGCCATGAATAGTGAGCTATCAATTCGTCGAGACTCTTGGCGGCCTCGGCGAAGCGCGCTTCGCGGGCCAGTGTATCGGCCTGTCGGCCGCCCGCTAGGATAAGGTTATGGAGGGCCTCGTCGTTGTCTCTGGACAACGATAGGGCTTTTCGAAAACAGTAGATCGCCCGAGGATCGTTGCCCTTCTTGAAGTGAGCAAATCCTAGTCGATTCTGAGCCACGCTGGAGTTTGGATAGAAGTTCGCCAATTTCTCGTAAAGCGTGATGGCTTTGTCGATGTCGTTGGCAGCGAGGGCCGCTTCTGCACGCTGAAAAAGCTCCGCGAAAGCCGGTTGTTGAGCGAGGGCAGGGGGAACGAGCAAACACACAAAAATCAGGGGGGTGATGAGTCGCAGCAAACTGAATCTGTCCATGGCTCGACCTTCGTTCGTTTCTCCACGGAGCCTTTTGTGAATCCTGGAGTTGAGCCGCAAGAACGCACCTTCGGGCCCTACACCTCGTTCGCTTTTGTGGTGGGGACCGTCGTAGGAACCGGGATCTATCTCAAGCCTTCCCAAGTCACCCGACTCGTCCCCGAGATGTGGCAGAACCTTTCGTTGTGGACGGCCGGAGGACTTTTCGCTCTTTGCGGAGCTTTGGTCTACGCTAGACTGGCCGCGGTTTGGCCTCAAGCAGGCGGGGCCTACGTCTACCTCCGGGAGTGCTACGGCTCGTGGGCCGGGGCGCTGCTAATGGCGGCCGATGTTCTGTTGGCTCGACCGGCGGCGGTTGGAGCTTTGGCCACTGGTCTCGGGCTGATTTGGGGTCTAGGCATTCACGATACGGTGTTGTTGGCGGTGGCAACCTTGACTGTTTTGACGGTCACTCATCTTGTCGGGAGTCGGGCTGCCGGTCGACTGCAGGTGGTCTTGACGGTAGTTCAAATGCTGCCGCTTTTGTTCTGTGCCGTTGGAGGTATTCAGTTAAACAACGTCTCGGTACAGCCTACCCCCATGAACGCTCCCCTCTGGGCCAGCGGATTTCTGGCGGTGCTTTGGGCTTATGACGGTTGGTACAACGTCACCATTCTGGGCGGCGAAGTCCGTCGCCCAGACCGAAACCTTCGTTGGTCGTTGGTGGGCGGAGTGATGCTGGTGACGCTGCTGTATGTGGGGCTCAACGGGCTGCTCTTGATGAAGATCGACCGGAGCGTCATTGCAGAACAGGGGATACCCTTTCTCGGACTTCTTCAGGGATGGGGACGGCCGGTTTGGGAAACAGGTCTGAAATTTGCCTTGTCTTTTGCCCTGCTGGCCACCCTCAACGGCACCTTGGTTTGTGGCTCGAGAATGCTGATCGCTGGAAGCGAGAACGGTCTGTTGGTCAAGCTGTCTTCTGGGATCCGGGGAGAGCGGCGCGCCGTGCTTCTGTTCTTTTTTTGGTGTGTAGGGATGTTGTTGCTGTTCGCTGGGTTGCCGTCTCAGTTCTCTTTGTTCGACCAACTTTCTGAATACACGGCGGTCGTGGTCGCTGGTCTTTCAGGTCTTACGATCACTTGTATCTTTCGATTGAGGCGCTTTGGGGAAAAGGTCGACCGGTGTTCCTGGATAGGGGCCTGTGTCTACCTACTAGTGGACCTCTGGTTGATGGCGCTCCTGTTGGTAGAGCGACCGTGGCTTGCGATGGCAGGTGCTGGCTCCGTACTCATAACCGGAACGGTTTTGTGGTTCCTGCGTGCCTCCAGGATTGAGGAGAATCAATGAGAATTCTTCGCTTATGAACATACTCTTGTATCAGGCCAGGGATCAGGGCGATTCTATGCGTGACCACGAAGAACGCTGTTTTCGTGAAAAGCTCACTTACTTGAATACGGGCGCCGCGGTAGATCTCGAAATCTTTAATCTCGTCACTCAACCCGTCGAAGAC
>JBBKWP010000074.1:0-10794 GCA_037968995.1 Candidatus Xenobia bacterium
CTGGGCGAACCCTGGGGCAAGGTTGTCCACTACCAAAGCCCTACTTCCATCGCTTTGGACGACTCGCGCGTGGGCCAGACCGAACCCCCGTGCCAGAGGGTCTAGAGTGCGATCGAAGAGGAGTACGGTGGCCAAAACCACGAGACATGCAACCAATGCGAGTCCCGGTCTTAGAAATCTTGCGCGTGTGCGGGGCTCCATGAAGCCCTCCTTTCAAGAGGCGGTCGATGTGGGGCCCTTTGTGGGCAGGTCTCCATCATACCAGACGGATGTTACATGGATATGTTCCGGACTCCGGAAACCGCCGGGGAAGTCTTCGTCATCTTTTAACCTGCCGACTCGGTCTTCGATGACCAGAGCGGCAGCATCTACTCTAACCTGGGCGTTTCAAAGTGGTCACACTCTGGACGGGACCAAGCTCGCTTAGCGGCGAACCCACCGACGTGTCCATCACCTCCTCGACCATCGTGACTGACCTCCCCCGAGAGATCGACCCAAGATTCCAGCGCAGCTTGGACGTCTTTCGCGAAGGCCTTGCCCGCGAGCTTGAGGCGCAGAAACAACAATCCCGGCGAAGTGATCTCCGCGTATTCCTTCGAGAACGTCTGGAGTCGCAACAGGGAAAATATCAAACAGCTTTCGAGGCGGAGCGCCCATCAGAACAGCTCGTGTTTGGGGCCAAAGGTCATCTTCTCAGCGAAACCATGGGCGAGGTCTCTGTCAAAGTTGTGCAGACGGAAGACCTTCAGTTCGTACTGCAAAGTGACGTCAAGCTTGAGGAGCAGGAGTATCGGCTGTCTCTTTCCCCCTGGTTTCTGTTCGAGCGACTTCAAGACCAACTCGACCTGCTGGAAAAGTCCGCAAGCGTTCGTCAAGTGAGCGCCGCCCTACAGGCGTTCGGAATTGTCGAACCGGAAGTCTTAGTGGTCACCGAAACTGCGGTGGAGGGTCTCAACTCCGGCCAACTCCAGGCCGTGAACGTCGTTTTAAATCATAGCGCCAGCCGCATATGGGGGCCACCCGGCACGGGAAAAACCACAACCTTGGCTGTCCTAGTGTGCGAACTCGTGGCACTGGGTCAGCGTGTTCTCATCACCTCCAACACCCACGCGGCATTGGATCAGATCTTGTCGGGCCTGCTGAAACACCAAGTCCTTCAGGCTATCGTTGACGACGGTCGGATCGCTCGACTGGGACGTTGCCCCCCCGAACATCGCCACTGCGGGGTTCGTGAGATCACCAGGCAACAGGAACACAAACTCAGGGAACGCATCGACCGAGCGGTAGCTCGTCTGGTGACGCTAAGGGGACATGTACTCTACATTGAAGGGCCTCTGCGCGAACTCAGACTGGCCTCCGGACCTCACGAACAGCTGGCTCTTTTCGAGGAGCCCGAGGCCCACGGCCTCTCGGGTAAATGGCTGAGTGAACTGCTTGGGGATCAGCGGGGGGATCGATGGAGACGCCTCTCCTTACCGACTCAGTGTCAACTTCTCGATCGCTACTATCGGCGTCTTGAGTTTCTCAAAAAGGCCACCAATCAAAGGATCGTAGAGTGTCGTGAGATTCTCGCCCAGAGACAGCGAAACACGGTCTCTCGAGCTCAGATTGTTCTTTCCACTTTGGCAAATCTCACCACGAGCCACTGGATGGACGGTGAGGAGTTCGACAACGTCGTCGTGGAAGAAGCCGGGATGGCGCTGCTGCCGGCCCTCTTCTTGGCCTGCACTCGCTCGCGAATGCGGACCCTCGCTGTGGGCGACCCTCTCCAACTTTCCAGCATTCTGGTGAGCAGAGATTCCTACGTTCATCGAGCGCTGGGACGCAATATCTTCCAAGTCGGTGAAACGCCACAGGCGATGCTCACGATGCAATACCGAATGCATCCGGACATCGGAGACTTTGTCTCGCATTTAGCATACGATAACCAACTCCAGCACGGCCGACCCTTGTCGGATTTTACCGAATACAGTGCAAGAGACCCCTTGGTTGGAGGAGCCCTGGCTGGATTCGACCTTCATGGGACCTCCATGTGTCAGCGAAAACCGGGAGAAAGCAGTCGATACAACGAGCAGAGTGCCGAGGTGTGCCTCAAACTCGCCCTGCGAGCCGTCGCAGCGGGTTTCGAGGAGGTTGCCGTCATCAGCCCCTACAGACGTCAAGTTCGGGTTCTAAGAGATCGACTGCCCGAGAGTCTGAAGGGCATAGTGGAATGCGACACCGTCCACCGTTTTCAAGGCAAGGAAAAGGAAGTCGTCATCATCGACCTTGTGGACTCCGAAAGTTTAGGTCCTGGAACGTTGATCCGCGACGACCATCGTGGCGCAGCCCAACTCCTCAACGTCGCTTTCTCAAGAGCACAGTGCAAACTGTTCCTGGTTGGAGAACTCTCTTATCTGTGTCGGCAGACTCCAGATAGCTTTGTCGGCAAAGCGGTAACCTATCTTGCGAAAACGAAAAAACTGTTCAAAGTCCAAGGTAAAGCTTAGGATACGCTCTAGTTGGGCGGTACGGGACGGACATATTTGGCGTTGGCTCGGACGAAGCAGAAGCCGCCCGACGGCTTTTCTACCTTCATCCAGTTGTAGCCATCGATGTCTTTGATGAGAATTCCGCCGCCCTCGTCGGGCGCCGCCACCAGACGATCACCCTTATGGAAGGTAATGACGACGGGCCACTGGGGTACCATCCAATCCACCTTCAGCAGAGCACCTGGAGACTGCTCATCCTCGGGCCAGGTGGGCGTCAACCGACCGGACAGGTCGGGCACAATAACTTCCCAGTCGACCCAAGTGTCCTCATTGCGAATCCAATAGTCACCACCCCCGGAGGGTTTGGGTACTGGTGGCAAGGCGAACAGTGGCAAGCCGCACAGCAAAACTATGAAAAGACCCAGAGCTTTTTTCGGTATCCGCATTTGAGAAGACCTCAAAAGCGAGTTCGAATTTCAGGGACGGTGGTCCTCCCAAACACTTGATGAAGGAAAGGAGGGAGTTTCAAGACTTCGGACAACCCGACATGAAATCACAAAAGCGGAGGTTGAAAGATGTCAGAAGGTTGGAAATCAGATGTTCCCACGGTGGCCGCGGCTCTAGCGGCATCCCTGATCGCAGTGGACGGTATCGTTGATGACGAAGAAAGAAAAGTCGCGGTCGCAGTTGGCCTTCGAATGCTGCCCGGATTCTCCAGAACGACCTTCGAAACCCTGCTCGACGGCATCACCGACCTTCCATCCGCATACGAACTGGCAGCCCCGCTGCGTGACCTTCTCGATGACGAGAGCAAAGATCTGATCATCGAGTACCTGGTGGCGGTCGCCGGCGCCGACGACGAGGTCGTTGAGGTCGAAGCTCACGAACTTCAAGCAGTGGCCGATGCGCTGGGAGTGCCTCTGCCCGCGCTCACCGTCAACCAACCCGGGCTTTAAAACTTAGTCGGCGATGGGGCACAAGTTCCGTCCCACTAAGCCGCGAAAAAGTACCTCACTACGTGGAAGAACAGCGGCGCGGAGAAGCAGATGGAGTCGATCCGGTCGAGGACTCCGCCGTGGCCCTCAATGAGTGTCCCGAAGTCCTTCACCCCTCTGTCGCGTTTGATCGCCGACATGGTCAGACCTCCGGCGAAACCCGCCAAAGCGATCAAAAGGGCCATCAGCCACGCTTGGAAGGGGTTGAAGGGAGTGGCCCACCAAAGCAGGGTGCCAACGATGGTGGCGCTGGCAACTCCTCCTACAAAGCCCTCCACTGTCTTGTTGGGACTGATATTGGGAGCGATGGGTCGTTTGCCAGTGGTTTTCCCCCACGCGTATTGCAGCACGTCCGAGATCTGCACCACCAGAACTAAAAAGAGTAGCAGTTTCGCATTTTCACCCTCATAGCCTGGAATATCCAACGTCAAGATGGCTGGTGCATGGCTAAGGCAGTAAACGCACACCATGAGGGCCCACTGCATCTTAGCGGTCCGCTCAAGAAACTTCTTAGCATCTCCGCCGATGGCGTTGACCGTGGGGATGAATAAAAAGGCGTAGACCGGAATCAACAGAGCGAACATGCCGTACCAGTTGATCCAGGTCAGGAAATACTGCAAGGGCAAGATAACGGCGAAGGCCAACCAGCGTGATCGACGATCAGCCTCGCCTTCCGGGTTCAGACGAACGAACTCGGAAAGCGCTCCGTACGACAGCAGAAAGAACAGAACGGTGGTAGCCGTGAGACCAGCGAAGTTTGCGACGGCGAACACTCCGACCATCACCCACCAAGCTTTAGTGCGGGCGTTCATATTGTCGACCGTAGCCCGGCCCTTGTCACTTTTGACCCTCTGCTTCAGGACCGCTCCAATGATTGTTGCGATCACCAAGAAACCGGTGATACCCATATAGAGAAGATGGAGTTCACGATCGTGCATTGGACTTACCCCCCAAATATTGACGTAGAAACTGGTCCTGTCGGACGAGTCCCTTAAAGTTCACAAATTGCCGCCACGGCACCTCTCGAAATCTCTAGAGGTCGTCCCAGGAGTTCCAACCATAGGCCCCGGGATCATAGTACGCGCCGTACCCCCAATTTGTTTGGTTTCGATAGATCGCTTGGGCGTAGGCTGTGTCTTTGTTGGCCGTAGCGTTTACCGTTTTGCCCATAGCATTCATGCGGTCGATAAACGCGCTTTCGTTCGGGTGAGTCGCATAGAGCGGTTGGAGAGTATCCACAGCCTTCTTGTTCATTCCGTGTTGAGCATACAGGGCACTCAGCAAAACCGGACCCGTGGTGTCGTTAGGATTTGCGGCGGTCAATCCGTCCGCTTCCGCCTCAGCGGCTGAAAGGGCTTGCGCGACGCCATCTTTCACTCGGAATTGCGTGGAATCGATCTCCACGGTCCCTCCGGTGACTTCCACAATGTAAGTGACGCTCGGGTCGAGTTTGGGACCTGAGTAGACCAAGCTTTTGGCGGCCACTTCTTCACCCCAAACATTGGTTCGGGGTTTGCCTCCTTGAGCCGGTTTGATGATGGAGACGAGATAAGGTCCAGGAGTTGAGGTGGTCCAAGAGAGCGTTGTTTTCCCATCCGCGCCTCGAACTGCTGAGAGATTTCCTTTACCGGGTGCCTCCGCCAGAGCGTTTGGGTCGATCGCTTTTACAAGCGCAGAATTGGTCGCCACGACTTTACGGGCGGATTCCTCGCCGTGAAACACTTTCCCGCGATTTTCTCCGACGCCTATCAAAGCGGGTCCGACGTACTGTTCCTGTGTTCCCGTGGAAAAAAAGACCACGGTCATCTTGGTGCCTCCGCGAAGCTCGATCAGAGTTTTGGGGGCGAGGTTCATTGTCGGAGCCGCGGGGGTTTTCTCCCCTTTGACCAACACCAATGCGGGCCCAGCCAGATTGGTGATCATAGCCGAAGGAGTTTGCGCGAGCGCGGACACGCTACAAAGAAATACTGTTAGAAAGGCACAAAGTTGCTTCATGAAGGGGGCCGTTCTCGAACAAAAGAAAAATTCCCGTTCCTCAAGAAACTGGTCGTCAGTGTCGGCTAAGGCGGCCTAATGGGCTAGTTCCACTCTCACATTGCTGATGACGTAATTGAGAGCATCCTCCACTACGCTGGTTTTTGGGTCACGTACGATAATCCAACCCTCACCTTCGTAAGAGAGCCCTTTGGGTTCTCCTAATCTTGGAGCTCTCAGGTCCGTGACCAGGTCGCCCAGTTCGTGGAGAACTCCGTCAAGTCCGTGAACCGCAGTCACCCGTCCAGCCCCGAGACCTCGCAAAAAAGCGCATCCCGCGGCGTACTTGCGCTCGGGCGGGGGGTCGAAGACCCCGTGAATCATCAAACGGCACCATCCGGTGAAGAAGTCGATATCGTGAGCCCGGTTGATCAAAGGCATAATACCCACGCCGGGAGGTCGGGCGGCCACTTCCCCAAGTGCGATGGAGCCGTCCTCTCGACGGAACCATTCCATATGGGAAAGCCCGGTCTCCATTCCTAGAGCCTTGAGGGCCGAGCGACCGGCATCGCGAATGATGTCATACTGCGCATCATCGACTTCTTTTGGCAGGATCACTTGATATTGGACCCAGGGATTTCGCATGGCGTCCAAGGGCGTGGGAAGATAGCGAGTCAGAGAATGCCAAACGGGCTGTCCCTCGATGGACACTGTTTCAAAAGAGTGTTCCAGGCCGGTCACCCACTCTTCAATCTGGAGCGGTCGGTCAGCACTCGGTTGACTGGCCAGTAAAACACCTGTCAGCGACTCTTCGTCTTCTACCCGAAAGGTCGATTGTGTGGCCACGCCGTCTACCGGTTTGACGCACACGGGGAACCCGACTTCGGCCACGAACTTTCGCGCTTCCTTTTCGTTGCGCGCGGCCACCGAGCGGGCACACGGAACGCCGGCTTGTCGCCAAATCTCTTTCATTCGATCTTTGTCACGAAAGTTCAAAGCCGTTTCGGGACCCATTCCCGGGATGCCCATGCGCCGACGAACTTCGGCCACCTGCATCTGAATGTGCTCGCTGGGTGCTAAGAGACGATGAATAGTTCCGTTGGCTTCGCTAAGGCCTTTGGCGGCCCAGTGCAATTGCTCGGTGCTCAAGCAGTCGGTCACTCGCCAATGGGCCGCAAAACGAGCACGCAGGGTGGGGGGCAAAACTTCCTGAGGGTCTTGGCTAATGACCCCTAAGCGGATCTCCGGCATATCCGTGAGTACGTGGAGAAAGTCTTTCGCATTCTCCGAGAAAAAAGGACAGATGTAAATGACAAACATCCGGTCCGTATACGCCAACAAAGCACGGGAGCCTCCTGATCTTTTCCAACCGTTCGAAGTTGTTCAACGAAGCCTGTGGAGGGCATGATCTAGGACAGAAACGAGATAATCTTTTGCGGCCTTGTCGGAGTTCTTGTCTTTTTCGCATCCATGCCGCTTGATGGCCCACCAGACCATTGGAACTGGACTTACGAGCCAGAACATGAAGGTTGCAGCTCCCCAATCGACGCGAAAGTTCGAGGGACCTATCATCCATATTGTAGCAAAGAATCCTAGCACAGCGAGAAGGCAGGCAGAACAGCCGATCAAACTTCCAATCGGTGCGGTGGCGCTGGCAGGCTGCGCATCGGCGCCGATCTGCCGCGCGTCCGTCAGCGCGTCTTCCAGCAGTTCAACCCCCACCTCTTTGAGAAACACCCGAATCTCATCAAAGGTCGCATTCTCTAAGAACTGAGAACCGGTAAGATCCGTCGCCAGATCGTCAGCGAACACCGCTCCAACGAGCCCCGGCACTCCAAGTTCCATGCGCTTTTTCTGAGTCATAACCCCAGCTTTGACCATCCAGATGGTGGCGACAGGGTCCAGATCCACGGTGAGGCGCAAGTGAGAGTCGCGTTCGGCCCCAGTCTTCGTCTTCGCCTTGGAACGCTGGTCAGCCATAGGAGGCGCGTCGCCCGAAGCTCTGAGCGTCCGCAGTTCAGACAGCGTCTCGTTCTTTCTGAAAAACTTCTCACGATGGGCACCGGGAGTCTTAGGAATAACTGCCAGTAGACCCGCGCCATTGAGAGCGATTGGGACGGCGCTGTAGGTGCAGCGTTCCCTCAGAAGCCCGGCCAAAGTTTTCTGGGAGATCTCAGCGACACCGGGCCACCAGATCCGCAGTGATGAACCGTTCTCGGGATTCGACTCGATGTCTTTCCACTCAAGCGTCGTTCCCAAGTCCAAGAGTTTGGCCATCTTTGATCCCTCAACTCTGTGACAGAGGCGGATCCCTTCAGGTACGAGTCCCAGCAAGGCACTCAAGCCGATACACAGATGAGTGAGCGGGTCGTCACCCACAATTAAGCTCGTGGAGGCGAGTCGCTCGGCCAACTTCTCAAGTGTCAGTTCGGATGACCAACCCCTTAGAGTGATATTGCTTTTGGAACCCAATTCGACTTGAATATCGTTAGCGGCGAGGTTGCCGGCCTGAACGAATTTCAGGAGAAACTCATGAGGGTCGGCAAGTTGAAACTTAGACAGTTTCTCTCTGGCCGCTTGAAAATCGATGGTGAATACACCGGTGGAATCCTCGTGTCCACCTTTCTTATAGTCCGAGAGTAGATTTTCGATATCGCCCATCGTGCAGATTTCGTTCTATGCTCAATGAGTCCTGTGGAGAAGCTTGGGTCGCAACGAGGCGGTGGGACTCAGGCTTTCGGAGGATATCCGACCTCGTCCAGGAAGTGTTTTAGTCCTGAACTGTGAGCTTTAAGCTCCCTGACTTGGGTAGGAGAAAACTCATGACGCCTGGCAACTTACTCCAACATTTCAGTAAGCCCATTCAACGACTTCAGCCAAAATGGAAGCGGGCAGACTGGGCTCGAAAGCCACGCTCGATGGTGGCCACCACCTTGGTAGCCTTGGCGCTCAGCGGCGCCGCTTTGGCCAACCCCACCGGACCTAACGTCCGTTCTGGTCAAGTTCAAGTCACTCCCGGCCTCAACACCGCTATCACTCAACTCACTGAAAAGGCCATCGTCGACTGGCAGACCTTCTCGATCGGACTTGGCGAATCGGTGCGCTTCCTGCAGCCTAGCGACTTATCCGTCATCCTCAATCGCGTGACCGGCGGAGACCCATCGTCCATTCTCGGTCGCCTGGATGCCAACGGTAACGTCTTTCTCATCAATCCTAGTGGCATTCTCTTTGGACCCAATTCCACCGTGAACGTAGGTGGCTTGGTGGCTTCCACCCTAGACATCAACAACGAAGACTTTTTAGCCGGACGTTACGTCTTTCTTCAAGACCAAAGTGGTGAACTCGCCGCCGTAGTCAATCGCGGAAAAATCACTATCAACGAGGCTGGATACGCTGTTCTCACCGGTCCCACCGTGGTCAACGAAGGAACTATTTTGGCTCGGATGGGCAATGTCGTTTTGGCCGCCGGAGAGAAAACGACTCTCAACCTCGACGGACGTGACCTCGTCCACTACGCCATCGGACAAGGTCAAGGCGGCACGGTTAGTTCAGGACCCGTTCTTTTAGAACCCGGTATGGTCAGTGAGGCCTTGGCGACCGCGTTGGGAGTTCAGAGTTCCGCGCGTGCCGACCATTTCGAGCGCACCGCCGACGGCGGCGTGCGAATGGCCGGTTCAGGAACCTTGGTACAGGCCGGAACCGTGCGCGCTGACGGTCGTGACGGTCAAAAGGCCGGCAACGTCACTTTAGACTCCTCGGACCTGACCATTCTCACCGCGGGCTCGGTCACCAGCGCCTCAGGCTCCGGACAAAACAGCGACGGCGGCAACGTCCTGGTGCTCTCGGCCATGGACGGAGCCCAGAGCGCGCGCGGCTTCACCGACGTGCAAGAAGGCTCTTTGCTCTCCGCTCACGGTGGAGACAGCGGCGACGGCGGCTTCATCGAAGTCAGCGGCGACGGCCTGAACCTCCACGGCGAGTTCGACCTCTCAGCGACGGTCGGTGAGTTTGGAAATTTCCTGCTCGACCCCATCGCCGTCACCATCATCGACGGGACTCAGGCCCCCACCACTACCGGCAACCCTCTCGTACTGTCGAGCAACACCACCATCGGTGATGAGTGGTTCCGTACCCAGAACTTCACCAACTTTACCCTGGAGAGCACCGGAGACATTCTCTTTGATCTGGCCATCAAAGGTGTGGGGTCCAACAACGATGGAACTGTCAATTTCGCTTTCGGGTCCACCAGAAAGAATCTCACCCTACGAGCCGGCACCGACCCCGGAGACACCGGTATCATCGACTTTGGCGACGACGGCACTCAGTACACCGGACTCTCAGGGCTCATCCTCGAGGCCGACGGAGGCGTGAACTTCGGCGACGGGGTCTTCACGATCAACGGGCCCCTTTCGGTCAACTCCGGGGCTATTGTGGACTTTGGAACCTCGATGGTGACCGTCGATACAACCTCCGGTACACCGCTGGCGGTTACCGCAGACGGCGATATTGACTTCAACAATTCGTTGATGGATGTGAGTTTCCGAACCTCGTTCGGCAACGATGCCAACGTGAATCTGACCTCTAGTAGCGGCTCCATTAACCTAGGCACTTCCGAAATCACGGCCCTCAATCGAGGCTCGGGGTCAGGACGCGTGAATGTCACACTGCAAGCCGATGACAGCATCACCACCGATGTTAACGCCCTCAATCTTTTGACCTTCGACGGCAACGTCACCATGAACAGTACAACGGGTGACGTCCTCTTGGAAAACGTGGCTCTCAACCTCCGAGGGCAATCCCGTCAACTCGATATCAATTCCGGCCGAAACGCAACCCTTCAGGGCACCGCCAACGTCACCGGACCGGTGACCGTGGACGCTACGAGTGATGTGACCCTCGACGACCTCGTGCTTGACGTGAAAGCCAACGGAATCACCGCCATCACAGCCGGAGGCGCCGTCTCAGCGACCCGCAGTCAATTCAACCCCACGGCGGGCGGCATCAACAACGCGGGCGGCCTGACCATCCAGGCCGGTGGACCCATCGACCTCCAAGAGACGACCGTGAAGGTTCGTTCCACTGGCTCGACGCCGTTACGTCTCATCAGCGATCAGGGCGACATCAACCTCGACAAAGCCGACCTTGACCTCGGATTTCAAACCTCGTTCGGCAATGACGCTACCGTAACCATCGCCGCGAATGGAGGCTCCATCAAGCTCGGGGATGCCAACATCGGGGCCGTCAACGATGGCTCCGGTTCGGGTCGGGTGAACGTGACCCTGACGGCTCAAGGAAGCATTACCTCCGCTCCAGCCGACGGCGACATCAACACGACCGTGAATCAGTTCCTTTTT
>JBBKWP010000075.1:0-20192 GCA_037968995.1 Candidatus Xenobia bacterium
AGTCGTCTGAAGTCTCGTCGACTCAATAGTGAGGCTTCCATCCCGACGGGGCGGGGGATTCCCAAGCCATTCTTGGAGACGGCGCTCCCCGCGATGTCTCCGCACCGACCCGCTCCATGTCGCGGCACCAAGTCGGTACAACCAGCAACCAGCCCGCAGCCCGCACCCCGCAAGCCACGCACTGTTTCGGTCCTGGCGGCTCGTCTACTCGCGCGCTCAAGCAGCGGAAGGCATCCGTCGGCTTGGGCGGCCGGAGTACCCATCAATAAGCCATCGCACTTGTCGTTTAGCGACCATTAAGATTCCAATTGTACTCAAGATAGCCGTTCAGCCCTTTGATTTCCGAACCCTTGGTATGCCGACTCTGGATCAACTGGAGAACCCCACCCTTGCCGCCAAAATCCTCAGAGAACCAGTCAAAGATTTTCGACACCGTCGCCTTGCCGTTCACGACCTTGACCCCCTTGTTCGTGTCGGCCAAAAATATTGCCATCTGGTGCGAGAGTTGGGCGTTTAGTTTGCCGGCCGTGTAAGCTTCTGACGATAGCGTCGGGCAACTGATCGAAGCGCAGTTGATGGCGAAGTGAATTCTGTAGTCGCCCATGGGCCTAAGAATATCGTGTTCGATGTTGTCGAGGGTTAGGGTCTGTCCCCCCTGGGTGTAGACTTTCTTGCTCCAGGGACTACCGATCTTCTTGATCGAAGTCACTGGCTTGTTGTTGATGATCAGTTCCAGTGTAAGCGCGTTGTAAAGATTGATGTAAAAAGCTTTCTTCTCGTCCTTGGTGGCCAGTTTGGAACGGTCGAACTTTCGCAGAGTGACCATAAAGGTTTTGAACCCTTGATCGGCACGAAGGCCTGTATAGTTGACAGATCCGTCTTTGACGTAGGTTTTGAGAGCTTTGGTGTAGGGTGCCCAGTCTGGCTCCGCCGCCCGAGCGGCTCCGGTGACTAGAAGCAGGAGAAAAATCAAGATAAATTTCGTTTTCATAACTTGGTTGCTGACCTCCCCGAGAATCGTAGAGGCCCGCAATTTCCTTTCCTATGTGGTCTGGCCATGAGGCCGTAGCTCGCCTTAAAGCTCCGTAGCTCGAAGCCCGACATTCCACGCCCGTGCGCAAGGTTGACAACGTGGTTGAGAACTGGAAGTTCCCGATGCCATGTAACAAGATTGTTGCGAGAAGATTGCCAAGTGAAGGCTACTTCCTTTATAGAGCCGTGAGAAGGGTCTCTCCTAAGTAAGGAGGGTCCAGATCCAAGAAACGGTTCGCGAGTTTTGAGAAAAAGTGAGATCCGTTCAGCGACGTCAAAATTTCTGATTGTCCTTGGCTTCTTCCACGACTTTGGCCAACCTTGTCTTTGGGTCTGTCATAAGTACGAGGTGCCGGTGAGACTTCTCAATGGAATCCAAGTGCGTCCCGCAGCCAGCGCAAGACTCCCGGTGCGTCCACTCTGGGTTCCGGAGAATCCACCCCGGACTGCTCGGCTTTATTATGCCGATCGCGTAACCTGTCGGCCATCACCTTGCTTATCGTCTCGGCCATCTTCTCAGAGCTGGCCAGCAGTTGATGAAAGGCCTCGGAGGTGACTTTTAGCAACTCAGAGTCTCTTATGGCGCGAGCCCTTAGAAATCGAGTCTGCATCTTCAACAGGGCCATCTCTCCGAAGAAATCACCGGGGCCGGCACCGCCTATCTGGCGCGCTTCTCCACCGCCGACCTTGGTGGTCAGCTCTATTTCGCCGTTGAGGACGACAAAAAAACTGTCCGCTGTGTCGTCTTCCTCAAAAACGAGCTCTCCAATGGCATAGTTCTGGACCGAACAGGAGGCCGAAAGCTGTAGACGCTGCTCTTCGGACAGCTCGGCAAAAAGCTGCACGGAGGCTAGCGCTCGCTCGATCACATCTTGAGTCGGCATCGTTGTTTCCATCTTAATGTACTCCCTGGTGGGAAACGGGATCTTGATTCCAAGGCGTTTGAAGCGAAACCACGTGTTGCGTAAGAGCGCGCTGCGGGCCTCGCGCTCTGAGCCTTGCTCGATCACCCAAAAGCGGAGTGCGTAAACCACCGCCGACTCATCGAATTGCTCCAAAAAGACCTGCGGAGGGGGCTCGGGCAGAATTGAAACCACATCCTGAGCAGCTTTAAGTAGTGCGTCGCTTACCACCGTGGGATTTTCACTGTAGGCGGCGCCCACTCGAAGGATTTCGCACTGCTCTGGAACAGGGCGACTGAGGTTCGAGAGCACGCCGCGGGCGACTACACTGTTGGGAAGGCTAACCAAGACTCGCTCGTTGGTTACCAGTTGAACGGCCCGCCAGTTGATCTCGTAAACTTTACCCACCACCTCGTTGACACGAATCCAGTCTCCGGCGCGAAAGGCCCCCTCAACGGCCAGGGAGACTCCGGCGAAAATGTTGCCAAGAGTGTCTTGAAGCGCTAGGCCCAAAACTAGTGATGCGACGGTGGAGGTGGCTAGAAAAGAGATCACGTCAAGGTGAAACAATCGAATGGCGGCCGCCACGGCGATCAAGAAGTAGATTGAGCCCAGGACGATGTTGCGAACAAGGGCCGGCATGGCGATATCGTGGCGACGGCACACGACCTCGTTGACGAACAAGTCGATTCCTTGAACAAGACTGATAGTGGCCAGCAGAGCCGCCACTGTGGGCGCCCAAGGCTGGAAAAAACCGGAGACGTCAAAAGCCGAAACGCGGCTGCCGAACGTCGCGGTCAGTAAAAAAGTTGCCATCGCCAAGGGCCACAAAATATGATTGGAGGTTCGAATCGCGGTGGGCACCATCAGATGAGGGCAGGCCCGAGATATCAGCCTCCCCAGCGCTAGTCGTCCCAACAAATAGACGCACAACGCTAAGCCGATACAAAGGGAAGCTAGATTCAAGATGTTGGTCACGGTGTCTCCTTACGTTGACAGCGCCCGCAAGCGACATCTCCTGGCTTCGGAAGTATCCTTCTCCGAATGTCCAACCCATGAAATCCGGACGAAGTTCCCTATCTCGTTCGGACCATTGTGGGGAACCGCCTTGGATTCTGGGGGTTGTTTGCCCTACGTAAGGAATTCATCCCACTATGCTCGACCAGTACGCTCGCCTCCCCAAGAAATATCTCTATGAGCCAATAAGCCGCCGTTGGAAAGTTTCTCCCAACCTCGTCTCCGGGGCGGGGTTCGCCGCCGGGATGAGCGCAGCGGCGCTGGCGGCCCTTGGGTTCTACGTAGCGGCTTTCGCCCTCTGGGTGCTCAATCGTCTGTTAGATGGACTCGATGGAGAGATCGCCAGGGCTCAAAATTCGCAGTCCGATTTCGGGGGTTACCTAGATATCGTGCTCGACTTTACAGTTTATGCCGCGATACCGATCGGATTGGTCTTTTCACGGCCCGGTCCCACGCTGTGGCTTCTCCTGGCAGTTCTGCTGGGTTCTTTCTTTGTTAACGCCGCGTCACTGATGTACTTGGCAGCCATTCTGGAAAAACGCGACCGCGGGGCCGAGCACAATCGAGAGAAGACCAGTGTGACCATGCCCCCGGGCCTTATTGAAGGGGCCGAGACGGTCATCTTTTATTCGCTTTTTCTTCTCTATCCCGGACGGCTTGAGACGCTGTTCGCCCTGATGGCCCTCCTTGTCTCGGTCAATATCGTCTGGCGTCTTCTCTGGGCTTCCCGGCAACTCAAGGAGACTTGATGGTCAGAAAATACTGGCAGAAAATTGACAGGGTCATCGTCTTGGCAGGGCGCGCGGTATCACGATGAAATCGGGCCTTTCAGGCCTGTGTACCGTTGTGACCCAGGCGGAAGGGATCAAACTGTGCGCTCAGACGTTTGGCAAGGACGTCGCTAAGCTTTCTTGCTGCGGGAACTTGGCTGACGAGGTCTTGTTGGGCATGACATGAGTCAACTATTCAAGCTATCGATTCTTCTTTTAGTACAACTCTTTCTAGTACCCGGTTGGGCCGAGGAATACGAAATCACAAAGGTACTGGAGAAGGATGTCATTCGAGCTATCGACCATCCGAAGTTCTCCAGCAGCGTACCGCCGTCCACATCCGTGATAGGAGTGGAGATCAACGGAG
Organism: Candidatus Xenobia bacterium; assembly: GCA_037968995.1. Taxonomy (GTDB): domain Bacteria; phylum Vulcanimicrobiota; class Xenobia; order Xenobiales; family JADMJV01; genus JAEXNA01. Next base: position 4,089 of record JBBKWP010000075.1, read on the forward strand.
AGGCGAGGGCCTATCCCATAGCCATCCTCAGTTCCCACGAAGTCGTGAACGACGTGGTGGGCGGCATCCCAATCACGGTGACTTGGTGACCGCTTTGCTATACGGGCATCGTGTATGCCCGACAGTACGGCCCTCGGACTTTGACCTTTGGAGTTTCTGGGATGTTGAGCCGCAATGGCTTGGTCATGTTCGATCGCGAAACGGATAGCCTTTGGACCCAGGTCGGAGGCGAGGCCATCCGAGGAAAACTGAAGGGAACTAAACTCCGATGGGTGAGCGCGGTTCACACGTCTTGGAAAAGCTGGAAAGAGAGCCACCCAGGCAGCGTGGTGCTTTCCGGAGGGCCATTGGTCGACTCATATCAGGGGTACTATGCGTCTGCCCGGACAGGTGTCATACCCCGCACCTTTAAAGACTCATCTCTTCCTCCCAAGACCAAGGTGTTGGGGGTCTTTAGTACCAGCCCCGCGCGAGCCTATCCGTTGGAGCAGGTGCTGCAACAGAAGCTTTTGAGAGACAAAGAGTTGGTGGTTATGGCTGACTTGAAAGGACGCAGCGCCGTAGCCTGGATGGCTGGTGATCACACCTTCGTTTACCGCTCAGGCGAGTTTGTGGATAAGAAAACCGGATCGGTGTGGGACCCTCTTTCCGGCAAAGCCGTGCGGGGTAAGTTGAAGGGCCGAAAGCTGGAGCCAGTCGGCCAGAGCATCGCTTTCTGGTTCGGATGGAGAGACTACTTTCCCGATACCAAGCTTTGGGTTCCGTAGCCAAGGGAATGCACTATCGACGACCTTCACAGGAGTAAAGAGCAGCCGTATGAATGAGAAATTTTCTTTCCAGAATAGCGCGGGACAGACCCTCTGTGGCCGACTGGATTTGCCAGTGGGGCAGCCTAGAGCCACAGCCTTGTTCGCTCACTGCTTCACCTGCGGCAAGGATCTCCGGTCCGCGGGTCGGATCTCTCGGGCCCTCACCCGTCAAGGAGTTGCCGTGCTTCGATTTGATTTTACCGGTCTCGGAGACAGTGAGGGTGATTTCGCCAACACCGATTTCTCTTCTAATCTCGAGGATCTGCGGTGCGCTGCTAGGGCCTTGGAAGCGCGAGAGTTGACTCCGGAGATCCTGGTGGGGCACAGTCTAGGTGGAGCGGCAGTCCTTGCCATCGCTGGAGAGCTAGAAACGTGTCGAGCTGTGGTCACCATCGGCGCCCCCAGCGATCCCGAGCACCTTGAGAAGCTCTTTTCTGAAGAGCTCGATCTCATACGAGAGGGTAAGGCCGAGGTTCGCTTGGCCGGGCGTACCTTCACCATCACTCGCAAATTCTTGGAGGATATCGCGTCTCAGAAACTGGCCACCAAAATCCAGAACCTTCGGCGGCCTTTGCTAGTGTTTCATGCCCCCTTGGACAACGTGGTGGGCATAGAGAATGCCCGAGCCATCTTCGAGTCCGCTTATCACCCTAAGAGCTTCATCTCTTTAGACACAGCCGACCATCTGCTCTCGAATCGCCGCGATGCCGAGTACGTCGCGACCACTCTGGCAGCTTGGGCTTCTCGCTACATCAGCGAAGAGAAACCGTCCCAAGCCGCCGAAGGCGAGGTCGTCGTAGAAGAACTCGAAGGACTTACCCAAGGGATTTTCACGAAGGCTCATTCGCTGCTCGCCGACGAACCGGAGCGACTGGGTGGAGCCAACATGGGGCCGACACCGTACGATCTGCTCCTGGCCGGGCTGGGCGCTTGCACTTCGATGACTCTTCGGATGTATGCTCGCCACAAGAAAATCCCATTGGAATCGGTTCAAGTCAAACTGCGACACCGTCGCACTCATGCTCAGGATTGCGAGCAGTGCGAAACTTCTGAAGGTAAGCTTGACGTCATCGAACGAGAGGTTTTCTTACAAGGAGAGCTAGACCAACAGCAGAGGACTCGGCTTCTCGAGATCGCCGATCGGTGTCCCGTTCACAAAACTCTGACCGGTCGCTTGGAGATCCATACCCGAGCTGGAGAAATTTCATGAGACACATGCTCTGAGTCAAGAACTGACCCTTCAGTTGCTCGGCTCCGGATTTTTCTCCGCTCAAGGCTCGAATTATCCTTATTTGAGTGGCTATCTGGAAGGAGACAAGGGTTACACCTTGATCTCTATAGGGCTTTGCGGGTCAAAAAGTCGTGTTGGATCGGGGGACGGTTCGGTTCTTTATGAGAGAAACATCAAATCCGTCCACTGTTCGACGAAATCTTTCCAGCCCTGAGGCACGTTGGGAGTCGCTTTGTATTCGGCCCAGCCAGGTGTGGACTTACTGAAACGGTCTTTCCATATCTTGGCAGCCCCACAATCCGCAAAATTGATTTCACGTAACTGCTTGTACAGTTCTCGCCGGTCTGGCGAATTTGCATTCTGAAGCTGCTGCGTGAGTTGCTGGGCTTTGGTGAGGTGAATTCTCTCCTGCGCTGTAATGCCTAGCCGATCGGCGTTGGCCGCACCATGTTCCCAAAACGCGAGGGAATCACTGCTTCCACTCGTAAGTCTAGCGAAAGTGCGGGCTCCATCGGAGCGCATGGCCTGACTGACGGGATTGTCCGTTGCGCCGGGCAGGTATACGCCTAATGCACCAAAGTCTTTGTAGTCAACCCCAGGCTTGCCGTTCTCATCCTGCTCTTTACCTTTGAAAGAGGCGACCATGCTGGTTTCGATTCCGGTGATTACAGCGCTCGCAAGTTGCTTCATCTCGTCATCGTCAGGGAAATTGGCAACCAATCGGTTGGCAAAATCCTTAAGGTCCAAATAAGGCTCTCCTTTATTTGAGCGATAAGTCCAACTTTGGTCGATGGCCGTCTGCAGGCTTTTCTTGCTGTCTTTGGGTTTGTGAAATAGCGAATGAAAGAAACCCCGACTCTTGGGGGACGCGAGTTCTTTTTGTAGCCGACTTCCCAGATCCTCAAGCGCCTGGTCTAACGCTCCAAGGCGCTTCGTTGAAAAAGCGGCCAAGGTGGGGGCGACGTCAAAGCCTTGACCGGCCTGCGTGACCGCCCCCTCTTTGGCGTTGGTGGCGACAAAATCCATTGCCATCTGTTCCGGGGTGAAATCCTGACGGCTCAAAATCTTCTCAAAAACCTCGACTTGCTGATGCCCATTGCGGACGATGCGTTGGTCTACGCCGTCCTGGGTCACGCCGCACTCTATGGCGGCTGAAGCGACAATGAAGTCAGCCTCATCGCGAAGGGCGCCGATCACCTCAGCGTGACCCATTAGACAAGTGTCGATGTCGATGACGCTAAAGCGATTCCCAGATTCTTGCCGGACCTCTTGAAGAACCCTTTGCAGTTCCGGCAAGCTTAGATTATCGAATGCGGACTGGTGTCTTTGGTTGACTTCATTCACGTTGGGGTCGTAGCTTTCGATCGTGCAACCGGATAAGCCCTTGGAGTTGCTGCCGTGCGCGTTGACCGCGAAAACGTAGCGCTCGGCCGGATGGGACTTCATGGCGTCGAGAACGAAGCGTTTGAGTGTCTCAGGGTGTAAAGGGCTTACCTGGCTCCCCTTTGCCACCTCAGCAACAGTTCCGGCCTTACCATCTTTGTACTCTCTGGCGATATGATAACCGTCAAGGCTGTCAGTCGTGTCATGGATTCCACTAGCGTCAATTTCAAAACGCTGAGCCTTCCAGGCACGACCGTTCTTGTCGGGGAAGGTCCCCAGCATCACTACGGCTAGCTTATCGTCTTTGATTTGAGGGGCGAGTTTTTCAAAATATTCCGCCGACTCAGAGTCAGCACCCAATCCGCCACCCAAATTCGCGGGAAGCAGAGAGATGATGGTGTACTTGTGCGGTGCTTCGGTACCGCTGACGTACGATTCCTCATAACTCTGAGGCACCGTCGTTTTGTGCACACCCATTTTCGGCGGAAGTCTCTGAGACAATCCAGTGTGAATCCCTCCGATGTTCGCACCTGTTATCATCGTCACTTTTTCACCTCGTGGACTCCACCTAGATTCCAGTCTCCCCCTGTGGTGAGCTTGGCGCCTTTTAGACTGAGGTCTTGATGCAGCTCGGTTCCCGAGCCCCGCACGCGGACGTCGCTGCCCATCACCGCGCCATAGAAATCGGCTTTGTTTCGCAGATCCGCCACCAGACCCAAGCCGGCCACGGCGGCCACCATATCGCTGTCATCGACCACCATCTTGGAATATTCCACTTCCGTCGCGGTCGCGGGGAAGCGCGCCGCGGCAATCGCCGCGGCTGTCGTCGGATCCCACAACGTGTTCATATCGGCCTCAAAGGACGTTACGGACGTCTCGGTAATGCCGTCCGTAAAGCAGAGCTGAAGGTCACTGGTTTCTCCCTTGTCATTAACCTTGGAACCGGCCAGAATCCGAGCCTCCTTACCAATGAAGACCACCACGGGATCTTTACTGGAGTTGAGATTTAGCTCAAGCTCGGCGTTGGCCAACTCGACGTAATCCTCGAAATAGTACACGCCAGACTTCAGGACCACTTTGAGACCGGGTGTGACCTTAAGAAATCGATAGGCACCGGGCGACAGAGTGACCGGCGCAGGGGATGGTGGAACCGCGGGTGGCGACGGTGGCGGTGGGGGTGCCACCACCACCCCAGAAGCCACCATGGAGGAAGCGAAAGGCGGCTTGAACTTTGGCACCTGCGTCCCATAAACATCTGGAGCGACATTGGGAGTTATGGCGACCTTAGCCGTGGTTGCGATGGTCGTGGCCGGCGTCATCGCCGTCGTCAACGCCGCCCCGTCCGGTCCTTCGACCGCCTGCCCGTCCAGCTTGGCCGCCCCCTTGAGCGTAATGGTGTCGGGAGCCATGGCGCCGCCACCCACAGTGGCCTTACGGTCGCTTGGCGGAACGCTGGTGAACGCTCCGCTCCTGGAACTGTAAGAGCCGTTTTTCACAGAATCCCAGGCATCGGCCTCAGCATCTTCGAGGGAAAGGTAACCGGAAGCGTAAGCACCGCTGGCGAAGTTCGGGCGTGTCTTGTAGGCCACGCCCGCCATCGCCGACACCCCTACCACGGTGCTCGAGACCGAATCTTTCCCGACACTAGCGAGATAGACCGTGCCGGGGTCAACTGTTCGGCCATCCGGGGCCATAACGGACGTCACGCCGGCACCGTTGTTGGTGATGGTTACCTCATAGCTGAGGCTGGGCGAACCGTACAGCGTGTCCACGTGGCGACTCCCAGGCGAGTTGCCCTTATAGGTGTCGTCAGTCCCGAGTTCGTTCATCACCGCTTCCAATCCGGCTCGAGCGACGTAACGGCTTCGGCTGGCGAGTCCGCTTCGCGCTGAGTTTTTGCCCAACTCGACGATAGAATAGGCCGCGCCGAAGGTCATCAACGCCATCAGCGTGATAAGCATCATCACCAGCAAGATTCCGTTTCCTCTGTCTTTTCTCATCATGTCCTAACGCTCCAAACTAGTTCCTGGGCCTGACCAAGGTGGTGACCAACATCGTGAACTTACGGTCGCGAGTGGCGGTCTCGAGAGAGATGTCGACACCGGCGGCCTGCCGCTCGACATTGAAATAGCTAATACGCTCCGCTAACAACCGGCGCGGCAGCGTGGAAAGATTGGCCTGAAAGAAGGCGGTCCCCTCGACGGTGGGATCAATGACCCGCGGCAGCGTCTCGGGCGGATGGGACAGTGTCACTCTGTACAGCTTTCCGTTGTCCGCCAAGTCGACATAGTAGCAAACGCGACTATTCCAGTTGATACTGGTGCCTGTGAAAGAGATCTGGCCGTTGGCGTCGCGAGGAGAGGCCATCACGATTCCCTTTGGAGGGCCCGGCGCCGGAGGAATGGGAGGGACAGGCGGAGCACCCCAGGGGGACGCATATATCGCGACCAGACTGGATTCCGCCACGTCTTTGCTAATCCAGTTCATGGCCAGAAGCATCCCCTCCTGTAGGTCGAGTTGGTCCTTGCCGTCTTTGAGGTAAGTGGATCCGAGCGACATCAACCTGGCGGCCAACAGGGTGAGCATCGCCATCAAGAGGACGGAGACGATCAGCTCGGGCAAAGACACGCCCCTGCCCTCGCGGGCGACGCTAATCGGCACTGGCCACGATCGTTTCTAGAGTTAAATCTCTCGAACCGCTGGGCTCGGTCCAGGACACGCGCACCGAAACCTTCTTGAGCTTGTCCTCTCGGGCTGGTGGCAGCGGGGCGACCACCCCAAATCTTGAGATATCCGTCTGAATGTCGTAGCCGACATCGATCACCTGCCCATTGAGGCTAGTGGTCACGGTCTGCTTGACCAGCGTCGAGCTTGAATCGGGAAGGCCAAAGAAGCCATCGGCTATCGCCCTCTCGATCACGGCCTGAGCCAGCAGGTTGGCGACAACGTTGTTGCGACTCTTTCCCAGAGACCGGTGATGGGATATCCACACACCCATCAAACCGATACTAACGGTTGAGAATATGAAGGCACCCAGTATCACCTCGAGCAAATTGAACCCACCTACGGAGCGTTTCATTCGTACCTGTTCTTTCTCGTCTGATTCTGGCACTGTCGTGCAAAATTTACGCAAACTCAGTCCACCATGCCCGGAGGGAATCAGCGGACGCTGGGCACCCGCACGAGGTTTCGACTGAACTCGTCGACGACTTTAACGCTGCCGGCGGCCCCCCGGATCGTCTGGGTGCTGCCCAACTCTATCTCCAAAGTGCGCGAATGGAGGCGGCGGAATTTGACGCTTGTCAGACCGCGACCGAACACCTGCCGCGTGCCCGTGCCGTCCGACCGCATCACCTCCATTTGGCCTCTCGTCGTACGGCGTAGCGTGAACTCGGGATAATCGGGGAAACGCGGGTCGAAAGGAAGAGTTCCGTCCAGCAGGCTAACGGGAGCATGAAAGCGCGCGATCATTTCGGTTTTGCCCACCTCGGGCCAGACGATCGCCGGCGTCACCTCATTGGGCGGCGTCGCGGACCGAAGAATTTGGGTCACTCTTCCCTGCACCTGACGATGCTGTCCGCGTAACTCGAGACGGGTTTGACCGGCCAAACTGGCGTCTCGGGTTTGGCCTAGAAACATCATCAGAATCAGAGAAAGGAGAGCCAGGACGCTCAGCGACACGAGAGCTTCAGCGATCGTCATCCCCGGCTCGCGGCAACATTTACGGCGCACGCGTTAGCCCCTCAAGTGTCACACTGGCTTCTCTACCCCGTGTTTTCCAAAAGACCGTCACCTCAACTCGATAAACTTTAAATTGATAGTTGGTCGGGTCGGTCGAGAGGCGCTGGGTTACTAGGCGTCGGGTGTAGCCCGTGTTCACCGGAAAGTCTGTCGAGAAGGGGGGGGCTTCCAGGGCGATCCTGGCGGTGAGCGGATCATTGAAGCCCAAATATATGGCCAGGTCCTGTTCTCGGACACGCTCCAGCAGATGAGTAGCGTAGTACAAGCCCTGCTGATGCCCCTGGGCGCCACGAACCCCTTGCAGCGAGAACTCAATCACTCCAAGCAGCGAGAGTAGGACAAGGACCACAATGGCCAGTGCGACCAATACCTCGAGCAAGGTTGTCCCGCGCGGGCTACGCTTTGGTTTCAAAGTGGTCTCTCGAACCAGGACCTCACGGTGAGTTCGGTCCCGGCGGTGGTCGGATATTCGGGTGGAGGAGCGTTGGCCAGGAGCGGGTCGTAAACGATGTCCGGCGAGCCGTAGCCGGACAATCCTCCGTAACCGCTGACCACGGTGAATGACGCGTTGACGGTACCCCGAAGAGAGGGCCAGCCGCTCGCAAGACCGCCGTGAATAGCCAGCGCGCCCGGGCTGCCCGTGCTACGGTTCTTGACCTCGAGGCGCTGAGTGGCCAGCAGGGTCGCGTAGATATGGAGAGGTGTCCCTACGCTCCGTGGCAGCACCGTCTCATCGGCGATATAGATGTGCTCGGCGACGATGCCCAGCCGGTCGTCAATTCCGGTCGGTTCACTGCCCAGGACGGTGTCTCGCCGGCTAAGGGTACCCGAAACCTCAATATCCTTGCCGGAATCGAAATCGACGGCGATCGTGCGTGCCCCCTGATTGACGCCCTTGAGATCAAATATACTACCCGTCGCGAATACGACTCCGTTGCCAAGGCCTGGTATCGTCACGACCCCCCCCGGGGAAGACGTGACGATGCGCTGCCCTGTCGAACGGTTCTCCTCGACGGTGGTCGTCTGGCCGGACTGCTCGATTCTTAGGACGAAGTTCCCTGAACCGTTGACCTCCAGGCGCATCACGTCCACATCGCCTTCAATATAGACCCCGCCCGTGGGATTGACGCTAACGCCAAACGGGGGAGCCGGGGGGATCGTCCCTCCCCAGGCGGCCTGCGCCAAGGGCAGGGCGCTTCCAGGCAGCGGTCGCGGCGGGGTGCCAAACTTCAAGTCGGACAAACCGCGCTTGAACAAGTGTCCATACTTGCCGGCGTTATCGGCGGGGTCGCTGCCCGCACTCCAGGTGTGACTCCCGGCGGTCGTCGAAACTATCCCGTCGAACGGAGTCGTCGGGGGTGGGGTGCTCCCCGCGTAGTTGGCGCCGTCGACCAAAAAACGGATGGGACGATTCTTGTGCACGGGACCCCGAATGCGGGACGACCGATGAACCCCAAAATCCCAAATCGAGGGGTCGTTTTGATCGGTGAACATCGAGAAGCGGGCAAACGACTGCCCCGCCTGGACTTGGGTCACGATCTGTCTGACGGCCCGGCCGTCGAGACTTGCCGTGGACGTTAGCTTATAAATCCGGAAGGGGGTGAGGGAATTGGGCGGAGTGCCGGCATCGGGCTCGATCGTGCAAGCCCAGGTCCAGGCCCCCAGGGTCCCAGAGCGGATTGGTGTGGGGGCGCTGAGAGAACAAGGCTCTAATCCGCCCGCCAACTGGTGAGAGATCCATGCCATCGTGTCCTGAACGCCCGCATCGGCCACAAAGGACGCCTTCGCGTCCCGCACCACCACAGTCGTCGCCGCCAGATCCACCGGAACCTGAAGAAGAAATCCGACCGACAAAGAGAGGCACAGCACGCCGAAAAGGATCGCGGTAACCAGGGCCATTCCCCGGCGAGCAGACGACCTAGGCCGCACCCTCCGACACCACAGGCTAGACTGAGTGGGAGCAGGATAGACATATAAGTCATTGTTTGTCACGGGGCCAAGATAGTTCAACGCTGCAAAAGGATTGCAAAATCCGCCGTAAGAGATATCCCGGAATGAGAACGGCAGAGGTGCTCCCACAAGCGTAGCTCAGCGCGAGCCCTCTGAGATTTTGAGAGTCCGGACGAGCGCCTCCAGAGACGCCGGGACGACCCCGAGCTCACTTTCAAAATGTCTCACCGCGGCGTGATAGGTCAGCGTGGCTTCGCGGACACGCCCCTCCCGCGCCTGGGCCTCGATCAAGAGAGCGTGGGCCTCCTCACGAAGATCGTCAAGTGCCAGAAGTTGTCTGGCAACCAGAATGGAGCCGTTGTAGTCTTGGTTTTTCAGAAGAATGCAACCGTAAACATTGAGCAACCGATGGTAGATATCCGCGAGCGCGAATCGGCGGACCTGGGCCCAATCATCATGTATTCCCGGAAGAAACTCGCCTTTATAAAGAGCAAGTCCCTCGCGGGCCGCAAGCAGAGCGGTCTTAAGATCTCCTTGTTGGGAAGCGGCCAAGGCGCTTTCCGCCGTTTTTTGGAACCTCACAAAATCGAGCTCGCAAGGTATCTGCAGTCCGACAAGATCTTCGATCCGTCGCCGGGAGATCACAGGCGCCCGCGGATCCTTGGTCAGCAAACGGATGGTGCGACGCACCTGGCAAAGTGCGTTTCGCAAACTATCCCGGGACTTTTGAGTCGAGGTGTCCGGCCAAAACTCATCGGCCAGCCGTTCATTGGACACCGCTCCCCCGTGGACGGCTAAAAAGAGAAACACCTTGAGTATCTTCTTTGTCTTCCATGCTTTCGGAGACAGCGTTTGGGCACGGAAAGTGACGTCAACGGTACCCAACGTCGCGATACTGATCGTTACCTCGCCGGGCCTTGCCGCTTGGGCTTCAGGATCCTCTAGAAGTAGAGGGCTCGCCATAAAGAGGGAGGACCACCGTTCCGGCCTGGTCGCCCCCAGTCGATCGATCACCGAATCCGCGCAAGGCTCTCCCATTCGGCCAAGGAGATTTCGCGCGAGTTGAGACTCTATGTCCAGGCGAAGAGCGTTGACAAGGCATGGAATGGAATAGGGCCGGTACTTTAACATCAGGTCAAGGACGTCTCTGGTCGCCCCTAGCCCCAAGAAGGCTTTCAAATATTCGTGGTGGATCTCGTGGTCCACCCCGTGCTTGATCAAGCTCACGAAGGACTGAATCATGAGAGCGCAACATAGGCCGTGAAAATTCCCTCGGGCGCGATAGATTCCTGATGCGTGATCGACAATTTCCTCTCCCAGCCGATTGTCGGCGAGCCACTCGACCATCCCCCATAGCAATTGAAAATACAGACCGCAATGCTCGTCCATACATTCCCGCTTTTTGAAGGCTTGAAGAATCTCTCGAGCCTTGCCAAGAAGACCGCGTTCACAGCAAATTACGACCTGACCCTCGATCGAGGTGAGTTCGGAGATAGAATCCTCCATTCTTTGCGAGACCTTCTCGGCGGATAGGAAAAGACGAAGAGCTAGATCGGTCTCTCGTACCTGGGAATAGAAATTGCCCAGCCAAAGGAAATAGTAGCACTGCGCGGACTCAAATGCGCGCGCCACATCCGCCTTACCGAGGAGTCCGTCTTCGGATAGCATAGACTCGAGCGCACTGAGGCAAGTCGGATCAAACTTCTTCGCGGAAGACTGCTTGAGTCTATTCAGGGCTGTCTCGATGGACTCTCCCGGCCGGTGGGCTTTGGCGGTCACCAGATCGACAAAAGCTTCGATCAAGCTGAGGACGCGAGCCTCGCGCCGGATCGCCTCGCCGGAAAGACCGTGAAAGGAACCGGAGCCGTCGAACCATTCGTGTCTCTGGTGAAGAATACTTAAGCAGCCTTCGAAATAGGGAAGATCGCTGATGACCGCCGTGAGAAGTTCCGATTCCCTCTGCGGAATGGAGAAGTCCCTCGAGGGCGGGGGGGCCAGGAGTGTCGTGGGCAAACAGTTGCCCATCTGTTTCTCCTCGACCTGGAGCAAAACGCCCAGCGTGTGAATCTCGGCGGATCGAGTAAGGCGCTGGATCGCTTGCCCGTCAAAATTGAGGTATCGTGATAGCTTTACGCAATACTGAGCCACCAGGGCGCAGTGGCCAACACTGTAAGGGTCGCGAAATTCCAGTAAGACCATCAGCGACCTGACCAGTACGGAACTCCGCTCCACAACTTCCGGAGTCAATTTTTTGTTTTGCAACCTCATCCCCTCCCGCTGACCCTGGGGTTCCGAAATGGAGGTTTACCCTCAAGGCCGCTAAGGCTAGATTGCAAACGCAAAACTATCGCAAAGTTCAAAGGTATTCTCAGACGGTGGTGGGCCATTTTGCGATAATTTTGCACCGTTGGCTTACCGTTCGTAAATGGAAATCAAAAACAACCGAGTGAAGCCCAACGTTTCTCTGATCAAGCAGCAAACTGTCACAACGCTTCGGCAGACGAAGGAGCCTACCGCCACCAGGAGTACGGGATGCTACACTGACTCCTTCACTTCCGCTCGCGCCGCCGCGTTAGAAGCGATCACTTCGAGCCGCGCCACCGCGCTGGGTGCGCACTCATCGAACCGCGCCACCACGCTGGCTGCGCGCTCCTCGAACCGCGCCGCCATGCTGGGGGCGATCTCGGGTGCGGCCTTGGGGGTCCTGGCCGCCTGCCTGCCGGCCGTCGCGCAGACGGCGGTCGTCGCTGCTTTGGCTGTTGGGGGCGGGGCGAGCATGCTTTATCCGGTGCTGACCTCGACTTCCAACATTGGGACACCACGATGGGAAAGCGGCGTGGCGAGTTTGATGACTACCGGACTCTTTTTAGGGGCTCCCTCAGCCGCCGTGATGCTCGCCAAGATCCCGTCTTTTACCTCGGCGGGACCACTTGCGTTGCTAGCCATCTTAGGGGGCGCCACTGGCGCTGTGATTGGCCATCTGCTTTCAGACAAAAACCATTAGAAAACTTTCATCCTTTGACGTTTGATCGAACGCCTTCCTTTTTGGTTGCTATCAACTCATAGTGGACGTGGCCAAAGCTGGAAGCCTACGATGTCGAGTCTCTTGCTCGTAATCGTAAGCCATAGCCAAGAGGGATGGTTCGCTCCAACGGGGCGAGGAGAATGTCACACCGATCGGAAGCCCCTGCACGAAACCGCCGGGCACGGTGATACTGGGGCAACCTGACACCGCGGCGGCGGTCGCATTGCCAACCTGAAATTGATCGCCTTTGAAAGGGTCGATGACCCAGGCTGGACCGTTGGTTGGTCCGACCACTGCGTCCACCTTGTGCCTTTTGAAAACCGAGGCCAGATCGCCCGAGCTTCTGACCTCGGCGAGTGCGCTTCGGTAAGATCTATCGGTCAAAGGTCCCGCGGATTGCGCCGCGATCAGGAGATCCTGGCCAAATACACCCAGGTTTTCAAGGTCCGGGTGTGTCCGGTTGAAAGATATGACATCGGCCAGGCAACGGATGGGCCATTGAGCCGGCTGCTTTCCCAAAAATCCATTGATGCCATCTTTGAATTCATATCGCAGTACCTCCAAAAAGCTGTCCGAGAGGTCTGACCAACAGGGAACGTCGGGGAGCGACACCACTGTCGCGCCTAACGACTTGAGCACCTCGATCTGCTCTTCTATCATTCGGTCGACTCGGCTGTCGACGCCGAATGACCTGCTATCAACACCAATTCGCCTGAGCTTCATGCCCCCACGTCGCAAACAGGAGCTAAAATCTGAGGGCTCAATCGTTATGGCTGAAAGCAGCAGAGCGACATCGGAAACCGTCGTGGCCATCGGCCCAAGTGTGTCGAAAGAGCTCGCTCCTGGAATGACGCCGAGATTGGAAACCGAACCGTAGGTGGGCTTCATCCCCACAATGCCGCACATTCCGCTAGGACAAAGGATCGATCCCACCGTCTCGGAGCCAATGGCCGCCGGCACTATTCCCACAGAGACTGCCACAGCCGAGCCCGAACTGGAGCCGCACGGGGATCGATTGAGCGCGTAGGGATTTCTGCACTGCCCACCTCGGGCACTCCAACCGCTAGAGCTGTTGCTCGAGCGAAAATTGGCCCATTCGCTCATATTCGATTTACCGAAGAGCACCGCGCCGGCTTGACGCAACTTCCTGACCACGTCGGCGTCTTCAGAGCAACGCAGCCCCGATAGCGCCGCCGACCCCGCCGAAGTCATCATCATGTCGCCAGTCGCGATGTTATCTTTGACTAAGATGGGTAATCCGCCTAGGAGACCTTGTCTCTGGCTACGAGTCGCGATAGCGTCCACGTCTGGATTGATCTCAAGCACGGCGCTCAAGAGTCCATTGAGCGCCGACGACTTCTCGCGACAATTTCGCGACAGCTGCCTGGGGTCAGTATTACCCGACCTCAACCTCACCTTCATGCTTATTAAGGTCTCTTCTAGTTCGCTGAACTCCCCACGGGACGGGCTTTCCCGCAGTTCCGCTAAGGAATGGGTGCTCATCACGAGACTGGTGAGTAGACAGTGGCGAAAGAACGCGCGTCGGTTCATAGTGTAGATGGTACTCGAAGCCATATAGTTTCAAAACTTCGATCTCGCTTTCTTGTCGATCTGGTTCTGTAAGAGTCTTGCTAAATGTAAAGTCCATCCGCAACAACGGCGCAAAGGCACCCGAGTGGGAGGGCGGGAATAAGGATGAATGCAGGACGATATCGAGGAACGCTACTACGACCTACTCCGCTCCTTTGTCAAACTTCTGGAGCTGCGGAACCCCTTCAATATCGACCACTGCGAGTTGGTAGCCCATTACTGTGGTGAGCTGGCCCATTACCTACGCTTCGCGGATGCCGATGTTCGCCGATTGGTAAAAGCCGCCGAGATTCACACGCTCGGAGTGTTGCTGCAGATGGAGGAAAAGCATCCCCAGCGCAATCTTCCCATCAGCGGGTTGCAGGGACGGACTGGGAGAGACGTCTCTATCCACACTCGGGAGGAGCAGATTTTTCGCGGTGTCCTTTCGGGAATTCGAGGGCTCGACGGCTGTCTTGAGATTCTAGAGCAGCGTCACGAGTGGTACGACGGGACCGGCTCGATTGCCAAACTTAAGGGGAACGCTATCTGTAAGGAAGCTCGTCTTATGGCCGTCATCGACGCCTACGTTGATCTCGTCACGCCCAAGGCGCATAGACCTCCTGAGACAACATCTACCGCCGTCGGTCGATTGCAGGAGCTTGCGGGACTTCAATTCGATCCAGCCTTTGTCTCGGCATTGCGGGACTACCTGTCTGAGCGAACTGGGTTGGGGAATTCCGGAACCGACCGCAAGTTTCAAGTCGCCCATTGCCGTCATTATCTAAACCTGGGCCATTTCTATACTCAGATCCACGAAACCGAGTGGGCTCTGCGTTCCTACCTAGCGGCCGAGCGCATGGCCGCCCGCATGGAGGATCCTGGATTAGCGCTCGGGGCCATCTCGGGCCAATTCATGGTTTACTGCGAGCGCCTTCAACTCGAGCGGGCACGTGAAATCCTCCAACAGGTTCGGCACCGAAGTGTCACCGATAGCGATCGCCTTGGCTATCAGATGCTTTGGGGACTCCTGGAATGGCTAGAAGCGAAACCACTAGGTAAAGAGATTCTGGAAAAGCTGATCCGAAGATACGAAAGCCTGGCGAGCGTTCCTGATCTCACCGCCGCTTTAAGCTTTCAAACGTGCATGACATTGTTCACGCAAGGGGGTGACAACCCGGAGCATCTAGACTACTTGACAACTTTTATGAAGCTGGTTGGTCGTCACGACGTGTTCGACATTGTGGAAAGGTACCGACCCTACACTATTCCGATCTTTCTTAACGCTATCGTCCATGAGGTGGACGGCCGCTTAGCCCGAAACCTCCTGACCAGAATGGGTGAGCCGTGCCACGGCCCCCTACTGGACCGCCTGAGTAACATCCCTCCTGCCCAATGGACCAAAGTCCTTATGTCGACACCGGTCCTTGGAGAGCCCGCGGAAGCCCCTCAGTTCCATTCGGGGCATCAACCCCTGTATATCGAGACCCTCGGTAAACTTTGCTTTCGTTTCGGGGAATGCACAGCCGGAGCAGAGGTCTTCCCGACGCTCAAGACGATAAAACTATTTCTTCGCCTGGCGTTCGCGGGCGGACGATCCGTCAGCAGCGATATGCTGGCGGAAGAACTCTGGCCGGATGCCGGGCCCAAAAAGGGCCGAGATAGCCTACGCAACAGCTTGGCGCAGGTTCGGCGCGCGTTGCGATCGATTTTAGGCGACGAAAGTCGTGAAGTGGTCTCACGGAAACGCAAGGACACCAGCCTGACCCTCGACTTTCCTTGCCGGTTCGACTTCCAGGATTTTGAGGAGACTTATGCCCGTACTCGGCTCGCCTTCACCGAGGGCCAACCCCATGAGGCGATGATGTTGGCCCAAGCGTCCTTAAGACTCTACAACGGCGATATGCTGGAAAGTTTCGATGAAGACTGGGTTGTGGCTATGCGTTTTCGCCTTGCGGCTATGAGAACTCAGGCGTTAACGATCGTAGCCCGCTGCCACATTCTCGCTTGCGACTATGCTCAGGCCGAGCAATGTGCGCGAGACCTACTTTGTGCCGACGACCTGCGTGAAGAGTCCCACATCTTGTTGCTAGAGGCTCTCGCGGGGCAGGGACGACCAGCCGAGGCGATCGCACACTACGAACAAGCCCAGAAAATTTTTGAAAACGAGATCGGCATTTTTCCCGAGCGAGTGAGATCTACCTTAAAAGAGCTAGACCTTCTGCTCTGACGCGCGGCCAACAGAACTTACAGCGCCTCCACTAAACTAACGCTAAGATTTGTCTCATCTGCCCGAGCCATTCAAGATTTCTGTGTACTGAAATCAATCAGGCTACCAGTCGAACGTTTGGCTGGCCTTCTAGGGCCTGTGAACATTGGGACTAAGACCTGATTGG
>JBBKWP010000076.1:0-33211 GCA_037968995.1 Candidatus Xenobia bacterium
TTCATAAACTGAGACCAGTTGGAGAGAGCCCAGGGCACCGACCGTCGCGGCCTCGGCCTTTTTGACCGTTTCCAGACGATACCTTCGGTAGCGCCTACGGCTTGCGAGCCAGTCGTATCCGTAGGCCCAGGAGGTGGCTTTAGCTGGCGTCACGTCTAGCTGGGTGATGCGATTGCCGGCATCATCGTAGCTGAACTGGAACCGTCGGATGGTGGTCGAGCCGTCTTTGACGTAGCGCAGATGGAGCAGCTGCCCGTTGCCATCCCAGCCGGGATTTGGTGTTGGCGTCGCTCCATCATCAAAGTGGGCCACGATCCCAGTGCTCACCGGGTAGGTGAGCGTGAGCGGCCGTCCGCCCGGGTCATAGGCGTAGGTAAACACTTGGTTTCCGCCGCTTCTAACATACGTCACAGTATGAAGACGGTTGTCCCCATAGTACGAAAATTGAGTGACTTTTGAAGTACCACTTGTATTCTCGGTGACCTGAGTGACGTTGCCTTCCACGTCGTGCTCATAGACCATGGTTTTGCCGTCTTCAAAGGTGATCTTTTTGAGACGGTACCTTCGGTAGCACCTACGGCTTGCGAGAGCGTCGTACTGAAAAGCGCGCTCTCCCGCGGTTTGGCTACCGGTTGTGCTTCCGTAAGAACTCTGTCCAAACTTGGCTTGACCGTAGACAGAAGGGGTAGAGGAAGAAGACGGGCCCTGAATCGTCTTGGTAACGCGCCCGAGATCATCAAACTCGAAAGTTCGAATTTCACTAGCGTTGGTCACTTCAAGGGGATCCGTGGCCGGGGTCCCCACTTCTACCTCGGTTAGACGGCACAAGGTGTCGAAGCTTGCTTTTCTTCTGACGCCACGCGCCGAGGTGGTGGCCATACCAACACAGTAAGGCTCGTAGGCCGCTGTGCTCTCTTTACCGTTAGCGTCCGTGGATTTGAGAAGACGCCCTTGACGATACCTTCGGTAGCGCCTGCGGCTTGCAAACTCATCAGAGGTGTGACTCTTCTCAACGCCGTTTTTGAGTCGTTTCAATGCGATGAGCTGGGAAAAACCGTTGTAGGAGAAGCCTACGCGGAGTTCAGGCCCATGATTGGTGTCCTGTCGCTTGACGGCGACAGGGCGACCGGCGGAATCATACTCGGTTTTAGCGAGACGAGTGTTAGGCGTAGAATCGTTGTTCTTGGGCAAGGTCACCTGTTTGAGCACTCGGTCCACATATTCAAAAACAGTGTCCACGGTGTTGCCGTCTGTGATGGTGAGAGGACGGTCCGCTCCATCGTAGGTGACGGAGACTTTATTCCCGTTCGCGTCCTCGACTTGAAGAAGGTTGTCATAAGCGTCGTAATCCATTTCAATCGAGCGAAAGTCTGTTACAGGATTGTTGTCGAGAGGGTTGAGGCTCTTTTGAACAGAGACCTTGGTGACGTTGGAGCGAGAATCGTATTCTAGAAGAGTCTTGAAGCCGCGTCGGTTGACGATCTCCTTGACCTGCCCAGAACTGTTGTAGAGGGGAAAAGATGTGACTTCTCCATCGGCGTCTTCCACGCTTTCTAGATTACCATTCATCGCGTCATATGTGAACTTGGTTGTCTCGTAGAAAACAGTGGGAGCGTTGTCTTGGTCTGGCGCCGGCCTTCGAATCGCGGTGACCAGGTCTGGAAAGGTCGCGTAAGCCGGGTGCGAGGTGTTCTCCTCGACCACCAGACGGCTGAAAGCATCATGGCATAGAAGGGAAGCAAGGTCTCCTAGGAATATCCCGTGGCACATATGTGGCAAATTGACACATATGTGCCTTTGTGAGAAAATCAGTTATGCCTAATGCTAAAGGAAAAACGGACTCGAACTCAAGAATCCACTGTCGAATCAGTCCCTCTCTCAAAAGTAAAGTGGAAAGCGCCGCCAAGTTGTGTGGCCAGTCCATCACTGCTTTCACTGAAGTTGCTCTGGCTGAAAAAGCTCGAGATGTCTTGCAGCAAGAGGAGCGCATACAACTGTCCCAGTCGACCTTTCAGGCTTTTCTCAAAGTTCTTGAGGCTCCACCAACTCCGCCTTCTTCAAAACTTCTTGATGCTGTGGAAGACTACAAACGACACCGATCGTCTTGAGCTACGTCGATCTCTTAGCAATCCACCATGACCGAGCTTCTTTCGACTGTGGGAAGGAGCCGCTTAATCGCTTCATCCAGCAGCAGGCCAAACAGAATGCGGATCGCCATTTGGGAGTGACCCAGGTCGTTGTCGAAAAGCCGTCCTATCCCCAGATTCAAGGCTATTTTACGCTCGTTACCCGCACGGTGGAAAGTGTCGCTGTGACAGACCAAAAGAAACTTCCCAGGGGGTCCATCGGCGTCATTTTACTTGGTCGGCTTGCCGTAGACCTCAAGTTCCAGGGTCGGAGACTGGGGCAACGCATGCTCTTGCGGGCTATGGCTGAAGTGAAGAGAGCATCTCAGAGCATTGGAATCTTCGCTCTCATTTTGGACACCATCGACGAAGAGGCCAAACAGTGGTATCTAAGTCTCGACTTTGGATTTCAGGAGTTCCCCGACGACCCAACACGCCTCTTCGTTTCAGTCACATTCATTGAGGAACTGGACCTCGGTCCTATTACGCCCAAACTTTAAGGGTCCAGCCGGAGGATGTCTCTGACGTCGTTGGCTCTAGACCGCCGAAGACCCCAGCCAACGAGTTAGCTTCCCGACCGACGGCCAACTAGGCTCACTGCCTTTTTCTCATTGAGAGGCACGACCCGGCCTGAGGTCGAACGGCGCGGCCATATGCGCCCTAGACTGGTAATGAAATTTGGCGGCACCTCTCTTGCCGACCGAGATGCTTGGCTTCAGACGTTGACGGTGATCGAGAGTCGTCGGGACAAGAACCCTTTGGTGGTCGTTTCGGCGGTGGGATCCGTTCCGGGTCGCCGCAAGGTGACCGACCTTCTGCTTGATGTGCTGGCCTCGGATCAGCCTGAGGATGCCCTGGGTCAACTGGTAGCGATCCACACGGAACTCTTGGCGAGTTTAGAACTCCCCAGCGATCTACTGAACCCCTACATTGAGAATCTGAAAACTGCGCTGGGCACATGTTCACGTCCGGCGACGGCTGAAGAAACCGACCGGGTGATCTGTTTTGGAGAAACCTTCTCCGCCGTAATTATGGCCCATATGCTCTGCGAGCGTGGCTGGAAGATGGCGGTGGGTTGGCCGGCGGCGCTTTCGATGGTGACTACGGATCGATTTGGAGATTCGGATCTTTTGGAAGAGTCGTTGGAGAAGATCGCAGCCGCCGTGATCAGTTCTCCAACGGGTTTCGTGGTTCCGGGATTCATCGGAGTGACCGCGGACGGACGTCCTACCACTCTAGGAAGGGGCGGCTCGGACTACACGGCGGCCGCGCTGGGAGCGGCCCTGAAGCGTGACGTTGAAATCTGGTCGGACGTCAACGGCGTGGCAGCGGCCAATCCCAACCTGTTCAATCAAACCCAACGCCTTGAAGGCCATCCGAAAACCATCGAGCGCCTTTCCCACGAGGAGGCCTACCAGATGGCGGCCTTCGGGTCTCGTGTTCTCTATCAGAAGTGCCTATCTGCTGCCCGTTTGGCGGCTAAAAAGGGTAAGCATCTGCGAATGATCCTGGGGAACACCTTTAATCCCGACGGCCCACGCACCATCGTGGAGAGTCACGGAGACGACAGTGCCCGCGCCAAAGGGGTGACCGCCCTGGAGAAGGTGCAACTGCTCACCGTCTACTTGGACCGCGATGAGGACTACCGCGAACTCTATGAAGAGGTTCGGAGCGTGGCCGATAGCGATCTTTTGATGGCCTCTTACTCTACCGGAAGAGCTTCTTTCGTCTTCAACCGTCTCACTGACCAAGTGGAAGCCTTGGAGCGGCACTTCCGCGAGGCTCATCTGTCCCGTGACCAAGTCCTGATCAAGGTCGTGGGCGACGGGTTGGCGGGCGATCACACGCAGTTGGCCAAGATTCATCAAGCCATCGCTTCACTGGACAATCCTGAAAAGTACGGCGCTCCTCTTGTTCACAAGAGCCCGCAACTCTTAACCGGAAGCTCTTTCGAGGTGATCGCTTTGAAACGGGGCGCCCACGCCCTTATCCGGCGCCTCTATCGTGATCTTTTTCGTAGCGACGAGGTTCAGGTCGCTCTCTTGGGCCTCGGAACGGTCGGCGGGGGAGTCCTAGATTACTCAAGACAGCTTTTTTCGCAGCGTAAAACAGGCGTCAAGTTACGATTCCCCTTAGCCCTGGTCCGCGACCCCAAGAAAGCGCGACCAAACTTTCACGGAACCCTTGTCAAGGACTTTCAGGAGATCTTGAGAGACGAGAGGATCGACGTCGTGGCCGAACTGATGGGCGGCTTAGAGCCGGCCAGAGAATTCGTTCTGGCGGCCTTAGAGGCCGGCAAGGACGTGGTGACGGCCAACAAAGCTCTGCTGGCCGAGCACGGCGCGGAGATCCTCGATGCGGCGAGACGCAATCGTCGCAACATCGGGTTTGAAGCGGCGGTCTGTGGAGAGATACCTATCATCGAGACGGTACGCAATTTGCCGTCGGACGCCGACGTTCAAGGATTCATTGGGATATTTAACGGGACTTCGAACTACATTTTGTCCAAAATGATTGCGGGCGATGACTACGGAGAGGCTTTGAAAGCGGCTCAGATGGCTGGGTTCGCTGAGGCGGATCCTACCTTGGACGTGGACGGTTCGGACGCCACTCAGAAAGTCGCGATCTTGAGTTCCATCGTCTTTCATACGCCGGTTCGCTGGCGTTCGATCTGGCGGCGCGGAATCGAAGATCTAGAGGGAAGTGATGTCGTTCAGTTTCAGGCCGCGGGACTGGTGGTGAGGCCACTCGCTTCGGCTCGACGAACCCCCGATGGGCTTGAGTTGTGGGCCGGACCGGGTCTCTTGGACGCCCATCATCCCTTAGCGGCCGTTGAGGGCGAGACGAGCGGAGTTGCTCTCCAGCTTTTCGGTCGCGATGAGCCTTTCGCTATGATAGGCAAAGGCGCCGGCGGTATCCCAACCGCACGCTCGGTGGTGAGGGACCTCTACGAACTGGCTCGAAAAGCGCGTCATCGGGTCGTGGAGGTTCCCTCTTATCATGAGGGAGAGCCGCTGGATACTTTGCCACTGGAGTTTTACCGCTACCGTTGGTGGATTCGTTTCAAAGTGTTGGATGCACCCGGCGTCTTCGGCAAAGTTGCCGGAGTCCTGGGCGATCAAGGGATCAGCATCCGCGAAGCGTTTCAGCGAATCGAGGAGTGTTCGACGAACACCGAGATGGGCGAACGATGTGTGCGCATTCACCTGCTCACGGAAGTGACCGAGTGGGGACGGTTGGCCAAGTCTTTGGCTGAACTTGAAGGCTATGAACCGGTCGTCGGTCAAATCGCCCTACCTATACTGTAAGAGACACTCACTGGAGGCCTCATGGCGATCAACTGGTTTCGGAAAAAAGAAAAGACGGAAGAGCCCGACGGTGTCGAGGGCGCGGCGGAAATAGCCGAGAGCGCTCCAGAGTCTGGAGACGTCGATGCAGGCTTGGGCTCTTCGGCTGCCGCCCCCGAGACGCTCATCGAAACGGCCGAGGATCCTACGGAAAAGCGCGCTGAGATAGACGTTACCGTCGAGGCTTCGATAACGAGCGAGTCTGAGGCGGAAGACGCGACCCAACCTACGGAAGCTGAACAGGCCGACGACGGCAAAGGATTTTTGCGGGGCGCCTGGGAGGCGACCAAGAAACTGGCCTTGACGCCGGTCGACCCGTTTTTCGAGAATATGGTGGCGGGCTTAGAGCGGACTCGTAAAAGTCTGATGGGTCAACTCGCGTCGGTTTTTCGACTGCACAAGAAGATCAACGAAGATTTCTGGGAAGAACTCGAGGACACGCTTATCACCTCGGACGTGGGAACAGCCGCCACCGAGAGGATCATGGAAGACCTGGAGAGCTATGCCAAAGAGCATGGTCTTTCAAAACCCACTGATCTGACGAACCGACTGCGCGAAGTGATCAAAGAGATTTTGCTCACCGATGAAAACAAGCGTACCCTGAACATCGAACCTGGTCGGGTCAACGTGATCTTAATGGTCGGCGTGAACGGCGCGGGAAAAACGACCTCGACTGCTAAGCTGACGCAGTATCTCAAAGGGCAGGGCTTTTCGGTTTTGCTGGCCGCCGCCGACACCTTTAGGGCCGCCGCCATCGAGCAGTTGGAGAGTTGGGCCAAGCGACTCGATGTGGACCTCGTCAAGCACAAGGAAGGCTCGGACCCCGCCGCTGTTGTCTACGACGCCTGTTCGGCGGCGAAGGCGCGCGGGACAGATATCCTCATCATTGACACCGCGGGGCGGCTTCAGAATAAGAGCAACCTCATGAAAGAGTTAGACAAGATCCATCGCGTCATCGAGAGAGAGATCCCCGACGCCCCTCACGAAGTGATGTTGGTATTGGATGCTACCACAGGACAGAATGCACTTTCTCAGGCTCGTCAATTCTCTGCTGTGACGCCGATTACTGGACTTGTTATGTGCAAACTCGATGGCTCAGCGCGAGGCGGAATTATGGTGGCCGTGGCCCAGGAATTTGGTATCCCGGTTAAGTTTATTGGAGTGGGGGAGGGGCTCGATGATCTCCGACCCTTCGCACCACGACTTTTTATCGATGCGCTCTTTGGAGAAGGTCCCGCCGAACTCAAGAGTTAGGCCTCCCCGCAGTCGAGGCTTAAGGGCGCAGCGCCCCCGCGGATTCCCCGTCTTTGAGACGAGGCGAAACAGGCAAGGGTTTATCGACGGCTCCCACCAGTTCGGAGACGGTGACGAATCGAAATCCCTTATCGCGCAGGGTCTTGATGTAGACGGGAAGAGCTCGTACGAGCGGGAGCGAACCGGTGTGCAGAAGCACCACGCCTTCTCGACTGCGTCCGCGGAAGGTGCCGTCGAGCAGATCCTGGGATGAGCGAACCCACCAGTCGCCCGGATTTACGGTGTAGTCTACTAAGGTGTATCCGAGGCTTTTTACGCGCTGAGTCCCTTTCGGGGAAAGCGAGCCTCCGGCGGGTCGAAAAAGATGGGTTCTGACTCCACACACTGAGGCCATAGCGTTTTCGGTGCTAAGAAGTTCTTCTTCCAGTTCGCCGGACCCCAGTTCTCCTTCGCGACGATGGGTGAAGGTGTGGTTCGCCAATTCGTGACCGTCATCTGCGATCCGTTGAGTGAGGG
Organism: Candidatus Xenobia bacterium; assembly: GCA_037968995.1. Classification (GTDB taxonomy): domain Bacteria; phylum Vulcanimicrobiota; class Xenobia; order Xenobiales; family JADMJV01; genus JAEXNA01. The sequence goes on from JBBKWP010000076.1 coordinate 7,244, forward strand.
CCGGAAACTCCAGAACCCGCCGTCCCACCAGAAAGAATGTCGCTTTGACTTGATGCTCCTTCAGCATGGCCAGCAGAGCTGAGGTGTAGAGCGGGTAAGGGCCGTCGTCGAAGGTCAAGGCGATCAGTGGCCGGCGCGAGGAATCCGCGCTGTAGTCATGGCTTGTCATCATCCTCAACGGAGCGGTCGCGGCGGCTTCGAGTTGCGTTTGCCAGTTCGGTCGGTCGGGTCGGTCCCAAACAGGTAGCCCCTCGCTGTAGGCCCGGTAGGCGGCCAGATGGCCGCCTGTTACGAAACATACAGCGACGCCAAGGACGGCCACCAGTAAAAGGATTGACTGGCGAAGGCGAAGTTTGGTCGCTAATGGGTACTCTGGAGCCACGGAAGAGGCTGCTTTGAGAGGGGACGAGGTTCCTGCCCCCGAAGAATATTTTGAAGCAGACTAGACAGAGTTAACATTTTCGTTACAACAAGTTAACAAGTTTGCAATGGATAAACCTTAGAGCTGTCGGATAATAGGCGTAAGAAGTTAGAGAAAGTTGGCAAAAATGGCATTTGGACCTAGTGTAAATCAAGGCGGAGCAGCAGGCGGATTTCCCCTCTCAGGTGGATCAATTCCGAACCGGGAGACACCTACGGAGGCGAAAGCCCGTATTACCGCTGAAGATCGTGCTGAGCAGACCCGTCTCAACGATCCCTATGGCCAACAGCCCGCGAGAACGGGCCAAACAATCACCCGCAGAGTTCGCGTTCGACGCCCTCGGGTTCAGAACCAGAACACTCAGGCCAACAACAATTCCGGACAGAATGCCAAAGCGGGTCGTGGTGGTCCCGCCGGTAACGCCAGTTCCTACCACATGCTCAATAACCGGTTGAATGGCCAGTCGTCTTTGGCTCGCGCCAGCGTCCTGTTTCAAAATCAAAGACCCGGACAGACAGGCCAAGCCAACGGCAATGTCAATCAACGTGGTCAGCTTCTGAACGGTCTCGAAAAATACATTGGTCTCGACCACTCCTGTCGCTCCCTCAATTCCAACGATAAAGCTTCGACCTACGGTCTGTCCGCTTTGACCAAGCTTGGCGAATGCACGCGCAACATGCTGACCAATCACATCGCGGCTTTCATCCCTCCGGACAAGAAGGACAAGAAGGATACCAGCAGTACGAACTCTGATTCACGGATGACCCCCGAGGCCATGGGACGCGGAAAAGGACTTCTGCGCCGTCTCGCCGCGATGTCCGAGCCCAACCCTAGATTCCCGGACAACTTGCCTGCTGACTACCGTCCCTACGAAGGTGTCGCTTAAATTTAAGAGACCAACTTGCCCGAGGAAACCAGGGTGAAAGAGAGAAGAGTCCCGCTCGGCGGGGCTTTTTTTTTTGGAAGATAACAATTGCCGCTTGGCTTAGCGGGCCCTAAAGTCGGAACGTCGATGGAAGGTTAGGAGAACGATGCTCAATCAGCTTTGGAAAAACGACCCGGAGGTGGCGCGCGCCATTGTGAGCGAAACACAGCGGCAGGTCGAAACCCTTGAAATGATCGCTTCGGAAAATTTCGTTTCGGAAGCTGTTCTGGAAGCGCAAGGAAGCGTTCTCACCAACAAGTATGCCGAGGGATATCCAGGCAAACGTTATTACGGCGGCTGTGAGCACGTCGATGTGACGGAAGAACTCGCCCGCCGGCGTGCCTGTCAACTCTTCTCCGCCGACCATGCTAATGTTCAGCCCCACTCTGGAGCCTCCGCGAACATCGCGGCCTACTACTCGGTGATTAAGCACGGTCAGAAACTGATGGCTCTTTCGCTTGACCACGGCGGTCACCTCACCCACGGTCATAAAGTGAACTTTTCCGGAAGTCACTTCCAGATCGTGCATTACGGTGTGGACCCCAAGACCGAACTGCTGGACTACAAAGCTATTCAGGAAATGGCCAGGGCCGAAAAGCCAGATATTCTTGTGGCCGGCTATTCCGCCTATCCCCGGGCCATCGATTTCGCTCCTTTTCGCGAGGTCGCCGACGAGATTGGTGCGCTTTTTCTGGTTGATATGGCTCATTTCGCGGGGCTCGTGGCCGCAGGAGCTCATCAAAACCCCATGGAATACGCAGACATCGTCACGTCCACAACTCACAAGACTCTGCGGGGCCCACGTGGTGGCTTGATTCTTTGCAAAGAGAAATACGCTAAAGCTGTTGACCGCGCGATTTTCCCCGGCTATCAGGGCGGACCTTTAGAGCACGTTATCGCGGCCAAGGCCGTGGCCTTCGGGGAGGCTTTGCGTCCAGATTTCAAGACCTACATCGCCCACGTCGTGGAAAACGCCCGAACTTTAGCCGAGGTTCTGGTTGCCGGCGGGCTGAGACTGGTCAGCGGCGGAACGGACAATCATCTGTTGCTGGTCGATATGACACCCCTAGGGTTAACCGGCAGCATCGCCGAGGCGGCTCTTGAAGAGGCCGGCATCACCTGCAACAAAAACGCCATCCCTTTTGACAAGAACCCCCCCGCGATCACCAGTGGGATTCGTCTCGGAACTCCCGCTTTAACCACCCGTGGAATGAAGAGCGAAGAGATGAAAAAGGTTGGTGGTTTGATACTGGAGGTCTTCAAACGGCCCGACGACAAGGCTCACCTTGCCACTATTCGACAGCAAGTCAAAGAGCTTTCCGATGGCTTCCCTCTCTACACCGAACGTCTGTCTAAAAGCCGCTCGCCGGAGACCGTGGCGTGAGTCAGGACGACGAGTACGAGGACGAACCTGCCGCATCTGTCACGGACGTGACAGCTTCCCAGGACCCTGAGGACGTTACAGCTCCTCAGGACCCTGAGGAGGTTGAACTCGAGGAGAGCGATTCCGATCCGTCCACCGAAACCACGGTGGAGATCGATCTTCAGGACGCGCCGTCCGACGACGAGGACGTCGTCGAAAACCAGGAACTCGTGGGTGAAGGGGCCCTCTCTGAGGACGAACGCCGTCAGACCGGACGCAAAGGCGTCAAACTCAATCGACTGATCTCCACGAAAATTCACGATGGGAATTCCCAACGGGAGTGTTATCTCCATTTGGTGGATATTTCCGAAGGCGGTCTGCGGGTCAACTCAGACGATCCCTTTCCTGATGATCGGACGTTCTCATTGGAAATTGGGCTGGCCGCCTTCGGCAATGAGTTGGCTCGACGCAAGCCCCGAGAAACGTTTCCCGTCCGCGTAGTTTGGGCGAAAAGTCTGGTAGGGGGTATGGTCGTTTCGGGGTTGGCGTTTCAAGATTTAGACTCCCAAGCCCAAGAGGTGGTCGCAGCCATTATGAAAGGAGCCTCTCCTCAGGGACGTCGGCTTCATTTCCGTCTCAACCGTGTTCTCGGCGTGGAGTTGAGTGGCGATGGGGGCGAACGTTGGCTCTATCCCTTGACCTTGGACCTGTCCGTGGAAGGGATGAGGATCTGTCTCTCGGAGACTCTAGAGGTTGGTGCGAGATTCCCTATTAAGATTTTCTTGGAATTCGACCTTCCTACCGTGGGGGCGCTCGCTGAGGTCATGTGGCAAGAGGTGATGCCGTCGGGTCGGGTTCAAGTGGGTTTGAAGTTCGATGAGATGAATGAACGGGATTCCATGGCTATCAAAACTTACATAGACCAATGTCTTGAGCAGGATCAAGCTCACCGGAATCTGTAGTCCGCTTTGAGGGATCTCTCTGCTCCAGATTTCGTCTCTAACCAAGGATGGACTTGCGCACTGGAAGAGGGCGCCGGGCGAAGCAGTCGTTGGCATTATCTGAATTCGGGGCGCTATCTCGTCACCGCGGGTATGCCCCGAGGGGGCCGTCCCGAAGAGAACCTCAGGCAACTCGAGGAATGGTCACTTCAACGAGGGCAGTCGCCCATCATCTTTGGCTGTGAGACAGCGGATCTCCCGCATTTAGCCGAGTGGCAAGTCCGCGAAATCGGTCGCCAACCTCTCTTTGCGGCGGGGCCCGTGTTCGAGCCCACCCTGCGGGGGCCCGAACAGCCGGATAAGCACAGGGAGATGCGTCGTCAAGCCCGTCGGGCCCTCAAAAAGGACGTCTTCCTGGAGGAAGTCTCCGCAGCGGAATTCTGGGAGTGTCAGAGTCGGGGTTGCCTCGATGACCTGTTCGAGGCGCGCTGGCAGCGCCAACCGTTAGCGGAATTTTCTTTTCTTGTGGAGCTTCACCTTGCTCACGGTCAAGCTCACCGTCGGTATTTTTTACTGAGGGCCGGCGAGATTGAGAAGCCGATAGGGCTTGGCATCTTGGTCGCCGGCCGACGAGGGTGGCTTTTGGAACATCAATTGCTGTTAAACAGCGCCCCAAACGGTTCTGGAGAACTGCTGCTCTGTAGTCTGCTGAAAACTCACCTCGAAGAGGGCGAGTTCCTGTCGCTGGGGATCACACCGCTGTTTCGTGGGCTTGTCGAGGACAGATCTCAATCTGAGTACCCCAGCATCTTAGGGTTTCTGCCGACGAGCGTGTGCACTGCCCTTCTGGCAGCCTGGGAGCCGTTGTATGGTTTTCGGCGACTGTTGGATTACCGTGAGAAACTTGAGCCGGATGCTTGGGAGACGGTCTATTGGGCTCATCGCCGAGGAAGCCCAGCGGCAATTCTGTGGGCGGTCCTCGAAGTTTTCGCTCGGGGTTCCTTGCCAAGATTTGCCCTCGCTTCCATAGCGAAAATATTTGTCAAACTGGCTCTGAAGATTCCAGGACGGGTGTTGCGACGACTGAACGCTTTTTTCTCCTGGTCACTTTGCCTCTGGATTCCTATTCTTTGGAACCTCGACGGCGAACTGATCTTCGGCTACGCTCAGGCACCGAAGATCTGGGCCGTCTATGACGTACTTTTGGCTGTTGGATTCTTCGCGCATCGCTGGGAACTCGATACTATCTCCCGACAGCACAGGTGGATCGGGCCGGTGCTCTTCGGAATGGTTCTGGCCGACTCTAGTCTTTCTTTGATACAAACTTTGATCGTTCATCAAGGCTGGCCGACTCATCCTTTCCTCGGCGTTTTTCTGCTCGGATTGAACGCGGCCCCTTTAGTTGCAGCGTTCTTTCTCCTGATCTGTTTGGGCCGGCGTGGTCCGCGCTTCCTTTCCACATGGAGGGAGTACGCCAAGAATTGAAAAGCCTTAAATATGGAGGTTTGCCATGCGCTACCATCGATTTAAGATTCTTATACTTTTCGCATTTCTAGGAGTCTTTCTTGTCAGTAGTGAGCATTCGTCTGGCCAGCTTCTTCTTGCCTCGGGAGAGTTTCGAGTGGTGGCACTCGATGAAGATCATCAACGGATCAGTGTCGCTCTCTTGGAAGCCAAGCCGGACGAGCACCAAAACTGGATCTATTTGACTGCGAGCACCAACGTTACAAAACGTCACACGAGTGGCGACGGATGGTTCAGAGACGAAAAGCTCTCCTATGAAGGATTTTTCAATGCCGTTCGACCCGGGGACAAGATGCGGGTCGAAGGAGGACGACGCTGGGACGGCGGACTGACAGCCAAGAAGATTTGGATGTAAGGAGGCCGGATTCGGCGCGCATCCTGCAAGGATGATTTGCTGCGCCTCTGATGAGTTGTCCCACCCTTGACGAAATATACCCCATTCTTTATACTGCCGGAGGATCTGCCGTGAGCTTCGGTGGGTCGCCAACGTTGCCGAGTCGTCTAATGGTAGGACAGCGGGTTCTGGATCCGTACGTGAGGGTTCGACTCCTTCCTCGGCAGCCATCACCCCCACGGAACTACTAGCCGCGTTGGTCTAGAGGCTTAGGACGCCGTCCTCTCAGGGCGGAAATCATGGGTTCGAATCCCGTACGCGGTACCAAAGCAAAATAACTCAAGGAGTCTCGCGGCTCCTTTAGTTATTTCCTCTCGCGCGTCTGAGAAGAGCACTCCTGCTTGGGCACTTCGCAAGGTCGCCGCAACTCTACTCCCTAGAGATCGTTTCACGAGTATGTTGTCAACGAACCCGGGCCGCGGGGAAGGCTTAAGACCCGACCTGCGAAAAGGGCATGTCATGTTCAAAAAGATTCTTCTCGTGGCCGCGCTGGGTTGCCTCGTCTGTCTCCCCAAGAGTGCCGCTTGGGCCACCGAACTTATCGACCGCGAACTCCCCAACGGGTTAAGAGTCGTGGTCATGGAGAATCCCGCCTCACCAACGGTTTCCGTCAACATCTTCATTGCGGCCGGGAGTCTCGACGAGACGCCGCAGACGTCAGGTTTGGCGCATTTTTACGAACACATGTTTTTCCGGGGAACTCCGTCATTATCGGGACTCGCCTTCAAGAAGTCCATCGAAGACCTGGGTGGAGTGACCAACGCGACCACCGCCAAGGACATGACTCACTTTTTCATCGCTCTGCCCAGTGAGCACGCCGACCGCGGTGTGGAACTGCTGGCGGATGCTTTGATGCGGGCCGAACTTGAGCCGGAGGGGATCGAAACCGAACGCGACGTCGTTCTGGAAGAATATCGCCTAGGCGAGGCTAACCCCGGGCGCCTAGCCTACGACAGTTTGTATGAGATGGCGTATGGGGACCACCCCTATTCGAGGTCCACCATCGGTACCAAGGAGAGCATCAGATCGTTAGGAAGACCCGAACTTTCGAAGTGGCGCAACGACAACTACCATCCGAGCCGATGTACGGTGGTTGTCGTTGGCGATGTGGACGCGGAGAAAACGTTCGCCAAGGCTCGCACCGTTTTTGCGAGCTTTTCCGACAAGGGGGCTCAACCGAGAAAGCTCACGGAGCCTCCCTCGGCTCCTGAGGAACCGGTCTTCAAAGAAGGTACCGCCCCAGTTGGGTCCACGATCTTGTTCTTGGGATATCCCTCACCATCGGGCAAAGAGACATCTGATGTCTACGCGGTGGATGTGCTCAGCTTTCTCTTGGGTCAGGGGAGCGAAAGCCGTCTGAAGAAGGTCCTGGTGGAAGAAAAGGAATTGGCACAGTCAGTGGACGTGACATTCCAGACACCACTCCAACATGGGCTGATTGTCATCAGCGCGGTGGCCGCCGACAAGAAGTATGAGGAATTGAAAACCGCCCTCATCGCCGAGATCGCCAAAGTTCGCAATGGCGATTTCACGGATTCTGAACTGGAACGAGCCAAGGCCCTTCTTAGCCAGAGTTTTCTGGTCAATAACGAGACGAACTCCGGCAAGGCGGACTCGGTGGGCTTTTATGCGGTTCTCGGTGTGCCGGACTTTTGGAAGACGTACGATAAATCCATAGGTGAGGTGACGCGAGCCGATGTGGTGGCCGCGGCCCAAAAGTATATGGGCGGCGGCTATTGGGGATACACCTTAAAGCCGGGCCGAGGGAAACGTTCATGATGCGGACCTTAGGTGTTTTGATCGCCCTAAGTCTCCTAATGCCGACTGCGGTTTGGGCCCAAAGTCCCAAGCCGACCCGGGGACAGACGTTAGCCGCCAGAGCCACTCCAGCACGTCGTGTGCTGCTGAGCAACGGTATGGTTTTCCTCCTGAAGGAGTCTCCTGCTCACGACCTGGTGGCGGTCGAGATGTTATGCCAGGTGGGATTGCAGAATGAGGATACACCTCAAGCCGGACTGATTGCGCTCTGGTCAAAAATTTTGCAAGAGCGCCTTAATGACGCCTTGGCTGACTCCTATCGAGTGGTGACCAAAGAGGTCTCCATCGAGCCAGATTTTCTGCGTTTTTCCGTGGTGGGACCCTCCAAAGACGCGGATGTTATCATTGACGCGCTGGCTGGGATCGTCAAGAACGACAGCTACGACCAGAAGATGGTGGCCAAGGAGCGCAAGATTTTAGTTGATGAGATCCGCAGTGGGGGAGGAGGTCCCAACAATCAGCTCTATGCAATCTTTCAAACGCTTTTCTACCGCTACCATCCCTACCGTCGGCAGCACACCGGCGGCGCCTTAGCGTTGGAGCGGGTGGACAGTCAAGTCCTAGCGGACTTCCACAAGAAATTTCTGGTTCCCAATCGCATCGTTTGGGCTATGGTCGGTCGCTATCCTCGCGCAGAGGTAGAGGACAAATTGAGGAAGACCTTTGAGGGACTGATATCCAACAACATCGCGGATCTTTCGGTCGCTTGGGAACCGAAGGCCTCGGAGAAGAGGATCGACCTTAACACCGGTGCCGACATCGGTTGGGTGTTAGTCGGTTACTCGGCTCCCGGGGCGGGTTCCAAAGACCACATTCCCATGATGCTGATCAGCGCGGTCTTGTCCGAGGGCCTTTCCTCCCGTCTTTTCAACGAAATCCGTGAGAAGAAGGGACTTTCCTACACGATCTCATCCGTGCATCCAGACCTGAAGGGTCCATCGCATTTCCTGACCTACGTGGTGACCCGCCCCAAGGACGTGGGTAAAGTTCGCCGAGATGTCTTAAAGCAGGTGGAGCTTCTGCAGAAAGAACCTCTGACACCCCACGAGCTTCAGGCGGCGAAACAGAAGATCCGCGGGGGCTTTTTGTTGGAGAGCGAGACCAACCAAGGGCGAGCTTTTCGTTTGGCCCGGGCGGAAAGTATCGGACTTGGCTACAGTTACGAAGAGAATTTTGAGAAATACCTCCAAGAGGTCACAGCCGACGAGATCCGAAAAGTGGCCGAAGCCTATCTCAAAGAGCCCACAGTGATCATCGCTCGGCCCGCCGGCCGATTCTACTTCGACGGATAATCCCAGACTAAGGAAGCCCCATGACCGCACCTGGACCCCGAAAAACTTTGCAGGTCGCCATTGACGGCACCGCCGCCAGCGGAAAATCGACGGTCGCCATGTTGGTGGCTCATCGCCTACGGATCAGCTATCTCGATACGGGAAAACTCTATCGTGCCGTCACGCTCCATTTCCTAGATCACGACGCTCGTACTCCCGAGACTTGGGACGAAGACTGGGCTTGCAACGCCTTAAAGGGTGCCGTCCTCGAGATCGAACCGTCCCACAACGGAGAGTGTCGAATCTGCCTGGGAAAGCAGGATGTCACGGAGATTTTAGGGTCGACCCGAGTGGAGATCGCCACCTCATACGCGGCCCGACTTCCCGCAGTTAGGGATTGGCTATTAGAGCGGCAGCGCGAAATCGCAAGAACTCACTCCGTGGTGATGGCTGGACGCGATATTGGAACGATCGTGTTACCCCAAGCCACTGTTAAGGTTTTTATGGAAGCGGACTTGGAAGAGAGGGCCAAGCGTCGTCTGACTCAACAGAGTGGAGAAAACTTCACCGAGGAAGAACTTCAACGTGCCGTCGACGCTTTGGCCGCCCGCGACCGTCTTGACGCAGAAAGGGACTGTGCGCCCATGGTGGCTGCCGATGATGCGCTGAGGCTGAATTCCACGCGTCAAAGTCCGGAACAGTTGGTGGATCTCATTCTCACTAAGGTTCCAGCGGATTTTTTGGGTTAACCCGAGAAAACTTTCAAGAAACAGACTAGGACCGCCTAGGAGGTCCTAGTCGGCGAGGCGAACGCCGACGCTAATGAGCCGCATTCCACTTGGAGAACTCAGCGCTGAAGCTTTCTTAGCCCAGTACTGGCAAAAAAAACCTTATCTGATCCGACAGGCCTTCCCGGACTTTGTGTCCCCGTTGGAGCCGGATGAACTCGCAGGCCTTGCCTGTCGTCCTGATGTTCTGTCTCGACTGATCCTTGAAAAGGGGGGCTCTCACCCTTGGCAAGCTAGACAGGGCCCCTTTACCGAACAGGATTTTGACGATTTGGGCGATTCCCACTGGACCGTTCTAGTCCAAGAGGTGGATCGTCACGTGCCCAGTGTGGCCGATCTTTTCGATCAGTTTGACTTCTTACCCCATTGGCGCAAAGACGACGTCATGGTTAGCTTCGCCTCCAAAGGCGCAGGCGTTGGGCCGCACATCGACTCCTACGACGTATTTCTCTTACAGGCCAGTGGACGTCGCCGCTGGGAGATCGGCTCGCCCGAAGGAGAGCACACCGACCGCGAGGGTCTCGACATCAAGATGTTGGAGAACTTCGAAGCCACGGAAGTCTTCGAGTTAGAACCTGGGGACATGCTTTACATCCCTCCGGGAGTGCCCCACAACGGGATTGCCATCGAGCCGTGCCTTACCTTCAGTTTTGGCTTCCTGGCGCCTTCGAGGGCCGAAGTCTTACGAGATTTTTCTGCCTGGTATGAAGAACGCTTTGGTTTTATCCGCTACGAGGACCCCGACCTGATTGAACCGGATTCCCCTGGCGTGATCGCCGACAGCGACATCAATCGACTGTTGCGACTGCTCCGAGAAGTTCCCTTAGAACGTGAAGTATTGGCTGAGTGGTTCGGTGGGTTCATCACCAGTCCGCAACGTGCCCCCGTGGAGATCATCGCCTCGGAAGGCAACTTTGAAGACTTTTGCGCGGATTTCGAGGTCAGCGGAGCTTGGCGGCGCCACGAAGGAATTCGCGTGGCCGGTTGGGGCGGGGATATTCCAAGACTGTTTGTAGACGGCGAACTTTGGCCGGAAAAACTGACCAAGAAGCTGATTGAAGAATTCACGAGTCGCAGAGAGTTTCTCTATGAAGACACCGTGGGCGATGAGGCTATGATGAAGACCCTCCACGCTTTTACCCAAAAAGGCTGGGGCTACTTCCCGGATGACGAGGGAGATGATTTCGATGATGAGCAAGAAGACAGTGAGGATTTAGAATGAGCGCTTCCTTACCGGTGGTCGCAATTGTCGGTCGCCCCAACGTCGGCAAGTCAGCGTTGTTCAATCGTATCCTCGGACGTCGCCAGTCCATTGTAGCGGACCGTCCAGGTGTCACCCGAGATCGTATTATCGCGGAAGCGGAGTGGAGTGGGCGAAAATTCCTTCTGATCGACACCGGGGGCATGGATCCGTTCGACATGGACGAGTTGCGACAAGACGTGTTTCGCCAGGCGGAGACAGCTATGGAAGACGCCGATGTGATCTGCTTCATAGTGGATGGGCAAGAAGGTATCCATCCTCTCGACGAGGAGGTGGCCGCCCGCCTGCGCAAGGCCACAAAGCCCGTGCTTTTAGTCGTCAACAAAGCGGAAAGTCCCAAGGTGGAGATGGAGCATTACAGCTTTTACGCCTTGGGCCTCGACGAACCGATCGCCATCTCGGCCATTCACGGCAACAATACCGGAGATTTTCTCGACAAAGTCCTTGAGGCGATGCCGCCACGCGTTGCAGAAGATGACGAAACTCCGGAAATCGCTATGGCCTTGGTAGGCCGCCCTAACGTAGGGAAGTCATCGCTACTGAACCGACTCACCGGGACCACTCGCAGCTTGGTGCACGACAAAGCTGGTACCACTCGGGACACCATCGACAGTTTAGTGGTGGAAGATGGTCAAGCTTATAGGATTCTCGACACCGCCGGTCTTCGTCGGAAGGCCAAGGTGGATGACGATGTGGAGTACTATTCCGGCCTGCGGGCAACGGGATCTATAGAGCGCGCCAATGTTGGGGTGCTGGTGGTTGACGCCATGGACGGGGTCACTCAGCAGGATAAGCGTGTTGCTGGTATGATCGGCGATGCGGGTCTTGCCGTGGTGGTCATAGTGAATAAGTGGGACTTAATCGGCACGCCCGCCGATACCGTCGCCCGTCGCGAGAAGTACGTGCAGGAACTGAGCGCGGATCTCGATTTCATGTCCTATGCACCGGTTCTTTTCTTGTCCGCCTTGACCGCTGACGGTTGTGAAGAGATTCTGCCCACCGTGGCGGCGGTTTACGAGCAGTGGAGCAAACGAGTGGCGACACCCGTTTTGAACGAGGTGATCCACGAAGCCGTGGCTCTGCGTCCGCCGCCATCGTATAAGGGGCGGGTCCTGAAGGTGATGTACTGTTCGCAACGTCGTGCTCAGCCTCCGACCTTCCTGTTAAAGGTGAACAGTACGGACCTCATTCATTTTTCCTACGAGAGATATTTAGAGAACCAACTCAGGGCCGCCTTCGGATTCGTGGGTACCCCCATTCATTTGAAGTTTGCGAGGTCTTAGGAAAAGATGTTTGGAATCTGGACAGTCGTCCTCTTGATAGCGGCCTACCTCTTAGGGGCCGTGCCCTTCGGAGTGTTGATAGCCCGGGTCGGCGGCAAAGACATCACGCGCACGGGGAGCGGAAACTCTGGAGCGGCAAACGCCTTCCGAGCGCTCGGTCCACGCGGAGGAGCCGTGGTTCTTCTCGCTGACGTGATGAAAGGAACGATCGCTTGCCTGTTGGGTCACGCGGCCCTCATTCCCGTCTTTGCCATTCCTGTGGCCAAGGCGATTTTTGGCTTCGTGGCCATCCTGGGTCACAACTACAGTGTTTTCCGAGGCTTCAAGGGAGGCAAGGGGATAGCGACGACTTTTGGCGTGGTTCTGGCGATGTCCCCGAAGGTCGCGCTGTTGGCGGGACTCCTCTGGTTGGCGTGTGTCGCGTTGAGCAAATACCCCTCGGTCGGGTCCTTGGCGGCCGTAACGGCTATGCCCTTGCTGATGGCCTTCGAGGGAGGCAGTCTTCCGTACATTCTTTTTTGTGTGGCGGCGGCAGGTTTGGCCATCTTTAGACATCGAGAGAACTTAGAACGTTTACGACAGGGACGAGAGCTTCGTTACGACGAAAGAGACGGCAGATAGGTTGGGTAGATAGCTTCATGATGGAAATCGAAAGCATACGAGGACTTCTCGATCAAGTCCTTACGGTCTCAGTTCGCGAGAAGGCAAGCGATGTTTATATAAAAGCCGGCAAGACGCCGATGCTGCGAATCGAGGGGAATCTGATTCCCATCGAGTGTGCGGCCCTGACGCCGGAGATGATCGAACATCTTGCCTTGATGATCATGCCTCAGCACCAGCGAGAAAAATTCGAGAGATTTTATGACGCCAACTTTATCTACGACATCGAAAACGTCAGTCGATTTCGTGTGAACGCCTATCGGCAAAAAGGCTCGGTTGCTATGGTGATGCGACGAGTCGAGGACGAGATTTTGGAGTTTGACACCCTCGGGCTGCCCGATATTCTCGCCCAACTCGCGATGCAGAAGCGCGGCCTCGTGCTCTGTACTGGACCGACTGGTTCGGGAAAATCGACATCTTTAGCGTCGATGATCAAATATCGCAAGGATCGATCCACCGGGCACATCGTCACCATCGAGGATCCGATCGAGTATCTGCACGAGGACCAAGAGACCTGCATCATCAGTCAACGAGAGATCGGACAAGACGTACAGTCATTCAAAGAAGGCTTGGAGAGCGCCGTTCGTCAGGCTCCCGACGTGTTGTTGGTCGGTGAGATGCGAGACCCGGAATCGGTCCAGTCGGCGGTTTTCTTCGCGGAGACGGGCCATTTAGTGTTGAGTACGCTCCACGCCAATAATGCTTATCAGACCATCGAGCGTATCATGCAGTTTTTTCCAGAGGATATGCAAGCCGCCATCCTGGCTCAGATATCCATGAACCTTCGGGGCATCATCGCTCAGCGACTGATCCCGGGCGTGGACGGAAAGCGCGTAGTCGCTTGTGAGGTGCTGATCGGTAACGCCCGAATGGCCGAACTCATTCGTGCCGGTCAACTGACCCAAATGAAGCGCGAACTCGACCAGTTCCACCCCGAGGGCATGCAGAGTTTCGACTACTCCCTGATCAGCCTCTATCGTGAGGGACGGATAACGGCTGAGGAAGCCCTCCGTAACTCAGATAACGCCAACGACCTCAGACTGAAGTTAAAGTCGGTTGTTATGCCGATGGGAGGACAGGGAGGTCAGTCTTAGATGGATGATGGTGATGAAGTAGGTGCTGGAGACGTTGTGGAGTCGTTCGTGGGGTCCGTTGTCGATGGCGATAGCTACGATGATGATGAAGGCGCTGATGCATCGGCCGACCGCGCGGAACTCTCGGCCGGTTCTCAGAAATTCGACCGAGGCGCTCCACTTCCCACTCGGGTGCGTGATGGTGCTTTCGAAGACGATCATTTGGTGGTTGGTGGGGAATCGATCCCCTGGTCAGAAGTCACTTTCTTAGCTTTGGGGATCATCGACCAGATGGTCAAGGACAGTGAACTTAAAAAAGGCCCGCTTCGTCAGATGATGCAAAAAGTGGTTGGCGGCGAGGACTCCAACTCTCCCAAAGACCGGGCTCGTCAGGTGCGAGAGGTCTATCTCTTGGATGTCTTTACGGAACGCCAAGAAAAGCCGTTTCGTTTTGATTCAGGGAACGTTCACTACAAGACTTTCCTAGATAAAGTCGGCTACGTTTCGCATCACAACTTTTTTCGATTCTGTGTGCATCTTTGTCGCCACATACCTCACGCTCGCGTGACCGCCTCTTTAGCATTCTTTCTAGCCAAGCGACGGGATAAAGTGGCGCACTTCGAAGGTTTTCACGACTACGAACTTGAGACCGACCAGCAACTCCGATTCGAACGAGACATTGTCAACCTGTCGGAGGTGGATCTGAGCAAGGACAGTTGGATGGAGGAGTGGACCGACGATGAATGAACCTCGCATCACGCTCGACGAGACGCGTCACGTGGCGGCGCTTTCCAAGCTTCATTTTGAAGAATCTGAACTCCAGACCTTGAACCTTGAGATGGAACGTATCTTAGAAACGATCTCTAAACTCTCTCAGGTTCCTGTAGACGGCTTGGAGGCCACCTTGAACGTCGGCTCTTATAGCAATCGATTTCGAGAAGACGTCGTGGGCGTGACTATGAGCCAAGTTGACGCTCTAGCGAACGCCCCGGCCCAGCGCGATGGACACTTCGAAATTGTTCGTATTCTCTCGGGGTCAACGGACGCCGAATGACGACCATTTTTGAAGCCGTGGCCGAAGTCTGCCAGAGCGGTGATGCCGGCCTTCTCGTTCGAAGTTCTTTAGAAGCCATCGATGCTGGAGAGGCCAGTTACCAGTGTCTTCTGGCCAGCGATAGGGATTTCGTGGATCAGCAGTTAGTCGAACTCGGTCGGCGAATGTCACAGAAGGGGAGGCCTGAAATGCCTCTGGCCGGTCTCCCGGTCATCCTCAAAGACAACATTTGCGTCAGGGGCCAGACCACCACTTGTGGATCGAAAATGCTTGCCAACTTCGTTCCTCCATACGACGCAACGGTTTGGGAACGCCTCCGCGACGCCGGAGCCGTTTTGGTGGGCAAAGCGAACATGGACGAATTCGCCATGGGTAGTTCAACGGAGAACTCGGCTTTCGCAGTGACCAAAAATCCTTGGGATACCACACGGGTGCCCGGCGGATCGTCTGGCGGATCGGCTGCTGCCGTCGCAGCGGACTACGTGCTGGCGACGCTTGGTTCGGACACCGGGGGATCCATTCGACAACCAGCGGCATTTTGCGGCGTGACCGGTTTAAAGCCGACCTACGGGCGGGTGTCGCGCTACGGGCTGATTGCGTTCGCATCGTCTCTGGATCAGATCGGTCCTTTCACCAGGACGGCTCAAGAGGCGGCTCTTTTGCTTTCTGTGCTGGGCGGCTACGATTCGAAAGACAGCACGAGTTCGGAAACGGACATGGAGGCGGAACTCTCCAATTTGGATGCGGCTCCCAGTCTCAGGGGTGTCAAACTGGCCGTACCTAATGTCGTGGCGAAGCTTCTTCCGTCTGAAGCTCTGAGCAGTTTTCAAGCCACTTTAGAAGAGTTTCGCGCGCTGGGCGCCACGATCGAGGAGATCGACCTACCCTTTTTGGAAGCAGCTCTTTCAGCGTACTACGTCATCGCGCCGGCGGAAGCGTCTTCCAACTTGGCTCGATATGATGGCGTTCGCTATGGGGCCCGCCCTGAGGGCGTCGAGTTCGCGAACGTTTCAGACCTGACCACCAAGACGCGAAGCGCCATGTTTGGCGACGAAGTGAAACGCCGAATCATGCTGGGAACCTACACGCTTTCGGCGGGATATTACGATGCGTATTACAATCGGGCGCAGAAGGTGAGAACCGCCTTGCGAAGCGCCTATGATAAGGTTTACGAACAGTATTTGGCGGTTCTGACTCCGACCACCCCGGGTCCGGCTTTTGGAATCGGTGAAAAGACGGATGATCCCGTGGCGATGTACCTGTCGGACGTTTTTACGGTATCAGCGAATTTGACCGGACTACCCGCCGTTTCTGTTCCGTCAGGGCTCACCGCTCAAGGTCTGCCCCTAGGGGTTCAACTTCAGGGGGCGGCCTTTTCTGAACTGTCGCTTTTGACGTTGGCACGAGACTTTCAGCGGGCTACTGACTATCACACGAAACGACCCGCGGCCCTCTCGACGACTCGCTAGCTTAGACCGCGGTTAGCTTTCGCCACCCATTAAGGTGCCGGGTTCCTGTCCTCACGGCTGAGGTTGGGGGGTGTTCGAGTCAACTGGTGAGGAGGCTCCCGGCGCGGGGGAAAGTGTCGGAACGGTGGGGTCCACGGGTTGAAGTCCAGAACCCTCGCTCGGTGCCGGAAGGCCGTGAATCTCAAGGGGTGGGGTAACTGTCGAGCCCACTGGCAGCAGCGGCCCCAACGTCTGAGTCGTGGGCTGCTCAGAAAACTCTGGGCCGTCCGCGGGGCGCAGCGGGACCCCTTCGGCGTCTAAGCGCTCCCGAATGTCCGCGGGGAACGGGACTTCCGTTGGATATTCTGAGGCGGTGGCCTGCCACCAGTCCCATCGCGATTGGAGATATCGTGACCGGGCTGTCGCTAAGTCGAAGCGGGCCTGCGATCGGGTGGCTTGCGAGTCAAGAAGTTCCACGTTCGTCGAGATTCCGTTCTGGTACCTCAATACCGCGACTCGCAAGGCTTCGTCGGCTTGGCGAACGCTCTCTTCGGCTACGCCGATGCCCTGCCAACGGTCTAAGAGTTGATGATAGACTTCCTCCACTTGAAGAACCACATCGCGCTCGCTCTGTTCAAGGCCATTGGCGAGTTGGTTAACGGTCTCCTGAGCCTGCTCCGCTTGGGCTCGGGATAGGCCGCCGTCGTAAAGGGGCACCGTCAAAACGAGGGCCGTCGTGTTTTGGGTTCCGGGTGAAAACCCCGTGGCGTTACGATTGACGGTGGTGTTTTGGATGTCGAGACTGGGGTTGTTGCTCGCCTTGGCGAGTTTCACGCGGGCCTTGGCTTCTTCGGTGGCCCAACGCAGACTACGAACGTCCGGACGAGATTCCAAGGCTCTCGACTTCGCGTCGGCCAGATTGATCGCCTCAGGAGCCCTTAGGTCGATGGCGACAAGCTGAAGCGGTCGATCGAGGGGCTCGTCCAAGAGACTCAAGACCCTGGCGGTGGAGTTGGCCCGAGCCGTTCGAGCTTCGATGAGGCGCTGTTCGGCCTTGGCGACCGCTGCCGAGTTGCTGAGAACATCAAACTTGGCTGCCACCCCTTGGTCAAAAAGAAGTTGGGACGTTCTCAGGTTGGCGCGTTGAGCATCGAGGTTGTCCTCGGCGATCACCACAGCTTCTTGGGATACAAGGGCTTCGATGTAGCGTTGGGCGGTCAAGCCCACCAGTCGGTTGAGTTCCCCCCGGTAGTCCTCTTGAATCATGCGGCGTTGAAGTTTGGCCGCCAGAGTCGACCACTTCAGTCGACCGAAGGTAAATATCGCTTGACGCAGATTAAGGCTGAACTGATAGTTGTCGGCGGGACTGATCACGGTTCCGGACCCCGGGAAAATGACCGGCGGCTCGACACGAGAGTACTGTCCAGTAAAGCTCGCGGTGGGATTGACGATGGTGTACGCTTCGTCGATCCGGTATTGCGCCTGGCGGATTCGGGAGTTGACCCGTTCGAGAGTCGGACTGCGCTGCAGGACGGTGCTCATCGTTTGGTTCAAGTCGAGAATCAGCACCTCTCGGGGCTCGGGAGCGGCGATCCTCGTGCCGGTGGGGCTCTGCCTCGGCGGGGCGAGGTCGCTTGGGGAAGCGATCGCGTCCATTGGTGTGTCCCCTGGCAAGTGCTGGCCGGCTGCCGGTTGCATTAAGAACGCGAAGGCCATAAAAGCCACCAGAGATTTGCCCAAGGCTTGGGTGGAGCGCATCAGTTCTTGATCCCTTTGATGTAGATATCCACCATCGCCTCGACGAATTCTTGGCTGGGTGTTTCGGTAAGATGAATGGAGAATAGCGCGCCCATGAGACTTCGAGCGGCCACTTCTGGGGGAAATCCCCGGAGTTCGCCGGCGTCTTGTCGAGCCTGGAGATACCCCGTCAGCGACGCAGAGCATTTTTGTCGCTTGCGGTCGATCTCTTGGGCGACGGAAGTGGACGTGCGGTGCTCCCGGAAAAATATCCAAATGATCTCGATGTTAGCCCGCAGGTCTTCACAGATCCCTTGCACGAAGAGCGGTAAAACCTCTTCCACCGGCTGGTCGTGCAGTGCTTCGAGTTGAGGCAACTCCAAGCTGCGGTGATCGATCACTTCCTTTAAAAGGTCAGATTTGCCCTTGAAATAATGGTAAAGCAGTCCGGCGGAGATGTCGGCGCGTTCGGCGATCTGCTTGATCGTTGTGCCCTCTACTCCTTTTTCCGCGAAAAGCTTCAGCGCGACTTCCAATATTTGGATGCGTCGCTCGCATGAGGCCTTCTCTGGCTCGGGTTTGTCTCCTGATTGAACGCTCATTCAGGCTTGAGCATAGACCCTATTGACTCACCTGTCAACTACTCTAAAAGCCTAGTTTGTCCTTTCCTGGGAGCGAGTTTTTCGCGAATCTGATCGCCCACAGACCAAGTCTTGTCTTGCAGTCACGGCCCCAGGCCAGGCGGGAGGAACCCTGATGATTCGCGGCGCAAATGTGTGCTTCAGCGAGGTGGAGGTAGAGAAATGAAACCATGGGTACGCGTCGAAGAGATCGGCGGATACGAAGGAAAGATCGTGGAACTGCGTGGCTGGTTAGCCCGTATCCGATCATCTGGGAAACTTCACTTTGTTCAGCTTCGAGACGGGAGCGGCATCATTCAAGTGGTGGTGACCAAGGCCGGCATCGATGAAGAGCTTTTCAGCAGGCTTAAGAAATTGGGTACCGAGAGCGCGATCATCGTGACAGGGACCGTAACCGCCGACGAACGCTCGAAGATAGGTTTTGAACTTCAGGCTGAGACCGTCGAGATTGTCAGTGAGGCCGAGGGGTACCCCATCACCCCAAAAGATCACGGTACCGATTTTCTGATGGAACATCGTCATCTGTGGCTACGGTCGCGTCGCCAGCACGCCATCTTACGAATTCGCGCGACCATCATGAAAGCCATGTGCGATTGGCTCGACGATAACGGATTCTTGCGGATGGACACTCCCATTCTGACTCCGGCCGCTTGCGAGGGAACCAGCACCCTGTTCGAAACGGATTACTTTGACGAGAAGGCCTTCCTCACTCAGAGCGGACAGCTTTATAACGAAGCAACAGCGGCCGCCTTTGGCAGGGTTTACACATTTGGGCCGACTTTTCGAGCGGAGAAATCTAAAACCCGGCGTCACCTCATGGAGTTTTGGATGTGCGAGCCGGAGATGGCCTACTGCGATTTCGCTAGAAATCTTGAGATTCAAGAGCAGTTCCTGTCTTACGTTGTCGCGACCGTTTTGGAAAAGCGGGAGATTGAACTCGATGTTCTAGAACGCGATCTCGACAAGCTTCGCGTGATCAAGGCGCCCTTTCCACGCATCACCTATGACGAAGCCGCGGACATCTTGTTGGGTAAGGGAGCCGAATTCGAGCGGGGCTCAGACTTTGGCGGTACCGATGAGACGTTGCTTTCCGAAGATTTTGATCGACCGGTTTTCGTGACCCACTATCCCACCGCCATCAAGGCCTTCTACATGAAGCCAGATCCGAAAAACCCAGATCGTGTTCTGGGGTCGGACCTGTTGGCGCCCGAGGGGTACGGTGAGATCATCGGTGGGGGAGAGCGGATTGCCGATCTCGCTCTGTTGGAACAGCGCGTCAAGGAGCATCAACTCCCAATCGAGTCCTATCAGTGGTACCTCGACCTGCGTCGCTACGGGTCTGTACCTCACAGCGGTTTTGGTATCGGGCTTGAAAGAACCGTGAGTTGGCTCTGTGGTCTCGGGCACGTGCGCGAAACGATTCCGTTTCCGCGTATGCTTACGCGAATGTACCCTTAGGAGCGGCTATGGCGGGGCATTCCAAATGGAATAACATTCGTATCAAAAAGGGTCGAGTCGACGCTAAGCGTGGCAAACTGTTCACCAAGTTGGCTCGAGACATTTTGGTGGCCGGCAAGGAGGGTGCCGACCCTGACTCCAATTTTCGACTCAAGGTGGCTATCACCAAGGCGAAAAAAGAGAATCTGCCCGCGGTCAACATCGACCGCCTCTTGAAGAAGTTGGCCGGCGGCGAGGGCCAAGACGATATGGAAGAGTTGACCTACGAAGGTTACGGGCAGGGCGGAATCGCCATTATGGTAGAGGCCACCACCGACAATCGCAACAGAACGGCGGCCGAAGTCCGACTCGCATTCAACAAGAAGGACGGTAGTATCGGTGAGATCGGGTGCGTTGCATGGCTTTTCGACAAGCGCGGCCAACTCATGATCCCTCGGGATTCTGTCACAGAAGACAAACTCTTCGACGCGGCGACTATGGCCGGAGCCCTCGATCTCAACACCGAAGAGAGCGAAGAGAACTACGCGGTTCTGACCGAACCCTCGGATCTCCACGCTGTGCGTCTCAAGCTTGAAGAAGAGAATATTTCCGCCGTGGACGCGGGTTTTGTCTTGATCCCGCGGACCCGAGTGGAACCGTCGCCCGAGGATGCCATCGCGTGTCTGCGGCTGATCGAAGCGCTGGAAGACCAAGACGATGTCGACCGTGTCACTACGAACATTGAACTGAGCGATGCCCTGCTCGAAGAGATCGAAGACAAGGTTTGATCGATGGGTCTCGCAAGCGTCTCTTAGGCCTCGATCCCGGTATCGGACGGACCGGTTACGGACTGTTGGAGACTTGGGAGGACCAAGTCCAGCATCTAGAACATGGGGTCATGGAAACCCAGGTTGGAACAGCCCGCGAGGCCCGTTTGCTACATCTCTACGAACAAGTCAGCGAGCTTTTGGACAGAACCAAGCCAGACGCCGCGGGCGTGGAGCATCTTTACGCGGGTCGTAACGCAACGACGGCGATTCAAGTGGCTGAGGCCCGTGGGGTTCTGCTTTTGGCGCTGGCCCAACGTGGGATCCCTTCTCGCTCCTACGCGCCGGCCACTATCAAAGTCTCCGTGGCCGATTATGGCAAAGCCACGAAACAGCAGGTCAGGGAGATCGTTATGGTTCAACTCGGATTGGACAAGCCGCCCCAACCCGATGATGCTTCCGACGGACTGGCTTGCGCGCTAACTCTGCTGTACGACTATATGGGAGGCGACCTTTGATCGATCATCTTTGTGGAGAGTTAGTGCGACGGGAGGCCGAGTCTATTGTTTTGAGAGTGGCCGGTGTCGGTTTCAAACTCGATGTCCCTGTGGGAGCTTACTCCCAGATCCTCATAGGTGACTTCCTAGAGGTTCCCACTCAACTGATCTTTCGCCAGGATGGATTTGCCCTTTTTGGCTTTTCCAACGCTACGGAGCGGGAATTCTTCGGGCTGTTGACCGGGATCACTGGGATCGGCCCTAAGTCCGCTTTGGGAATCTTAGGGCATTCCACGCCGTCTCAACTGGCTGATGCCATTCTTAACGAGGACATCTCGGCCCTAGTTCAGGTCAAGGGCATCGGCAAGAAGGGCGCCAAGCGCATCATCGTGGAGTTGGCGGAGAAGATTCGCGCCTTGAAGCCGCAGGGAGCAAGCGGCGCTAACCTTGAGAACGAGAGTCTCTTCTCTTCAGTGGCCCTGCAAGACGCCATGGAGGTTCTGTTGTCGTTGGGTTGCGCTGAACACGAAGCCCAGACGGCGCTGGAATCGGTACGCGAGCGAGTCGATCTCGAAGAAGAAGATGCCGCGGACCACCTGGTGATGTTCGCATTAAAAGCCCTGGGGGGCTCCGCTTAGATTGAATCTTCTTTTGCTCTGTCTTGCCGCATGCTCGTTTGTGGTTGGCGGCATCGCGATGAAATGGTCGGCGGGCTTCCAGAACCTCCAGGCCACTTTGGGGGTTTTCGCCGCGTTTGCTCTGGGCGCGGCGCTGCAGACTTATGCCATGCGCGTGGAATCGCTAGGCGTCGGCTACGTCCTCGTTCTCGGCATGGAAGCCGTCCTTGCCGTTCTGGCTGGAGTGCTCTTCTTTGAGGAGGCGATGGCCTGGCGCAACGGCTTGGGCGTGGCTCTGGTTGTGCTGGGAATCGTTCTTTTGAAGGCCTAAGGACGTACCAGGCCACTCGTGCCGTTCGTATCAGCCAAAGCCGTCTATAACTTCTGGAACATCTACCGTGCTCTTTTGAGATCTGTTTACAAATCGTTCACATGAGTTGCCGTCCTGCCGCTTCCACGCATTTGCGGTGCGATAAAGTCTAGAAAAGAACACGGAGGACAGCACAGATGGCAATCAGCGGAAATATTTTTCAACAAAACATTTATATGGGCGGAGCGCCCAGTTTCGGTAGCGGCGGGATGATGCCGGGTATGGACTCAATGGGAATGCCCGGTATGGGCGGTGGATTCCCCATGACGGGCGCGGGAATGCCCGGAATGCCCGGTATGGACCCGATGATGCAGAACATGCAGATGATGGGTGGCGCGTTGATGGGTTCCGGCCTGATGGGCGGCGGGATGATGGGGGGTTTCTCTCCCTCGGCCTGTCCCTGCTTCGGCGGCCTCCCCGGAACGGACAGCGTCGGTGGGATGGGTGCGATGGGTGGTGCCTCGGGCGCCGGCGGCAGCACGAAAGCGACCAAGTCGTTGGCCAAAGCCATCAACAATCTGACGAAGTTCTTGGGTCAGGGCGGCAAAGGCAAAAAAGGAAAGAAGCCTAAGAAAGCTGGCAAGAACTAGGAAAGTTTTTGGCTCTCAAAAGAGCCAAATCTCTCGGTTTTCAAAAGGTACGTCCTCGGGCGTACCTTTTGATCATGGGGATGTGTGTGAGACGGTCGGTAACTTCCCCCTCTGAAGAATCTACGAGGGCGATCAAATTTGTCTTTCTGTTAACAACCTGTTCACATCATCGCAAGTCATGGCGCCGTCGCGCAGTTCTGCCTCGCTAGTATAGAGAAAAGACCACGGAGGTAGAAACAGATGATGAACGCGATGTACCAACAGAACATTTTTATGGGCGGTATGCCCAGCTTTGGCGGCGGTCAGCCTCAAATGGGAATGCCCGATATGGGCGGAATGCCTGGTATGGGCATGCCTGGTATGGACCCGATGACCATGAACATGCAGATGATGGGCGGCGCCATGATGGGAACCGGCCTGATGGGCGGCGGGATGATGGGCGGCTTTTCTCCCTCAACCTGTCCTTGCTTCGGCGGCCTTCCCGGAATGGACGGCGTCGGCGCTCCAGGTGCCTCCGGCATCGGTGGAAACAGTAAGGCGACCAAATCCCTGGCCAAAGCCATCAAAAATCTGACGAAGTTTTTGGGTCAGTCTGGAAAGTCGTCCAAAGGAAAGAAGAAAAAGCACGATCACAGCACGCATAAGCACTAAGCCTTTGGTCACTCGTGCTGTAGCAGGACCGCCATGGCATCTCGAGAATCTTTCAAGATGTCAGCCCCCCAGAGAATTCTATCCCCTCAACGCATGGAGCGAGAGGGGGAGGATTTCGACCGAAGCCTGAGGCCACGAAATCTCGACGAGTATGTGGGCCAGGATGAAGTGGTGCGCAATTTGAGGGTCTATCTTCAAGCCGCCCGGGAACGGGAAGAGTCTGTCGACCACATCTTGCTCAGTGGACCTCCCGGGCTTGGGAAAACCACCTTGGCCAATCTTGTGGCCAACGAAATGGGGTCCTCTTTGGTGGCCACCTCGGGTCCAGCAATAGAACGACCCATCGACCTTCTGGTTCTGCTGACGTCCATGGGTCCAAGAGACATTCTTTTCATTGACGAAATTCACAGAATGTCGCGAACCGTGGAAGAAATTTTGTACCCAGCCATGGAAGATCTGGCCTTCGACCGAATCATCTCAAAAGGGGTGAGAAAGCGGGCGGTGAGGCACAAGATCGAACCTTTCACGTTAGTGGGAGCCACCACTCGGTCGGGCTCATTGTCTGCTCCGCTGCGTTCCCGTTTTGGGATACTTTTTCATCTAGATTTCTATCCGCCGGATGAGTTGGCGAGAATCCTCTTGGGTTCCGCCAAGCGGTTGGACTTGAAATTGACGGAGGACGGAGCGGCCGAACTTTCCGGCCGTTGCCGCGGAACGCCCCGGATCGCTAATCGATTGCTTCGCCGAGTGCGCGACTTCGCTCAAGTAGAGGGCGCGAAACTTATCGACCTAGAGGTCAGTCGAGCCGCCCTCGATCGCATGGGGATCGACGCTGGAGGACTTGACCGTTTGGACCAGCGAATTTTACGCAGTCTTGCCGAAGCCTTTGAAGGTCGGGCGGTCGGGCTGAATACTTTGGCGGCGGCGGTGGGGGAGGACCCCTACAATTTGGAGGAGATGTATGAACCTTTCCTCTTGAACCACGGCTTCATCCGCAAAACTCCTCGAGGCCGAATGGCAACACGAAGGGCTTTCGGACACCTCGGTATCCCTTACCCCGCTTGTCTCGGCGACGCGGTTTGATCAGCGCATCAGGGTAGAGGCGGGTGCTCCGCAGCCGACCCCAAAGAAAGAAGAGTGTCGCCGAAGCGACACTCTTCTTTTTAGTCAACTAGGACTGCGGCTTGACGTCTATTGACGTCGAACGGTGAAGACCTGAGTAGGGCTGGCTCCGCCGTCACTGACCGTGAGGCGAAAACTCTGATTGGGGCTGATAGCCGAAGCGTCGACGGGAATGTCGAAGTGACCGTTACCGTTCGCCACAGCGGTTTTGGTGATCTGCTGTGTTTGTCCGGTGAGCACTTGTAAGAGATTGTTCGGAGTGTACTCGATTAACGCGGTGACTTGTCGACCCGGTTGGGCGCTGCCTTGTACGTTGAACACCGCCGGAAGATTGATTCCATTGGAGATGTTCGTGATGTTCAAGGTTTGGCCTGAGGTGTTGTTGTTGTTGTTATTATTATTATTGTTGCCGTTGACTTGAAAATTCCAAGTCTGAGTGACCTGTCGGTTGTTTGCATCCAAAGCGGTGACCGTGGCCTTGTGGCTGCCGTTTTGTAGATCGTACTGAGGCGTCCACATGATACCGTTGCTGTATTTTTGTGCGCCCTGCTGGTTGGTCACGTTGATGTTGTCGACAACCAGGGTCACGCTATTAGCGTTGATGTTCTGGTTGAAAATGGCACCGATCTGAGGTCTTGCTGAGTTGCTGACCTGGTTGTTGGTGGGCCGCAATTCCTGAATGGCGAACGACCCGTTGTTATTGTTGTTACTCGTGTTGACGTTGAAGTTCCACTGGTACTCAAGGGTTCGTCCCGAGGCGGCCGTGGCGCGGGCCTGAGCTTTGTGCTGGCCGTTGGGAAGGTCGTATTGCGGCGTCCAGACGAGTTGGTTTCCATTCATACGAGCTTGGCGAGAGAAATCAACCCCGTCGACGTATAGACGAACGGTATTCTGCTGAACGGACTCCGGAAAGTTGACCGTGAACTGAGGTCTGGAGACGCTAATGTTGTCGTTGGATTGGGGATAGGTGGTCCAGTTGTTGTTATTGTTGTTACTGTTTCCGTTCGCTCGAACGGTCACTTGACGGTCGCTTTCCTGTGCAGTTTCTCGGCCGTTCTTGACCAAGTGAGCCAGTAAGACGCCCTTTTCGACCGTGAGGCCGGACGGGATGACGTATCGGGTCTGGTATCGACCAGCGGACACTTCCGGAAGGTTCTGTTCGCTGGTTTGTCCCAGGATCTCGAAGCTGGCGCGGGCGCCGGTGTCGCCATAAACGATGACTTCAAGGGCGTCGCCGGGAGCTAAGACATCGGTACCGTTGTGAACGATGCGACTAATTTTTGGAGCTCCGGTCTGGGAGTTATTATTATTATTA
>JBBKWP010000077.1:0-3271 GCA_037968995.1 Candidatus Xenobia bacterium
GCGCAAGGTGATGGAGGAAGCCATCTCCCTTTTGGGCGCGGAGAACGGCAGCCTTATGCTCGTCGATGAGGTCGCCTCCGAACTTAAAATGTTGGTAGCCCAAGGCCTTGACGACCAGATCGTCACAACCACACGAGTGAATCTGGGCGAAGGGATCTCAGGCTGGGTCGCTCAGGAAGGGCAGCCGCGCCTCCTATCGCGCAGCTCTCGCGACGAGGACGGACTCGGTCCCCTGGGCTCTGAGCCCATAGAGTCAGCAATGTGTGTGCCGCTGAAAAGCAAAGACCGGTGCATCGGTGTACTGAACCTCAGTGGGCGAAAAGATGGAACCGACTTCACCAACGAAGACCTGACCATTCTGACGATCCTTGCGTCTCACGCCGCATCAGCCATCGATATCGCTCAACTCTATCGAAAAGTCAGCAGTCAAGTCGAACATCTTGAAGCCCTTTATCGACTGGGTCGAATCTTGAACTCCAGTCTTTCACTCGATCAGATCTTACCGCAAGCCCTCACTCAGACCTTGGATCTGTTGCAGGCCCAAACCGCCTCAGTGATGCTCCTCGATGAAAAGGGTGAGGAACTGAGTATTCGACTCGCCCATGGGTTGAGCGATGATATCGTTCAGACAACCAAGGTTCGCCTGGGAGAACGTGTCTCAGGACGAGTCGCGGCAACCGGTGAACCCGTACTGATCAAGGGCCAAGAAGGCGACGACAAAGACTCCTCCCTTTGCGTCCCGCTCCTGTCCAACAAGCAGGTCTTGGGTGTGCTAAATATTCGGACAAAAAAAGACGGGAGCGACTTCACTCAGCAAGATTTAGAACTCGCAGGTCAGTTAGCCAACATTGCCGCCGCCGCCATTGAGAACGCCGAACTCCATGATCAGCTTCAATCGCTGTTCCTCTCCACGGTGAGCGCGCTGGCGAACTCCATAGACGCTCGCGACCCGTACACCAAGGGCCATTCTGAGAGAGTCACGGCTTACGCTGTTATGATCGCCGAAGAACTGGATCTGAATGCGGACGAACTCGAGAAGCTCCGATACGCTGGACTTTTGCACGATATCGGGAAAATTAGAATCCGAGACCATATTCTCCATAAACCAGGACGTTTAACGGACCTGGAGTTCGCGGAGATGAAAAAGCATCCCGAATATGGCGTGGAGATCATGCAGCCGGTGAAAGCCTTCCAACATATTTTGCCGGCCATGTTGTCACACCATGAGCGCGTCGATGGGCTCGGCTACCCTCACGGCCTTAAAGGCTCGGACATCCCCCTGGCCGCAAGAATCCTCTGCGTTGCCGACTGCTTCGACGCAATGACAAGCGATCGCCCCTATCGTAAAGGCATGCCGATCCCCGATGCGGTCGCCGAACTATCCAAACACAAAGCTTCCCAATTCGACGCGCCCTTGGTCGACATCTTCCTCAAACTGGTAGAACAGGGTCGAATTGAACCGATCCACGAAGCCTACCAGACCCACTCCTGGCCGGAGTCGGAGTTTGGGGCCTCCATTTTGGAAGGGAAAACCAACTAACCTTTGGGGGGGGAACCGGGAATACTTCAAGTCCTACCCGACCTTGAGTCGCTCACCCTGCTGGAGGGGCATCGCGGCGTCCTAGACAATTTCGGAAAGAAGCTTGACGAGAAGCTGAAGCACTTTCGTGGACCGGACATCCTTTTCTCAGCGAAGCAGACCGACTGGCAAAAACTTAGTGAACTCGCCCAGGAAATTCGTGTAAACAATCAGTGTTTGGTAGTTTTGACCGAAGGGTTGACGGAGATGACTCTGCGAGCGGCAGCGTCGTCTCTAGACCTTTCACCGCTACTAGGATCCGAGTTTGGCGTGAAAATCGTCAGTTCCAGCCTGGGAACCGATGCCTTAGGTCGACTGGCTCGAGACTTGGAAGGACAGCGGGTCAGCCTGATGGTTGCTTTCTACTCGGACCCGTCCCCACGACTCCTGTGGTGCTACAGATTGCTTTTCTCCCACTTAGCCAGCGATCGCGAACCCGAAGAGTTGCGCAGACGGGTCTTCCTCGCAGCGGGAGAGAAGACTTCCGAATGGGGCCTCTGGGCCCAAAAGTCCGGATTTCGACACCTGACTTTCCCAGATCATTGCGCTGGTCGCTATCTTTTCTTTTCTGAACCCGTGGCACTCCTGTTTTATCTTCGTGAAATTCAAGCCTGGCACTGCATAGAAGGAGGTCGCTCTTACTTTCGGCAATCAGAAAAGAAAGCTGGATTGAGCGACCCTCTCCTGGCCTACTGCGCGCTGAGGGAAGTAAAAATCTCCGAGGGATGTTGCGAGACGCTCATGATAACTGATGAAATGTTTCTCGATTTTTCAGAATGGTGGAGGCTCATGGGAGAAGACTCTCGGCGGGAGTTTAGCGAAGGCATCGGCCGCGTCCAAGTTTGTCGTGGCAGCGTGATGGTCGAACGGCAATCGAGAGGTCTTAAGCCCTGGGCGACCACGCTGCGTATCGATGGCGACACCATGCTGCAGGTCGATGAACTCGAAAAGGACTCGCTCGACCCCTGGCCGTCGGCCAGTAAACGCCACTGGGCCCCTTTAGAGCAGCACTATGAGCAAGCCCTCGAACAGAAGGGTGAAACCACCTCTCCGGGTCAGCCCGGTGTCTGTCTTCGACTGCGTCGCTTAGACCCCATGTCCGTAGGCGCTCTTTTCGCCTTTTTTGAAGGAGTGAGCAGTGTCAGCCAGAGATTGGCCGATCTTGGCGACCAATGGAACCTCCTCACCGCCAGGTCCATCGCGGAGACGACCGCGTGAAAGTGTGGATCTCGGATAAGTCCAGCGAGGTCGTCACTTGCTTGGCTCTCCAGCAGACGGACGCTGAGCAGTGTGAGATCATCTGCCTTGAGGGCGAGCTACCAGACGGCCTCACCGTGGCCGATCTGATGGGACTCGGAATCGTCGTCTATGAACCAGATACTCGGGGCCGGCCCGTCCCTAAAGTCTTCCCTATCTCGCCTTCGGAGAATCTCGACTATCTTCGCGCCTTGATCGAGGCGATGCCTCCAGGCTTTTTCATATCCAGAGTTGAGTCGGACAAAATTGACCAACTCCGGGAAGAAAAGGTGGAGCGCTTTCAGCGAGAGCTCGAGCGTGTCCAGCACGACGATATCGCCGGAGACTAAGGGCCAAAAGGCCCGGGATTGAGAATTACGGAAGGCGGGACTCGAACCCGCACGGTATCGCTACCCCAGGATTTTAAGTCCTGTGCGTCTGCCATTTCGCCACTCC
>JBBKWP010000078.1:0-4786 GCA_037968995.1 Candidatus Xenobia bacterium
CATAGGGGACGTGGACCAGGCCAAGGCTCAGGCGTTAGCCGATGAGTTGGGCGGCGGCCGAGTGGATGCTCTGGCCGTCAACGTGACCGATGTCGAAGGCTTGAGCACGCTGTTCAACAGCTACGACATTGTTTTAAACTGCACGTCCTATGCCTTCGGCTTGGGGATCACTCAAGCCGCCATCGCCGCCAAACGGCCGCTGCTCGACTTGGGTGGACTGTACAACACCCCCAAGCAGTTGGCGCTCACCGAAGAAGCGAAGGCGGCCGGCGTGACCATCGTGTTGGGCATGGGCGCCACTCCCGGCGTGTCAAACTTAATGGCCCGGGCCGGATCCACCAAGATGGAGTCCGTGGAGAGCATTCACATCCATTTCGCGACTTATCGCTCCATCGCGCCTTCGCCCGGTCTGCTTTCCACCGTGCTCGACGAGTTCAGTCCCAGCACCAAGCGCTTTTATCACGAGAACGGCGAGTTGATCGAGGTTGCTCCGTTCACAGGCGAAAAACAGGTCACGTTCGACGCCCCCATCGGGAACATTCCAGCTTGGTTCGTCCCCCACTCCGAGACCCACACGCTGCCCCGATTCATCGATGGCGTGAAACGGGTGGACGTGCGGGGCACTTGGTGTCCCGAAATCATGCACGCCCTGAAACATTACAACGAAGTCGGCCTGCTCGACATCGAGACCAATTCCCAGGGAGTGGCCCCCAAGGACATCATGACTCAGATCTTCTTAAAGAATGATTGGCCCAACGTGCCCGATTGGAGATTCTACGTCAATGTCGAGGTGAAAGGCACCAACGGACCCTCAAGTGTGACCGCTACCTACAACTTGTCCCATCCCGGAAGCGATGTCTGGGGCCACTCGTGCACCGGTAAAGTGACGGGTATCCCGGCCTCCATTGGAGCCCAGATGATCGCCTCAGGGCGAGCCCTCTCCCCCGGCGTGTTGGGCCCTGAAGCCGCTTTTGAGCCTTGGCCGTTCTTCGCGGAGTTGGCCAAACGAGAGATCAAAGTTCGAGAAGAAGTTCTGGAGGTACGCAAGGCATGAAGATGTTCATTAACGGAGAGTTCGTCGATTCGGCAACCGGTGAGACGGAAACCATCATCAACCCCGCTACGGAAGAGACGCTGGGCGAAGTGCCCGTGGGCGGCGCCCAAGACGTCGACCGAGCAGTGAAGGCGGCCCGCGCAGCTTTTGATGACTGGAGTGCGACCCCACCCGGTGAGCGGGCTCGGGCCCTTTTGAAGTTGGCGGATCGCTTGGAAGACAACGCCGAAGAGTTGGCCCAACTCGAGTCTCAGAACGTAGGCAAGCCGATCAGCCTGGCCAGAGGCGAAGTGCCCTTCATGGCCGACAATCTCCGCTTCTTCGCCGGAGCGGGACGCTGTCTTGAGGGACGAGCCACGGGGGAATACACGCGCGGAGCCACCTCCTGGATCCGGCGTGAAGCGATCGGGGTGGTGGGCAGCATCGCGCCCTGGAACTACCCCTTGATGATGGCGGTCTGGAAACTGGGCCCGGCGCTTGTCACCGGCAACACGATCGTCTTGAAGCCCGCCGAAACCACGCCTTTGACCAGCCTGCGCCTAGCCCAGTTGGCCGCCGACCTTTTTCCCCCAGGCGTTTTCAACATCATCACCGGCCACGGAGAACCGGTGGGCGTACCCCTGGTGGCTCATCCCTCGGTGGACATGGTCAGCCTGACGGGTGACGTCGGTACCGGCAAAAAGATCGCCAAGAATGCGGCCGACACCGTCAAGCGTTTGCATCTCGAGTTGGGCGGCAAAGCCCCCGTCTTGATCTTCGATGACGCCAACCTCGACGCCGTGGTCGCGGGACTGAAGGCCGGAGCTTTTGTCAACAGCGGCCAAGACTGCACAGCGGCCTGCCGGGTCTACGCTCAATCGGGCATCTACGACAAACTCGTAGAAGCACTGATTCCGGCCGTCCAAGCCTTAAAGGTAGGCGACATTCACCTTGAGGACTCCGACATGGGACCTTTAGTGTCGGCCCGCCAGCGAACTCGAGTGGCCGGCTTCGTGGACCGCGCCAAAGACCTCAAGCACGCCGAGATAGTAACCGGCGGCGGAGCCTCCGACGGCAAGGGATTCTTTTTTCAGCCCACCATTGTGGCCGGGGTGCAGAACTCTGATGAGATTGTACAAAAAGAGGTCTTCGGCCCGGTTATGACCATCACCCGGTTCGAGACCGACGACGAGGCCATTCGCTGGGCCAACGATGTGGACTACGGCTTGGCCTCTTCGGTCTGGACCAGCAACATCGACCGCGCCCTAGAAGCCTCACGGAGGCTTCGTTTCGGCACGGTCTGGATCAACGACCACCTCACCATGGTGAGCGAGATGCCTCACGGGGGCTTCAAGCAGTCCGGCTACGGAGACGATATGTCGATGTACGCCTTAGAAGACTACACCAAAGTCAAACACGTCTGCGCCCGCGTGCGTCTGTAATCAACGAAGTTATCACCATTGGGAGAAATGATATGAAGAAGACCTTAGGATTTCTATTGGGTCTGGCGCTGATGGCGTCAGGACCGGCCTTGGCCCAAGACCACCCCCTCGACCCTTTGACCGAAGCCGAACTGGACACCATGGTGAAGGTTCTTAAGGCGGACAGTCGTCTTCCGGCCGGAAGCTTATATCCCACCGTCGCTCTCAAAGAACCGGCCAAAACCTTGGTGAAAAATTGGAAAAAAGGGGCGCCCGTTCCGCGCGAGGCCTTCGTCGTTGTTCTGGACCGCAAGTCGAACAAGACCTACGAGGCCGTCGTCGACGTCAAAGGCGGCAAGGTTGTCAGTTGGAAGAACATTCCCGGAGTTCAGCCGGGTGTGCTGGTGGAAGAGTTTGCGACTCCACGGGAAATCGTGCGTCGAGACCCCGGTGTGATCGCCGCTCTCAAGAAGCGTGGCATCGAGGACGTGGAAAACGTCCAAGTGGACACCTGGGGCCCCGGCATTTTGAGCGAGCAGGAGCGGGCCACAGGAGCGCGCCTTTTGCGCTGCCTGCTCTATTACCGCCCGCCTGGCCACTTCAATCCCCACAACCGTCCTATCGAAGGCCTTGTAGCCGTTGTCGATCTCTCCAAAGATGCGGTGATCCGTCTCGATGACACCGGTGCGGTACCAGTGGTTCCCAGCAGCAAGAAGGGCGAACTCACTGAGGAAGCCCAACCTGAACTTCGCCCGAGCAAAGCGGGTATGAAGTGCGGTTTCCCTGACGGAGACAGTTTCGTCATCAGCGGTCACGAGGTGACCTGGCAGAAATGGAAGTTCCGCTACGGTATGAATCCTCGCGAGGGATTGGTCCTTTATGACTTACGCTATCAAGATGGCGACGTAGAACGGCCGATCCTTTACCGAGGCTCTCTTTCCGAGATGGTAGTCCCCTACGGAGATCCCGATCCCAACTGGAGTTGGCGCAACGCTTTCGACCTTGGCGAATACGGCGTGGGCCGCTTGGCCAATACGCTGACCGCAGGACTCGACGCTCCTAACTACGCTACTTTGGTAGACTCCGTCTTCGCCGACGACTACGGCAAACCATATGTTCAGAAAGACAGTGTCGCCATTTATGAGCGCGAACACGGACTTCTATGGAAGCACTTCGATTTCGATACCGGTCATGATGAAACCCGGCGCGCCCGCTTTCTCTACTTGTCTTATGTGGCCACCGTGGGGAACTACGACTATGCGCTCAGTTGGGTTCTCGGACAAGACGGTTCTATTGCCGTCGACGGCCAGTTGACCGGCATCGTGCTGCCCAAAGGGGTGGCTGAAAAGAAGAGCAACGGTCTGGGAGGACAAGGGGTAGAGCGTTACGGACGCTTAGTCAGCCCCGGCGTTGTCGCTCCCAACCATCAACACTTTTTCAACTTCCGTTTGGACCTCGACGTCGACGGAATGGCTAACAATCTTTACGAGATCAACAACCGACCGATGGAGATGGGCCCGGAGAACCCGATGGGCAACGCCTTCGTCATGGATGTGAGCCAACTGAAAACAGAGCAGGAGTCCGCTCGCCGCATGGACCTTGAG
This sequence comes from Candidatus Xenobia bacterium, assembly GCA_037968995.1. Classification (GTDB taxonomy): domain Bacteria; phylum Vulcanimicrobiota; class Xenobia; order Xenobiales; family JADMJV01; genus JAEXNA01. Next base: position 4,059 of record JBBKWP010000078.1, read on the forward strand.
AGCGCCCGATACTGGGTCGTTTCCAACGCGCAAAAGACCAACTCCTTAGGCGACCCGACCTCGTATATGTTGGCGCCCGGCGAGAACAGCGTTCCATACCTGAATCCTCAGGCGCCGGTGCGCAAGCGGGCAGGATTTCTGAATTCCCACATCTGGGCCACCAAATACGAAGAGGGACAGATGAGCGGTGCCGGGGCCTATCCCAACCAGTCCACCGAGGACAGCGGCCTCACCGTCTGGACCAAGGACAACGCCAGCCTAGAAAGCGACGACATCGTGCTTTGGTACACCTTGGGCGTCACCCACAACCCACGTCCCGAGGAATGGCCGGTGATGCCCAGCCACCACACCGGTTTCAAGCTCCTGCCCAATGGGTTCTTCTCTGAGAATCCCGCTATGGATGTGCCGGCCACCGGGGGCGTGACCAAGGAGTAGACAGTTCAAACTGAGGACGATTTTCTTGACGGTCGAGCGCCTCTGCTACCTCATTTCAATCGGTTCCGTCGCGGCGCTGCGATCCACGTTCTATGTGAAGATTACCACCGAAACTGGATCGCCTCGCCGCGGCGAGACGCAGCGGCGGGTCGGATGCCCCACCACAGGCTACTGCTCATTGCCCCTATTGCAGAATAGTGACGCTTCATACAGTAGGGCATAATGAAGCTACAGACGAGGCCAACGACGAAGCAGAGTCTTCTCTAGCCACGGTAAAGACTACATTCATGAAC
>JBBKWP010000079.1:0-16347 GCA_037968995.1 Candidatus Xenobia bacterium
TCATAATTGTTCTCCTAAGTTGGCTGCCCAGTCTGGAGTCTTCTGTATCCCTCACTCCGTTTGAGGCGTGAGGAGATAGGGAGGACCTGGATAAGGGCGGTTGGCTTGAACGGTTCCCAGTACGAGCCCTGGTGGGGGCGACCGAGATAAATGGCCGATCGAGAGCTTCAGAAGTTCTGATCAAGGCTGTTCAAAGTTTATGATTGATGCCACCTTTGGGAGGCTAGACCAGAAATCCTACTTTTGGCTCGATTTCCCCCAGGGATGTATCAGCGCTCGTAAAAGCATTACAAGTCGAAAGTTCACCCAACCGCCCAAATCAAATCGTGGTACATCAAATTGTTTAACTTCGGACGAGTAGAAGAGATCGTTCCGCTATCGATAGCAGAAGACGTTCTTACCTTTACCAGCGCCAAAAAGTATAAAGTCGGAAAAACCGTCAAGGCAAAGCTGATCTTGGTCTGCAATGAGAAAGTAGAGACACCCCAGGTTTCGCTCCAGATTCTCGACATCCAGGAGGCCCTAGACGAGACGTACACCTGCTTGGGCAAAGTGCGGCTCAACGAAAAGAATTTACAGGCTCTTTATTGGCAGATGACCCTAGGTGGAATCGCTGGAGCCGATCGCCGGGCCACGAAACGTCTCCCGTGCACCGTACGCATCCTATCTCGCGAGTTAAAGAGCTATCGGGCCGTAACGACCAACATTAATCTCACCGGTGCCGAACTTTCTTGCGACGACCCCGTTGAACCAGGCCATACGATGGCGTTACAGTTTGACCTGAGTTCTGTGGGGATACCCGATCTTAAGCTGACAGCCGTGTGCATCTGGAGCTTGGAGGATGTCTCGACCGACCGACGGGGAAGCCGACATCGCGTCGGCGTCGCCTTTCCAGAGCATCAGTCCGACAATCAGGTGGCCTGGACAAGGTTCTACCAAAAACTGCTCTCCGAGGAGGGTGCCTCCGTGATGCTAAAAACGATGGACGGCGCCAGCATCACTGAGAAACGCACAGAGACCGCCTATCACGAAGGAACCATGTCGGACTCGATGTCATCGTCGGGGAGTTATCCCATTCCAACCCCGCTTCCCTCTCCAACGTCTCCCACCGGCAACCCCTTCACCGAGTCTCAGGGCTCGACGACGAACCCGCCATCCTCGGCCTCGTCGTCAGGCGGCTACCCTGTTCCCACGCCTACCAGCCCACCGAATTGGCCGGTTTCGCCGTCCTCCCCCTCGTCATCAGGCGGCTACCCTGTTCCCACGCCTCCAGGTCCCCAAAATTGGCCGGCTTCGCCGTCCTCCCCCTCATCGTCAGGCGGCTTTCCTGTTCCCACGCCTGCCGTCCCGCCAAACTTTCTGCCTCCCCCATCGTCGGCCTGGTCTTCAGGCGGCTTCCCAGTGCCCTCGCCCGGCGGGCCGCTACCCGAACCGCCGGTCAATGCTTTTTTCGAAGCACTCGGACCAAGCCAACCGCCTCGTCCGCCTTCTCAGCCTGATCCCCCGGAGAGGGTCATGCCGCTCGGAATTCAAGGAGCCCAGATCATGTTTAGCTGTCTGAGCAGTCCCACTCTCGTGCCCGGAGTCTCCAAGCAGATCGAACTCTCGTTCGATCTTGAGGGCCAGGTCACTCTCGTGAAAGTCAACACGTCATTGACGCGAATCGAACCCGCGCCGAACAACGTATCCGTGTGCTGGGCCACCGTCCTTGAGGACGAGCAGAAGATTCAAGTTCTCAATCGTCTTCTGGCGCGCTGAGTTCCCCCTTCGCAACGGGAGCAGATTGGGCGCCGCAAGGGAGATTCGCCGACCGATCTTTCCGTCTAGAAAGTAGGCAGTTCCAAACTTTCGTCATCCGTCGCCACCGAGGCGATCAGCCATGGATCGTTTTCCAGGCTTCGTTCCAAAACGTAAGTGAGCTCGAGACTCCGACCTTTTGCAAAGGTCATTCGCACTTGGACACGTCGGGTCTGAACAGAATCCCCAGCGACTCCCAGATCGGCCAGAGAAACCATGTCTATAGAGGTCCTTGGACCGTGGGTCTGGATGAAAGCTTTATATTTTGCGGCTATCTCGCTGGGAGCGGCTTCCTCGTTCCTTTGAGGGGTACAGACTTGTTCACAGACCGCCGTGAAATCGGTGCCCAGCAGGGCATCCCAGTACGGCTGAAGGACAATGCGACGAACACTTTGGATCTGGTGTAGCTTCTTCTTCCGCACGCTCTGAAGCCAGACCCCGGCTACCACAACCGCCAAGAAAATGACGGCACATCCCCAAAAAAACCGTCCCCAGCTCGCTTGTTTGCCAGTCCCCATAATGGAGACTTCTGGAAGACGAGGTCACTCCCTCGTCTCTCACGAAAGCCCCGTACCATCCTCAGTGAGCAACCTCCACGCTCGCTTGTCGAACATGCTACCTTAGAGTATCCTACCATCCATGAACAGCTACGCGACCGGCTCGACCTACGACGAGATGTTTCAGCAGGACGGCACCGCGCGCCCCCACTACGCGGCGCTTGCTGAGGTCTTCGACCAACTCGGAGCCGAACAACTCAAGGCACGGCGCCAAACCGCCGACCTCTCGTTTCTGCATCAAGGGGTGACCTTCACGGTTTACGGACACGAAGATTCGACGGAGAAAGTGTTTCCTTACGACATCGTTCCGCGAATTTTAACGCCGGCGGAATGGAAGCCGATCGAGGAGGGCCTCAAGCAAAGAATTACGGCCCTCAACCTCTTTCTCGAGGATATTTATCATCAAGGCCGGATCCTCAAAGACAAAGTGATCCCGGCCTGGCTGCTCTACAGTTGTAAACACTACCGACGCGAGATGCAGGGTGTGTGGGTACCCAAAGGGATCTATATTTCCATCGTCGGAAGCGATCTGGTTCGTGACCAAAATGGCCAGTTCTTTGTTCTTGAAGACAACCTGAGAGTCCCCAGCGGCGTGTCGTACATGCTGGCTAATCGCAAGGTCATGAAGCAAACCTTTCCGGCACTCTTCCAGCGCTACGGCGTTCGCCCAGTGGACAGCTACGGGCAGTCGCTCTTGAAGACCCTAAAGTCTCTATCGAACAACCCTGTCGAACAGCCCACCGTGGTCGTCCTGACACCGGGAATCTACAATTCGGCGTACTACGAGCACACTCTTCTGGCTCGCGAAATGGGGGTCGAGTTGGTCGAGGGTCGCGACCTCTTGGTGCACGACAACATCGTTTACATGAAAACCACCTCAGGGCTTCGTCGAGTGGACGTAATCTATCGCCGAGTGGATGACGACTTCGTGGACCCACTGCGGTTTCGGCCCGACTCGGCTTTGGGTGTGCCCGGTCTCTTCAATGCTTACCGCCACGGAAAGGTCGCCCTCGCCAACGCCATCGGCACCGGCGTCGCCGACGACAAGGCTCTCTACGCCTATGTACCGGCCATCATCAAGTACTACCTCGACCAAGATCCCATCTTACCCAACGTGGAAACCTTTCTTATGACCGACGATGCCCAACGTCAGCACACGCTGGCCAACCTGGACAAACTTGTCGTCAAAGCGGTCGGAGAATCCGGCGGCTACGGCATGCTTATCGGCACTCAAAGTACCAAGGCGGAGCAAGACGCCATGGCCGAGCAGATCAACGCCGAACCAAGAAATTTTATCGCCCAACCCACCCTAGACCTGTCCCAAGCCCCCTGTTACATGGGGGATGAATTGCAACCGCGTCGCGTCGACTTGCGACCCTATGTTCTGTATGGAGACGGCAAAATTCGTATCGTGCCTGGGGGCTTGACTCGAGTCGCCCTCAAGGAGGGTTCGTTGGTCGTCAATTCCTCTCAGGGTGGCGGCAGCAAAGACACTTGGGTGCTGGCGGAGGAAACGCCATGAACAATACTATGCTGAGTCGCGTTGCCGACCATCTTTATTGGATGGGTCGTTATGTTGAGCGGACGGAACACACGGCCAGAGTGCTCAACGTGCAGACCCATTTGGCTCTGGAGGAGGCGCCTAATCGTCGGGCGCGTCGCGTCAAAAACGTGCTGTGCGCTCTCCGTCAACCGGATCTGGAGTTCGATTCCTTCGAAGAAGCGGCGCTCAGTCTGACTCTGGACCCTAAAAACCCCTCTTCCGTGCGGGCCTGTGTGAAACTCGCGCGAGAGAATGCCCGCCAGATTCGTGAACGCATCGGCTCGGAGATGTGGGAGCAGATGAACCGGCTTCACCTTCAAGTGAGCGATGAGAACCGGGCGAGCGATCTTCAGTCACAACCTCATGTTGTTTATGAGGGAGTTCTCGTTGGAACTCATCTGTTCAACGGACTCACCGACTCTACCATGACTCGCGACCAAGGTTGGCTGTTCATCCAAACCGGACGTTGGCTAGAACGGGCGGGTCTCTTAGTGAGTCTGCTCGACGTTTACCTGCGCGACGTCAACAAGGCGAACTACCTCGACTGGTTGGGTCTTTTAAAATGTTGCACGGCGTTTGAAGCCTATCGCAAAAAGATCGGTTCAGACTTCGACCCCGTCAGTTTAACAGGCTTTCTCATCTTGGGAGAAACGTTTCCCCACTCTCTGCGATTCTCGGTGGCTCAACTCCGTCAGAGCTTAGCCTCGCTGGCTGAGGAAACCCAAAACCGAAAGACCTTGGACCTCGACCGACTGCTCGGAAAGATGCATCACGATCTTGAGTACGCCCGACCCGAGGAGGTGATGGAGGGAGACCTTGAAGCCTACTTCGAGAGGTTTCGTCAGGACTTGCGCTTGGCCCATCAACTCCTTCACCGTCTCTACATCACCTGGGAGGTCGAATTTTGAGTACTCTCTACCAGATCCGTCACGTCACCCGCGTCCGCTATGAGTCTCCTGTCTCTGAAAGCGTCATGGAAGTGCGTAAATGCCCATTGAGCGAGGGCCTTCAGCGCTGCTTGAACTTCCAGCTGGAAGTCAGTCCCGAAGCCAATGTCTTTAGTTATCAAGAGGCCATCGGTAACACGGTACATCACTTCGACACACCCCAACCTCATCAACAGTTGGCCGTCACTGCCGAAGCGCTTGTCGAGGTAAAAGATTTTCCCGAACTCCCCAAAGCTTTGTCGGCCGAAAGTTGGAGCGACTTGAGGGAAGAGTCGTCCGGTTTTGAGTTTCTTGATTCTCTGCTTCCGAGTCCGTTGATTCAACCAAGTCCCTTGCTCCACGAGTACTATTCTGAGGTGGGCCCCGCGGACGATGAAGATCCCTTGACCTTCCTGAAGCGGGTTCTAGACCGCATCGCCAAAGACTTCACATACGTCCCGCTTAGCACGCAAGTGGACTCCCCCATCGACCTCGCCTTGGAGTCGAAGAAGGGTGTCTGTCAGGATTTCGCTCACATTATGGTCGGCCTCGCCCGCTTGGCGGAGATCCCGTCGCGCTACGTGAGCGGCTATCTCCATCATCGCGCCGACGTCTCGGATCGTTCCACTCAGGACACTTCGCACGCCTGGATGGAAGCCTATCTTCCTAAGTTAGGATGGATCGGTTTCGACCCCACCAACAACATTTTAGCCGAAGAGCGGCATATCCGCACCTGTTTGGGTAGGGACTACGGCGACGTGCCTCCCACTCGGGGGGTGTATCGCGGACAGTCAGCCAGTGAATTGAGTGTGGCGGTTCAGGTGCATCTAGCTGACAAGCCCGCTGTCGACGACGACTTTCGCCGTATGGCTGAATCCGACCTCACCAATGGTAGGTGGGTCAACGAGGCTAACGCGTTACAGCACCAACACCAGCAGCAGCAGTAGTCGCGGCCTTAAGATAATCGCGCAGTTGGCTGCGAACGGATTCCACCCAATCTTTGTCCGGATCCTTCGCAATCACGACATCGCTCATGAGGAAGAGTCCATAGACCGAGACAGCCCGTTGAGCGATAGTGGCGTTGACGCCTGGCGACCGCAGGGCAAAGAACTCTTCGGAACTTATGGGACAGAGTCGACATCCGACCGACTTCATGTCATCGACCAGGTCCTTGAGGCTGACTCGAACCCCCGAGGTGACGGCCACCAGACTGGCCGCGTTTGTTGGCTCTGTTAGCGGCCGGGAAAAGGCGGCGACCGTCCGCTCGACGGCGAACGACATGGGTGTGATATCCATCCAAAGTGTTTCGGCGAGTTCGGCTGGGTAGCGGCCCAACTCCATAAGGCCCCTCACGGTGAGCGTCAACAGTTCCCTGGAACGTGGCAGACCGAGCAGCTGTCCGTAGCGCAAGCAGACGCCCTGCTTGGCCAACCGCCCCCATATCCGCTCAGCGATCCATTTGCTCTGGGAATAGGCCCCTACCATCATCGTTTCTCGCAGCCCAGAAGTCTCGCCCAGGTACTTCGGCCTGGGCTGGTGGGCAAGCGAAACAGACAGACTGGACGCCAAATGAAGCGTTGTCGTCAGCTCCGACATCATCAACAGGGGGCGAACATTCACCGCCAGATGCCCCTCGAATGAGGCGGCCGAACTCACTACCGCGGCCATATGGAAGCCGACGTCGACCTCGGCTTTGAGGTCACGCCAGGTGGCAGGCGAGAGCCCAAATCGAGGCATACCGAGATCGCCCACGATCACTTCATCCACACCGGTTTGATTCTGGGGATCACGCTGTAGACTGACCAACCGAAAATGTAAATTCAGATGCTCCGTGAGGGCTCGACCAAATCCCCCGGTGGCTCCGGTGAGCAGCATCGTGGGCCGTAAACCTCGCCGAAAAGGGAGCGGGGAGGCCGGATGCTCCTGGCTCGACAGGCCTCCGTCGAACTCCTTAGTTCGGAGCAGGGAGTCGCAGATTTCTATCATTTCAGCGGTGGAGCGAACCTCTGTCATCCCCCATTTAGAGGCCGCGCCTGTCGGCCTCCCAATCGCGCGCTCTCGTTCCAGTTGGCGGGCCACCAGAGCCAAAGAATCGAGGTCATGTCCCACTTCTTCGCCGCTCTCAGAGATCTGGGCAAGGCGAGTCAACTCTTGTCGGTCCAGCTTCCCGGTCGCTGTGCGGGGCAGGCTTTCAAGATGCTGCCAGCGTCGCGGGATCCAGGCCGTCGGCAGGGCCCGCTCCAACGCTTCGTGGGCGTCTTGCAGGCTGCGGTCTCCCTCCCAAAACACCCACAATTGCAAGGCTCCGACAACCACCGCCACGCTCTGGACTCCCATCAACGGCCACAAGCGCCGTTCGATCTCATCAAGTTCCAAACGCTGACCGAAGCGCTGAATCTGGCGGTCCTTACGCCCGAGAAAGATCAGTCCGTGAGGTTTGTCAGTGAGCGCCACCATGTCCCCCGTTCGATACCAACGCCTTGCGCCGTCGGTGCGAAAAGCTCTTGCGGTCGCTTCTGGGTCCTGGGCATATCCTCGAGCCAGTCCTGGGCCAGAGATCCATAGCTCGCCGTCTTCCACTCGGTAATGAAAAGACCCGAGGGGTCGTCCAATGTAGGTGGCACCCCAATCCTCGTCGACGCGACTCAAACTGCTGCAGATAGTGGCTTCTGTAGGCCCATAGACGGCGACAACTCTATACCTCTGGGCCCACGCCCGAAGTAGCTCTGGCGGACTGGGAGCCCCACCGACCACTAACGTCTCCAGTGTGTCGGGGAAGTCCTCAGGCTGGTAGACGGAGAGCAACGACGGTGGGATATCGCAGTGTGTGATGCGGTGCTCTCGCAACAGGGACCCCAAGTCGTGCGCGACGTTATCGGGAGCACAGACCAGGGTGGCCCCCGAAAGTAGCGCGGTGCCCACGTCCGAGAGCGAAGCGTCGAATCCTGGAGAGAGCATCCACAGCACCCGCTTACCAGGACCAAGATCGAATGCCTCAACTTGTGCTTCGAGAACCTCTAAAAGCCCGCCGTGAGTCACTTCGACAATCTTTGGCCGACCGCCGGACCCCGATGTGGTGATCCCATAAGCTAGGCGCTCTTCGGGCTTCTCAGGCTCGGCTTGAGCAGCCCTCGCCTCGCGCCAGGTCTGCGACACTTCTCGGAGACGTTGACCTGGAATCTCGGGGTCTAGCAACAGGGGCGCGACCCCGAGAGACCAGTAGGCCAAAAGTTGAGCCACCCACTTGCCGCTGCGAGGCTCGCAGAGAATGGCATCGACCGAAGACCGCGGTTGTGCAGCGCCGATCCGGTCGACCTCATCAAGTAAGTCCGTGAAGGTCCATTCGCCCTCGGCATCCACGATGGCCACGCGCTCGCCGAAGCGAGCAGCGACCGCGCGAAATCGTGTGAGGACTGTGAAGGTGTACTGAGGAGTGGGGCCCCCGTGGGTCCGCCCTAGCTCCACCATCACAGAAAACCCCGATACCCGCTCGTCATCAACCCCTTGGAACGATTGTCGGGGTCGGGAGCCCCCGCGCCGGACTCTCGATCCTGCTCACGGAAGAATCGGAAATCGAGAGAGAACCTTACGTCCTTGGTGCGATTTGGCAGAGTTTGGTGCAGATGGGCTGCTGAGAAAAACAACAGTTCGTCAGATTCGAGTTTCACGTCCCAGGTCTGTCCCAACGGCTGTGAATGCGCCCGAGGATAGACCGAGTCTACGGCCGCCTGGGTGCGACCAAAGCCACCTTCACCAGCGAACCGCGAGGCGTCGAAGTCTTGGGAATCGTTCTCGATGGGGAGCCCAAAATGGTCGAGAAAAAAACGAAAGCTGTCGTCGCCACTCACGCGCTGCAGCGGGATCCAGCCGTTGATCTGAGATCTGGGATTCCCGTACCAAGTGTCCCGATGAGCGTAAAAAACGGGCGCCGCATCCTTAACGTGTTCGAGCCCCGGAGCCACGGCGCGTAGCCGCGGAACGTCCAGTAGCAAATCGCCCATGGCGATATCAAAGGTGTCCAGCAGTTCGAAGACCAGTCGACGGCCTTCTTCGGAAGCCACCCGCTCTCTGGCTTGAGCAAGGGCGCGCTGAAACTCCTTGTCGCTCAGTTCCAAAGGAGTCTTCGAGAACTCTTGGTCCACGATCTGACGCGCCCAGTGGGCCAAACTCTGGCTAGCATCGCTGGCCGGATAACTCTGCAGGCTACCTTGGAAAAGTGACTCAAAGGAAAGCTGCCGCATCAACGCGTCACCAGATTTCGGGGGCCCACTCCTTCGGCATGCCTAAGAGCAGATCGGGGTCTACTGGAACGCCGTGAAAGTAGGTGGCGTAATGAAGGTGGGGACCTGTGGAAGCGCCGGTGTTACCTATCCGACCCACCATCTGACCCTTTTTAATCGTCTCGCCCTGTCGGACGTCGATCGAGGACATGTGGAGATACAGGCTGGTCAGACCCTCGCCGTGATTGATAATCGCGCAATTTCCCAACAGAACAAAGTTTGGCCCGACCAACGTGACGACCCCGTTCGCCGGTGCGGTGATAGCCGATCCGACGCCTCCAGCATAGTCGAGACCACGGTGGAAGCCTGCCGTCTTACCGTTACGTATGCGTCGAACCCCGAAAGGCGAGGAGCGGGGAGCAGGCGAGGGCTCGGTGAAATTGCCCTTCCAACGAATCCCCGATTGAAAATCTTCCAGCGCTTTGAAGACCAATTCTTCCTCTTTATCCGCCTGAGGGTCTTCATATTTGGCCTCATTGTCCGAACTCATGCTAAGATACTGGACAGGACGCCATTTGTCATCGATCGTGATCTTCCGAGCGATCTCAGACTTCTGTCCGGCGTTGTCGACAAGTTGGATTTTTAATGTTGCCTGCCCGCCGACGCTGGCATCGAGAGGCACCGACAACGCCGTCCTCAATCCATAGGGCGCGGAACTGAGCTTACCGGAGCGCCCAGCCCAAGTAAAGGTTCCTTCGTGAAGGTCGGCTCCCTCAAGGGAAACGAACATCGCGCCTCCAGGCCAAGTGGAACCGCGGACGCGAAGGGTCGGCTCCTGGGCATAGCAAATTAGGGTAAGATGGACGAGCACAATAACAAAAAGAAGAGATTTCCGCATGGAATTGAAGATTCTGCAAGAAAGCCAGACCTCCTCGCCGAGTTCCGAACCGATCCATGTGGATAGCCTCATGGACTTCGATGGATGAACGTTTTGAGAAAAGAGGTGTGAGAGGATGATATTATGATTCGAGTTGGATACACCATAAAAAACCTGAGCCTTAAGGCTTCTACCAATGCCACTACCCGAGGACAGTATCTCGACGAACGTGAGCAGTGGCTGGCACCCTGCCGTAGAAACGTGGAAAGCCTGTCCGAGATCCTGGAGTATAACATCGAGCACGGTCTCGACTTTCGGATGTCCCCAAATCTCGTCCCTCATGCCGCGCATCCAGACAACAGTTTTGACTGGAGCAAAATTCTCAGCACCGACTTCAAAATTCTTGGGTCTGCTGCTCAACGCTGCAACGTTCGATTTTCCATGCATCTAGGCAACAGTTGCACCTTAGCCTCCAACAAAGCCGATGTAATGGAAAGCTCACTGGAGCAATTGCGCTACGCTACCACGCTTTTTGATCTTCTGGAATGCGAAGACGGCGTCTTAGTGGTCACCCTCGGCGGCCGCGTCTCGGACCGCGAGCGTGTCATCAAAGAGATTTCAGGCCTGGTGGAACCCAGCCTTAGAACCTACCTCGCCCTTGAACCTGACCAAAAAGTTTGGAGTCAGGACCATCTTATGCAGGTCGCCGATGCTCTCGAGGTGCCTATCGTGATGAACAACTTGGTGCACGATCTCAATCCAGGCGAAAAGAGTTGGGACGAGTATCTTGCGGACGCTCTCGAACGCTGGGGGGACCGTAGACCCCTCTTTCACCTGAGTTCTCAGCAAGAGGGGAAGCGTCTAGGACTGGTTGCCGACGACATCCATGAGGACGACCTACGCCGATTCACGGATAATCTCGAGAAGCCGGAATACGATCTCATAGTTAGCGCTCGAAACAAAGAAGGTGCGGCTTACCAGGTCCAACAGGCTCTTCTTGCCCAAGAGATCCCCGTCCGAGAGACGTGTCACGAAGTCAACGCCATCAGCTTCTAGAGCCGGCTGGATCAGTTCGCCAAATAGGACAAGATGTTCTGTCGATAGAGTGAGTCCACTGCCGCAGCCCGGCTCTTTACCTGAGCGAAGTTGGGGGCGGCTTTCAACCTTGAAGCTTGGTACTCGAAAAACTGTTGTACCGGGAAGGTCTCCCACAGGTTGTCGCTTTGGGTATAAAAGTCCAAAACTGCGTTGGTGGTCGGCTCATCGATCTGATTCCCGACCGCGAGAGCCAAGACAGCTTGGCGTCGATTCTGAACGTTTGCGTCCTGCTTCAGGCGGGCCGCCAAAAAGGAGCGAATCTCCGATCCCATCCCATCGGAAAGGCGCGTAGTCCCATCTAGCGAGTTGAAAACCCCCAAAAGAGCGAGCGCCTCTTTTTGAGGGAGACCGTTATAACCACGAATCAAATCTCGCGCGGTTTGGTCGACCGTGCCCTCATTGAGATTAAGCAACGAAAGTATTTCGAATTGGTCCTCGGTGGACAAAGGCGCAACAGAGCGATCGTCTAGACCCCGGTAGTAAGCGACTTTCGCGAACGCTGGGTCCCAGACTTTGAGGACGCCACCTTGGTTACCCACCACCAAGCGCTTCAGTGCTGTCTGCGCCTGAAAAGTCGTCGATGACGGTCCCAGCGAAGCGAACGGTTCGCCAACGGTCACGCGTTGGGCTGAAGAATCCCAGGCCACTTTCTCTCCCAGAGCTTGGGCGACAAAGCGCAAAGGAACGTACGTTGTCCCGCCATCCACCTTGGCTGGAGAGTCGAGCGGCATCTGTTGGCCATCGACGAGCGCGTGGAGTTGAAGGGGGCGCAGGATGATCTGGGTTCCGCCTCGGGTCGCGGTGATCACGCCCTGCGCATACTTGACCTCCGCACCTAATGCCGTGAACACGGAGCGCATGGGGACCAGAACGCGACCTCCGTCAATCTTGGCCGCAGGCTGACTGGGAAGCGAACTCCCGTTCACCTCCACGGTGACCCCCCAAGCGGGCCAACTGAATAAAAAAAAGAAGAAAAATGCGAAGCCTTTCATGAACAACCTCCAGTTTGATGTGTCACTGAATCAAACTGGAGGCGGGCGCGATCTGTTCCCCTTTTCGGTGGTCCTTAGCTGTTCTTTAAACTGTTTAAGAAAGCTTCAGAATCCGCAGGAAGTTCTTTAGGGCGTCACTTCGTAAAAATTCGTGGCGGTCGTGTAAAGAAGTTCGCGCGCCGGGCTGGCTTTCAGAAGAACAAGGAGTTCGTCTTTATGCTGGTTGTCCCGGTACGGGATGGCGAAGCCGATGTGGCCGAGCTTCATGTGCTCTGCGAACTGTCGGATCCGGGGAAGCTCTTCACCGAAATTCTGCAAAGCTCTAATAAGCTTTCCCTTGAGACCGTGGTGCTTTCCCGTTGGATCGATCTCTTTGTAGCCTTCACGGCCTTCATAGACTTTGATGTCATCGGAGTCCACCCCAGTCTGCTCAGCGAGGGACCGAACTTCCTTGGACTCTTCGTCTGTAAGGACAACTGTAAATACATGGTTCGCGAAAAAGGTAATCCAATCGTTATCAGTTTTCATGGGCATTCTCCTTGGATATCGTCAGTTCTCAATCGAAACTTAGTCAACCTTCCTTCGCCATCTTGGTCCTGGTCCTGTGTTGTGACCGTATAGAGTTTTGGGATACCGCATAAATTAGCGAAGGTATACATTATCGACTCGTTTTCCGCAATCAGGAAGGTCGAGCTTCCAAGAAACGACAGACCGCTCGCGCCCTCAAGGCGGAGGTCAGAAGCGTTCCGACTAGGATGACCAGTAAAGACCAAGGCAATACAAAGGTCCACTTCATCGCGAGGAGGAGCGTGACGGTTGCCAGGGCCATGCGGTGTTGTTTAGCCATCGGTCCAAAGAAATAGTGAGGGGTTCCAAGGCTCGCGCCCAACACCCGAACGTAGGCCGTGACCGCTGCCCCCAGTGCGCACCAGAGTCCGAGTTGAGGCCAGCCCGCGCCGTAGCCCATCCCGATCAGGATGAAACTGTCCGCCAGTCGGTCGGGCAACTCATTGTAAACACCCCCGCTGGGGGTGGCTTTGCCACCCTCGACGGCCACCATTCCGTCAAAAAGATTGCACAGGAGTCGGAGTTGGATTCCCACCGCGGCCGCCCACCAGATGCCCGTCCAAGCGGCCACTCCCGCTATCAAAGCGATGCCAATACTGGCCACCGAAATGGAGTTCGGCGTGAGTCCCGCGTCGGCCATGGACCTTGCCACCCAGCGTGCCCAGCCTGCCGAACGAGTGGAGATCGGCCGTCGTCCTTCTTGATCATTCATCGGGGCTTTTTCCATCGTCGTCGTCGTCACCCTTCATGACCCAGGCAGGGATCTCGCCAGAAACCTCCGGGACAACCACGCCTTCGGTCCATTCCGCGGGGTCGAGATGATAGTACTTCTTAAGTTCCGCATAGAGTTCCGGATGTTTGCTCTTGAGTTGATGGGGCTTCTCGAAAAACGTCTCCGTGGTCACCGCGAAGAACTCAGCGGGGTTGGTGGCCCCGTAGCCATCTATAACGGTTCTCTTCCCTTTGTTGATTCTTTTTTGGTGCCGTTCGAATTCCGCGCTCAAGACCTTGGCCCAAGTGGTGTAGCGGGACTCCCGTTCTAAGAGCGGAACACCGTTGGCCACGCCGTGCTCCTGATCGAGTTGATGGGCGAATTCGTGCAGCGCCAAATTGTGACCATCCTCAATGTTGTGAGCGCCGTGAGTCACGTCGGACCAAGACAGAACCACGGTGCCGTGATCCCAAGACTCTCCGAGACGTCCCTGCTGTTCCTCAGCCACGGTGATTCCATTGCTCGATGTCTGGTCCACCTTGTAGCCTCGCGGGTAGATGAGTATGGTGTTGAGGTCTGGATAGTGGTGCGTTTTGCGGTTCAAAAGCAGCATGGAGGCGAGGCCGGCGATGGTCACTTTCATCTCGTCGGTGACTTCAAGCCCACCGCATCCCTCGAAAGACTTCTCGTCCAAAAAAATCTGGATATGGCCCTGAAGGTCCCTTCGCAGGTTCGCCGGGAGAATCTCGTAGTGCCCAACGTGCTTTTTAAGGATATCTTCCCACTGTTCCGGAAAATGCTGCTTGCGCAGGGCCCTGTGTCGTCGTGACCGACGAGTGGTCCAATAAATTCCACCCACCACCAGTCCGCCTATCAAAGTCCCCACTGCCATTGTTGTCATCATGGACGGTAGGATTTCTCTACCTCGTCTGTTCTCCTGGCTACCCTATACCCCGTTCATCTCAATACACTTCTGAGACAGATCCGGGAAGTTCTCGCACGATAGGTCGGTATTCTAGAACCTAGAGAACGTCATCGATTAGCTCAAAAAGCCAATTGATGGCACGCCGCGTCAGGCACAATTTCAATCTGGAGGCAAACAACATGTCATCAACTCGAAGTTCCATAAGGATAGCCACACTCACGGAAATCGTCACGAGTCTTCGATGGGGTCTCGTATTCGAAGCGTTTCACACTTTTATCCGTTCGGCGGTCGACCTAATAGCTGAGTGCTGGGCAGGGCGAACGCGGGCGCCGGTGGACCTCAGCATGCGCAACGCTGGGGCTCAATCCTGGGAGCGGGCAAGACAGCGTCGCGAACTGACACGCTCACCCAACTGCGTCTCCGAACCCCTCAGTTGGGGTCTGCGCGGACCGCGCTGGGGCATGCAGGCGAGGTCGCTCACCCGGTTCGAACGCAACTCAGACTTCACTGACCTCGTCGAGATCGACTCGTCAACGGTCGCGTTCTTCTTGGGCGAGGTCTCCGGCGGAGGGCTCCCCGCCGCGCTCTATCAGACCTCCTGTTCCTCACTGTTGCGCTACGGAAGCTGTTCGGTCGATGCCGCCAGAACGTTGGAAGAAGTCAATTCGGTCCTGTCTCAAAGAGAGCAGGATGGGCGCTTCGCAACTCTGACCTACGGAGTTCTCGACCTGACGAGCGGAAAACTGCAACTCGTGAGCGCGGGTCACCGGAGTCCCGTCATTGTCCGGGCTTCCGGTCACGCGGAACCACTGAACTTGCCCAACGGTCTACCTCTTGGCCTTTCCAAGACCACCCGATATCGAACCACAGAGACCCAGCTTTTCCCCGGAGATCGAGTCTTGCTCTGTAGCTCAGGGATGACCGATTCCAGAGATGACAATCGGGAACCGTTCGGAATCGAACGCCTGACGGACGAGATCAACTCTTGGGAAGACGAGGACCTCGGTGGCTCCACCGACAGTCTCCTCCAGCGCCTGGCAGAATTTTCCCCCCGCGGTTACCTCGACCGAACAGTTCTCGCAGTGCGCTACGAGGATCTCATTGTGGAAGAAGATGAGGAAGAGATCAACGAAGAGATTCAGATGACGGCATGCTGAGTGCTTAAAACTGACGGAAGAGATCTGGCCGAAACGAATTGGAAAGAATCGCCCACCTCATCGAACGCGGCCACCACGATCAGATCGTGGTGGCCGCAACGCCGTGTGAATGCTCGCCCTAGAGCCCTTGAAGAATCGTCTTCATGTTGGCGGCGCCGGGATCGATCTTATCGTACGGCCCGCCATTTACGAGATCGAGCGCTTCGGGTACGATCTTGCGGTTCATGGTGGCGACCTGCTGGTGACTGTAAATATGAGTTTTGTCGATGGCAAACTCTTGCATGAGCTCTTTGCAAAGCTTGCGACAGGTGTCCAGGGTTTTCTTCTTGGCGGCCAGGTCGTTAGCGTCGAGTGCCATCATCTCGATGTTGATCCCCCTATGATTGATTCCGTACGCTCCCCGCGAGCGAACGTTGGGTGGCAGAATCTCCCAAACCTTGTCGCCGTCGATCACGTAGTGGCTGGCCAACCCCGGCGTCTCCCCTTTAAACGAGCCGTCGCGCACCAGATTCCACGGAAATGACGGCATGGCCGTGTAGTGCAAGACGATGCAGGTCGGCTGCAGTTCCCAAGTCGATTCGCCGTAATGACGCTGCGAGTACTGTGCGATTTGCGGCTTCCAACTGGACAAGGAGCGGGCTCTCCCCCGGTCGATCGAGAGAGGTTCAGCGAAACCCGATGACCCCACCATCGTCACAAGAATGCCGGCGGCGAGAAGCTTATGAAGAAAAGGAAATGTATGCATGTGGCCGTCATTTCCTCAGTCCTTCGCTCGGCCCTTCATGACCCAAGCCGGGAAGTCTCCGTGATTCTTTTGGTCGCAGACACCCTCTGTCCAACTCGTGGGGTCCAAACGATAATAGCCTTGTAGCTCGTCATAGAGGGCGGGATGCTTTTTCTTGAGTTGGTGAGGCTTCTCAAAAAACGTCTCGGTGGCCACGGCGAAGAATTCCGCCGGGTTCGTCGCGCCATAGGA
>JBBKWP010000080.1:0-5810 GCA_037968995.1 Candidatus Xenobia bacterium
ATCGCGTGGTCGGTGATCACCGCACCTTTGGGGTCTACCCAGATCGAGAAGGCGATGGCTGCGAAGGCGTTGACCACACCTGACAGCAAAACAGCGGTTTGAGCCTTCTCGGGCAGTTCAGCGCTCACCAGAAGGGCCGCCATCACCCCCACCGTCCAGACGGCGGTAGCGAAGACGTTGGCCCACAAGAATCCCGAGGGAATGCCCTTCAGCTGAAAAAGCCGGACGCCCATATTGCTGGGCCGGGACAGGCAGCTCAGCATCACTTTCCAGGCTTGGGGTCTAAGCAGTCGGAAAAGAGCTTTAGCCAGGGACTGCCGATACTCCAGGCAGACAATCCCGCGTCGATAAAGCTCCACAAAGCTGCTCAGAAAAACCCAGCTTGCCAGGCCGCCGACCGCCGAACCTAAAATGACCCATCGCAGTTGGCTCTCCAGAATGGCCGTCTGTCCCAATTTTTCCGCGGTATCCACGAATTTGGCCATGAGCGGCGCGTAGAACAGGTTGGCGAAGCGCGTCAACATGAAGAAGAAGTTCGCCATCGTGAAGGCTAGCATAACCTTCGATGTTTTCACGGCCGCAGGTCGCGCGGCGATATTGAGACTGGTAGCTAGTGCCACCACCGCTGCGATGAAGCAGATGAGAATAAGTTTTGGGTCAGCTAGTAGGCTAAAATCCACCCTTGAGATTTATTCATCGAGCAGAAGGGCCCTGCTAGAAGCATCTTTGAATTTTGGAATCGCTGAGGCGCCTTGAATTGCACCTCACCACGAAAGTCTTTCTCGCTTTGTGCGACGAGACATCGCCTGCTCATCCGGGCTCAAGTTTTCTTTAGCACCTTTTGGGGAATAGTTGAGATACAATAAAATTTCAGGAGACTCCATGCCCCCACAACTTCTCATCTATGAAAACGCTATCGCACTATCCAAAGACCGCCACGCGAAGTGGTCCGTGGAAGTGGGACGAGACTTCGGCTATACGAAGAAACTCAACGCCCTCCCCACCTTGGTCGCGGAATTTATTCCCGTCGGGCGCGAGTATCCGATCGTTTTCAGCAAGACCAACGACGCCATACAGCCACTCCTGCTCCTCGGTATGCGTGACGGCGAAAACTTGTACCTTAAGGACTCCAATCAGTGGGCCGCCGAGTACATCCCCGCCTTCCTAAGGCGCTACCCCTTCATTTTCGCACGCTCAGAAGACGGAAAAACGTTCACTCTGTGCATCGACGAAGCTTTCGAGGGCTTCAATCAAAAAGACCAAGGCCAGCGCCTCTTCACAGACGACGGACAACCCTCACCCTACGTCAACAACGTCTTGCAGTTTCTGCAAGACTTCCAGAATGAGAACGCACGCACCCAAGCGTTTTGTAAGAAACTGGACGAATTCGACCTCTTCGAACCCCATAACGCTGTTTGGACCAGCCCAAGCGGTGAAAAGTCGGCCCTCACGGGCTTTCTCTGTGTCAACCGAAAGAAACTCCAGGAACTGCCTCCCAAAGTTCTGGCTGGAATGATCGGGACCGGTGAAATGGACCTGATCTACGCTCACCTGTTTTCACTGAGCAACTTCAACAGCATTAAGAACAAGCTGGCCGGCACCGTCGCTGCCGCCACCGAGACTGACGCCAAGAAAGCTCCCGCTCCTAAAGTGACAGCCAAAAAGTAAGACTCACTGAGATTGGGTCGCCTGGTGTCAGGCGGCCCAAAGTATACTTTTCGCAAAAGGGCTCCCTGGGAAAACAGAGGAAGTTCCCCCTGATGAAGCTCTTAGCCATAGGGACCGCAAACCTGCCAGTTGACGAGGACTACTGGGAGGTTACCTATTGCGAGGATCTCGAGGCGGCGGAGACCATCCTTCAACGAGAAACCCAAGTAAAGGCTCTCTTCACTCGCTTAGAGATCGGCTGGCCGGCTGATTGCTCCCTGCCCATCCTCCTGATCGGCAGTACCACGGAACAGGCCATTGAAGCCGGCGCGCACGGCGCCTTCACCGAGTCCGTCCACGAAGACGACTTAAGAATTCTCCTCAACGGACTGGTGCACCACCCCTCTTTAGACCGCGTGCTCGACGGAATGGATGACGCGTTTTGTATCTTGGACCACGCTTGGCGCTACCTCTACCTCAACAAGAAGGCCTCCGAGTGGGCAGGAAATCCGGTCGCAACCATACTCGGAAAAACCGTGACCGAGGTCTACCCGTCGTTAAAAGGTTCTGATTTCACGGCCCACCTTGAAAGGGCTCTCAAGGATCAGGCTCCTTCGATCTTTCGCCGACGCTCGGACATCAACCATAGAGTCTTCGAGCACCGAGTTTACCCCGTCGAGGACGGCATAGCTCTAGTGTCCTCCGACGTCACCGAACTGTCTCGAGATCAAAACGAGGCCCGTCAGACAGAGCGTCGCCTGGCCGCCGTTTTTCAACAGACCGAACAGTTCATCGCCATCCTCGACCGGAACGGTCACGTCCTGGAGTTGAACTCTTCTACCCTCGTTCAAGCGGAACTGACCGAGGTTGAGATCGTAGGCCTCCCACTTTGGACGATGAAGTGGTGGGACCCGTACCAAGAACCTCTCCAACGACGTTTAGAAGCCGCCCTCGCGGGAACTCCAAGTACCATAGAGATTTCGTTTTTGAGCGCAGAGTCTCGCACCCGTATTCTTGACTGTTCCATCACCCCGGTTCTCGGCCCCGACGGAAAGAATGTGGAACTGGTGGTGGTCCAGGGGATCGACCAGACCGAACGTCGACAAGGCGAGAATCATCTTCGCTGCCTAGCCGAAGCAGGTCAGACCCTCGCCTCGTCGTTGGACTATCACGAGACCTTGAAAAAAGTTGCCCGCCTAGCGGTTCCCGAGGTGGCAGACTGGGCTTCCGTTTATCTTTTGGAGAACGATGAACTGATGATCCTTGAGGTCGCCCACATCGATCCCGAAAAGGCGGAAAGCGCTCATCAGTACAACAAACTTTATCCTCCTCGTAAAGATGTTCCGGCAGGCCCGTGGGTGGTAGCCTCCACTGGACAGTGGGAGCTGGTAGAAGAGATTACACAGGAAATGATCCGGGATTCCTCGCTCGACGAGGAACAGTTCGCGGCCACCCAGGCTTTCGGCTTGATATCTTACCTTTGCGTTCCTCTCATCGCGCGAGGTCGTACTCTCGGAGCCTTGTCTCTTTTGACCTCGGACTCAGGACGCAAGTTGGGCCCCAGAGAACTCAAACTTGCTCAGCAGTTGGCTGCCCGCGCGGCGCTGGCGGTAGATAACGCCTTGCTCTTCGAGAAAAGCCAGAAAGACCGGGTCGAGCTGGAGCGGGCCCGCGATGATGCTCTGCGGGCAAACCGTATGAAAACCGCTTTCCTGGCCAATATGAGCCATGAGATCAGAACCCCAATGAACGGGATTCACGGGATGCTTGAGTTTTTAGAAGAATTGAAATTGCCGACGGAAGCGCTTGCCTATCTCGACACCATTCGCCAGTGTTCCAATTCTCTACTGAACGTTCTCGACGACGTGTTGGATCTCTCGAGAATCGAGGCGGGAAAACTCGACGTTCAAGAGGTTTCTTTTCTGCTTCGAGACAATCTACAAAGCAGCTCCGACCTCTTTCGACACGGGGCCCTAGAAAAGGGGCTCGCTTTCCACCTCGAGCTTGCCACCGATTTGCCTGACGTCGTTCTGGGTGACCCCGATCGATTGCGTCAGATTCACGTCAACCTCCTCAGCAACGCCGTAAAGTTCACGGAAACAGGACAGGTGACGACTCGCGCTTCGTATCGGGACGGACAACTACGGTTGGAGGTTCTCGATAGCGGCTTGGGAATCAACGAGGAACTCCGAGGGCGGCTTTTTCAGCCATTCAGCCAAGGTGATGAGTCCTCCACTCGACGCTTCGGTGGGACCGGACTGGGTCTTTCCATCGTCAAAAGACTTGCCATGCTGATGGGGGGGTCCGTCAACTTGAAACCCCCGGGCGGCATTCAGGGCTCTCACTTTGAAGTGCTGCTCCCCATGCCTGAGGCCGATGCGCCCAAGGCTGCTCAGTCGAACGATCCGCCCGAAGCTGAGGTAGAACCCGGCTTACGTGTGCTGGTGGTAGAGGACAATGCAGTGAACCGCAAGGTTCTAGGCCTCCAACTCTCGCGGCTCTCTTGCCAGGTTGACTCAGCCGCCGACGGTGTAGAAGCGCTGGCGATGCTGTCAACGCTTCGGCCGCAACTCATCCTCATGGACTGCCAAATGCCAAGACTTGACGGCTATGAAACCACCCGAAGAATTCGCGAACTTGTGCTCGGGTTTCAACCGAGAATTGTGGCGCTAACGGCCCATGCCATGAAAGGCGAGAGAGAACGTTGCCTTGAGGCCGGCATGGACGACTACCTTCCCAAACCGATCTCCTTGACCGACCTCACCCGGGTTATCGCGCAGACCCAAGAGGCCCTCTCAAAACGGGACCTTTAAGAGGATTCGAGACGGCGGACTTCCAATTCCCAAGCATGTCAGAACTCATTCATTACACCAACCCACAAAGTCGCGGGATGCGCACCCAAGCACTCCTAGACACCTTCGAGATTCCTCATCGCGTGGAACTGCTCGACTTTCAAAAAGGCGAGACCCGTACGGAATCCTATCTCAAGATTCATCCCTACGGCCGTGTCCCCGCACTGGTGCACGGCGACGTCACGGTCATCGAGTCCGGAGCCATCACGCTCTATCTCGCCGACCTCTACGCCGAAAAAATGGGAACCCCACCCCCGGGAACTCCCGGCCGGGCCCGACTTTACGAGTGGATCATGTTCTTCCAGTCCACTCTTGAACCGTTCGCCATGGACGCCTTCGCTGGGAAAGACAAATCCGAGTGCCGCAAAAAGGTCAGAGAACTCCTTGTAGCTATGGAGTCCCGAGTCGAAGGCCCCTATGTGCTGGGCGAAAATTTCACGCTGCTCGACGTTATTCTGACTTGCGAACTTTCTTGGTACAAAATGGTGGATATCTATCCCGAAGGTCTGCAGACCTACGACAGCCTTATGGAAAGAGTCGGCCCTAAGATAAAGATGTCTTAATGGGGTCCTAGCTCTTAGGCTTGGCAATTTGGGATCGAGGGTGCAGCCCCCATAGGCCCCTACGTCGAAGGAGAAATTCACGACACCAAGCCATGACGGTGTGCCCAGGGTCGTAGCGGAATGATGGCTTCGGGTAGAAATAGGGAAACTCGGTATCAGCGACATCAGTGTAGTCGCTCAAGAAAACTTTGCCGTAGGCTACGTCCTGGTGGGACACCACGTTCCATACCGGCAAGCGATACTTCTTCAAGAGTCCGTCTACTAGACAGAAGGCGACCATCAACTGTTTGGGTCGGCTCAGCAAGTCCTTTTCGTCGGCCGCTACCAGTTCGATGGCTAAGGCTCTGTGATCCAGACCGTAGGTTCCCGATGTCCGGCGGCCTTCCGGCGCCAAGGCCAAGACGGTTCCGTCTTTGTCCACCATATAGTGAACGGAAACTAGGCTGGTAACGGGTTTCTGGTTGCCCACACCGAGAGCGGTGGGACGGTTGAAAGCAGCTAGCACGTCAGCGGCGTCGGGAATCACCGTAAAGTGCAAAGCGATGTATTGAGGCTTCAGGTCCACCGAACGCTCCCCATAGAGACGCTGATTCCGGTTCAGGTCCGCCACCACATACCGATCCAAGGGAAGCCAGTAGTCTTCACGCCTCAAGGGCGGACAGGCCCCGTTGGCCATAGCCGACGGGAGCGGCTTGATGGACGGTTCGATCCCTAACAACAGCACGCGACGTTGGGCCCATGCGGCTTG
>JBBKWP010000081.1:0-41380 GCA_037968995.1 Candidatus Xenobia bacterium
CCGACTTCGGTCTCCGTGTGCAATTTGGTCAGATTCTCGCGCACTTTAACCATGTGGTCCTTGGCGCTGTCGGGAGCTTGACTCAGCAACTCATCGATCTGGGTCATAGCCTGATAGCGACTGGACCGTGAGCCGGACTCGGCGTAACTGTCGAGGAGAGAGTTCAACTGAGTGAAATATCCTATCTTGACCGGTTCGTCGTTGGCCTCGGCGATCTTGAAGTCTTCCTTGCTGGGGACGTAAAACAGTCCGGGATCCGCTTCGGCGAGGGATTCCAAATCGTTGATGAGGGTCTCTTTCGTCGCCTGAACCTGTTCTTTGGATTCTTTGACCATCGCCTTTCGGGACTTGCCTTCATCTCCGAACTTACCGGAAACAAAATCGGCGATCTTGCCAGCGTATTCTTTGACCTTGTCGGGAAAAAGAACGGCTCCCAGAATCGCAGGAAGCAGAAGGATGGACCCTACTTGCGCGAAGGCCATCCCAAGCCCCACCGTCATTCCCGCTACCGCTCCGACAGAGCCGACAGCTGTGAGGATCAGCTTGTGCTTATTCTGCTCTGTTTTGATGCCAGAAAGAAGGGTGGAGATCGGCACCCTTTCTTCGTTCCAACTGCCGTCCTGTCGCTCGACTTGACGAGGCGTCAATTCCGCTCCGGATTTGTGCAGTTCGAGAAGCTCTTCTTTCTCTTGCGACAGCTCTTTGAGTTTGGAGATGCTCTGATAGGCTAAGAGACCGCCGGCGGGCGCTAAGACCCCACAAGTGCTGGCGACCATCATCGGAACGCCAAGTCCAACGACCGCGCCCACTGAAGCGATACCTCCGGAGCCGGCGGTCGCGACCAGTCGCTGGGTGCCCTGCTCGGATTTGATCGCCTTGAGTCGTTCGGCGATAGGAACTTGCTGCTCCCCGATCGCGATCGGGCGGAGAATGGGCTGGCCTTTCTCGTTTTGAGCTATGGGAACGTTCCTTTCTATGGTCCTAGTCGAGTGAGTCTCCCCTTTATCCAATAGAGCCTGAAGGTCTGATTTCTCCTGGGAGAGAGACTTCAACTTCGCCAAAGAGTTCAGGACCATTCCACTGGAGCCCGCGACCATCGCTGCTCCAGCGAGGTACGGTGTCGCCGCGACGCCTAAAGTCAGGATCCCGGCAGCCGACGATCCAAAGGCGCCTCCGGCCGCCATGTATCCGAGCACTGTCGTTCCCCCGGCAGCAGCGATCAATTGCGAAGAGATCCGTTTCGTCCGGAGGTCTCTAAGCGCCGTCGTGAGACGTTCTGTTTCAGCCTTGGCGGAAACTTGGAAATCCGGGAGGTCAGGCGAATGTAAAGTTACCACATCCGTTGTCGACTTTTGCTCGGCTACTTTCACTTGAGAGATGGCCTTCTGAGTGCCTTCTATGTCCTCGCTGAGCTTATTGAAACTGAAACCGCCGGTTCCGAAGGCGACCACCGACATGATCTCAGCCGCGTAAGGTACGCCCATCGTCCCCACTCCGGCCACGCCCATCTGAAAAAGTTGGTTGCCGGTGACCTTCGACACGACGCTGTTCAACGACAGTCGCAAATTCTCGGTCTTCGCGCTCTCTTCAGACCGCGCTAGAGACAGCTGAAACCCTTGGGGAACGACCAAGCTCCCTTCAGGAACCGCGAAGTAGCCTGCCGGAACAATGGTAGAGCCCTTCTCGATCAACTGCGCGATGTAGTCGTCGATGGGAGCCTTCCCATTGGCATCCTTTTCGATGAAGGAGCGGTCGACTTCTAAGGTCTGTAAAATATGTGTGGTGTTGGGATTGCCGGTACCGTTGACGGGCACAATCTCCAGTCGACCATCGGTGGTCAAACCTTCGTTGGAACGAACTTCTTCAAGGTCAGGAAAGACGACTCCGCGCTTTTCTAACTCGACTTTGTCATTTTGCGGGACGAGGGCGATGGTCATTTCAGACTGGGAAGCGTCGTGCCCGTCGTCTTTTGCCTGCAGCGCATCGGCTGCCACCTGAAAGCGCGCGGCTAGGGTCACCTTCTCCTGGGGAACGGATTGTTCAGGTTCGGTTTCAAGGTGAGGAGCAGGCTGGAGAGCGGCTTGCTCCCCGCCGGTGAGTTGCACCGCCTTTCGATCCGCGGCTTTTTGAGCGGCAATCTGTTGCTGCTGCTGGGCGGACGATGATACGGTGCCTATTGAACCTGGTTGCATGAATACTCTCTCCCTCGAACCACCTGGCATGGAACCTTTCGGTGGATAGCCCATTATAGAGGTAATAGCCCGAAGACTCAACATGTATTTCGCTTTCCTTTGAAGGGAGATTCCCCTATAATCACGGCGATGACTGCAAATCCCAATCCCATAACCTTCCAAAGGCTTCCTCGTTCTACCGCGGAGCGAGTGCTCGATGGACGTCAGAACCTCAAGGACCTCCTGCCGGAAGAACTTCAAGAGTGGTTGATCAGCGCTGGTCAACCCAGATATCGAGGCGCCCAGATTCTCAGATGGATTTACGCCCGAGGGGTCGAGGATTTTGGCGTCATGACCGATCTTTCCAAAGATCTCAGGCAGCGACTCAACGAGCTAGCGATCATTCCTTCGCTCACCCTGCGGCGCTCTATAGAAAGCCAAAATAAGGACACCCGGAAGTATCTCTTCGATCTTCCAAACGGTGGAGAGATCGAAAGCGTGCAGATGCGCTATCAGCACCCAGAGGAAAAGGGTCCTGGGCGCGTCGCGGTCTGTATCTCCTCCCAAGTAGGCTGCGCGATGGGTTGTAACTTTTGCGCTTCGGGCGTCATGGGTCTTAAACGCCACCTCTCCACTTGGGAGATCGTGGACCAAGTGCTCCAGATTCAGAACTCCATTCGTGACCAAGGCGAGCGCGTCGCCAATGTGGTGTTTATGGGATTAGGAGAGCCGCTCCACAACTACGACGAGGTTTTGAGAGCGGTGCAACTGCTGAACCTTTCCAACGGTTTGGGAATCGGTATGCGACACCTCACAATATCCACCTCGGGATTGGTGCCACAGATCTATCAGTTAGCCGACGAAGGCTACCCCATCCGATTGGCGATTAGCCTCCACGCGGTTCGCGACGACCTCAGATCGCAAATGATGCCTGTCAATCAGCGCTGGAACATTGCTACTCTTTTAGAAGCCTGCGGCGTGTATTGTAACAAAACCGGGCGCCGCGTGACTTTCGAGTACATCCTACTCGACGGAGTGAACGACAGTGAAGAAGAAGCCGCAGAACTTGTGGTGCTCCTCGAGCGGCACAAGATAAGGTCACTCGTCAATCTGATCCCCTGGAATCCGGTGGACGGCGTCGGATACAAACGTAGCGAACCGCGGGCTATCAAGCGTTTTCAGAACGTTGTGGAACGTTCAGGCATTCGCTGCACAGTGCGCCAAGAGAAGGGTGCCGATATCGACGCCGCGTGCGGTCAATTACGTCTGCGAGATCTCAAAGAGCGCGAAAAGGTTTAGGGTATGGGTGGGACGGCAGCCTAGCACGGCACCTGCGTTGACTGTCCCAATCGGTCACCTAAGTTGACCTTCTTGCCGTTCCACAAAGAGTAGCCATCCATCCAACCCTTGCCGGATGGCTTGACCCTTTCCAAGACCAGAGCCCCGTCTCCGCATGCAACGACAGGTCCCTTTCCTTTGACGACAGCGATCACTTCGCCAGGCTCCCCGCTCCCTTGGGTCGCGATGCTGGCCCGCGCGATCTTCAGTGCGTCGCCGCCGGCCAAGAGAGTTGAGGCGCCCGGTTCGTCAGCCAGCCCTCGAATTCTGTTCCGTAACTGCTCCGCGGAGTGCGTCCAATCGAGAAAGAGGTCATCCTTTTTCAGAGGTTTCGTATAGCCACCTTCGGCTTCGGCCGGCTGTTGTGTCCGTGGGGCTTCGCCCGATCGCAGCAGTTCTATCGTCTGCTCCAAGACCTCGGCGCCTACCAAAGCCAGACGACCGGAGAGTTCTGAGCCGGTTTCTTCGGAACCCAGAGGGGTTTTTCGGGTGACAATGATATCACCGGTGTCGTACCCCTCGTCCATGAAAAAAGTGCAGACACCTGTCTCTTGGTCACCGGCGAAAACCGCCGCCTGCAAAGGGATGGCCCCTCGGTATCTTGGAAGCAACGAGGGGTGAACATTGACACAACCGTATTGGGGAAGCTCAAGAATCTCGGGAGGAATAAGCTTTGCGTAGGCTACTACCAAGATGGCGTCCGGTCGATAGTCTCGAAGTTGGGCTATCACTTCGTCGTCGCGGATACGGCGAGGCTCGTGGACCGGCAGGCCCAATTCCAGAGCCCGCTTCTTGACGGCCGTAGGTTCAAGCTGCTTGCCTCTGCGACCTCGAGGCTTGTCCGGTTGGGTGTAGACGGCGAGCAACTCTGTGGTGCGATGAACAACCTCGAGGGAGGCCACCGCAAACTCCGGGCTGCCCATGAAAATCGTTCTCACGAATCTTCGTCCTCTTCTCGCTCCAGGGCCTCCGCGTCCACCAGATCGACAGCCAAATCGGTAAAAAGCTGCCCGTCTAAGTGATCAAGTTCGTGCTGAAAAACCACAGAGAGAAGACCTGAAGCTTCATAAGTGACAGGCTCGCCGGACTCATCGAGTCCTTTGATGACGACCGACTTCCAGCGCTCGACTTGCCCGAGAATGCCGGGAATCGACAGACATCCCTCGGTTCCATACTTCTTGCCTTGCCGACTGACGATGCGTGGATTCACCAAGCGAATCGGTCCGTCGCCGATGTCGGCCACGAAAAATCGTCGCGACACGCCGATTTGGGGAGCGGCGAGACCGACGCCCTGAGCGGCGTACATGGTTTCGACCATATCATCGAGTAGCCGACTCAGCGGCCGATCGACGTGATCAACCTTGTCGGCTTTGCGGCGAAGAACCGATTCCCCAACGTACTTGAGTGGAAGGATAGGCAAAGTTCTACTTCTTTTCCTCTACGGGCTTCTCTTTCTCAACTTTGTCGTGCTCGATCATCACGGCACCTTGGAGATTGTTGAAGCTGTAGTTGTAGTAGACTCCATCGGGCTGAAATTCGACAGTCGTTTTCTTCTTCATAACGGGTAGGCTCTTGGTCCATTCCTGAACGACGTCGCCCGCTAGATTCTTGAGTTGAAGATGGATGACCACATTCTTGACATCGTCTTCCGCTGAAGAATTAGAGATGACGGTGGAAATGCGAATCTCGGAGTTGGGACCTGGATTGCCGTAGCCGGAATCTAGAAAGTCGAGTTTGACGACTTGGAGAGGACTCTCCTTATTTTTCCCGTCGGTTTTCACTTTTTCGGCCCATACGGGCAGACTCAAAATCAATAGAATCAGGAGCCCACCAAGGCTCTTCGTCAACGTGTTCGCTCTTGTCATTTCTACCTCCGTGCCGTTTTGCGGGCATCCGCTCTCGGCTCTTTTTTCATCATCCGATTCAAAGGTGAGCGAAACTCCAGGGCTTGCTCGGCGCACTTCGCCCATAGGCTGTCGTCACTCCCTGTGTTTAACGCCTCTGAACTATAGAAGTTCCAAAGGATCGGGATCTAGGGTGACACGCGCGCCCCAGGGTTCACGGTCTTGCAAAGATTTTCGAACGAGAGTGTGGAGATCCTGCACCCGTAAGGCTTTCAGCAAGATGTGCCAACGATATCGACCCTGCAATTTTTCCAAAGGACAGGGCGCCGGCCCTAAAATGTCGACACTCTGGGTTGAATTGGCTTGCTGAAGAGCCTCTCCAAGGAGAGTGGCGACCTCTTCGGCCTTTTCGTTCTTCGAGTCGCTGATCACAAGGCGTAACATGCGCCGGTAGGGTGGGTATGCCAGGCTCTGGCGAAGTTCCATTTCGCCTGCCATAAACCGCTCCCAGCTACCGTGAATCAGGTCTCGGAAAAGCGGGTGGTCTGGCTTTTGGCAGACGAACATCACCTCGCCTGGGATAGCTCCTCGCCCCGCCCGCCCAGACACCTGGGTTAGCAAAGCGAAAGTCCGTTCGGCCGCTCGAAAATCCGGTACATGCAGACCGGTGTCCGCCTCGAGCACGACGACGAGGGAGACAGACGGAAAGTCCAATCCCTTCGCCACCATCTGGGTGCCGAGCAGACAATCGTACTCCCCGGCCTCGAAGGCGCCATAGACTTCTTCAAAAACCCTTCCTTTACCGCCGACGGTGTCGCGATCCAGGCGCACCACCCGTAGTTCTGGCGCCTTGGAAAGCAACTCCGCTTCCACTCGCTCGGTGCCCTTGCCTGGAAGGTCGAGGTGCCGCCCGCCGCAGTCCTCACATTCCCCGGGAGCCCCCTGCCTGGCTCCACAATAGTGGCAGCGCAACGTCCGATCGGACTTGTGAAAGGTTAGCGAGATACTGCAATGAGAACAGTTCGGAACCCAACCGCAGGACTGACACAACAGATATCGCGAAAATCCTCGACGATTCAGTAGCACCACTGACTGCTCACCACGAGCGGCGCGGTCTCGCAACGCCTTGAGAACCAGGCCGGGAATCCCGTGCCCCTTGATGAGTTGCGGAATCGGCATCGACTGGCCGTGCACTCGCTTGGGAAGACTCAGTAATCGGTAGCGCCCCTGTTTCGCCAAGGCATACGACTCCAGGCACGGAGTTGCGCTTCCCAACAGAAGTGTGGCGCCGTGCTCGCGGGACAACCAGGCGGCGACTTGTCTTGCATGATAACGCAGGTCGCTCCCCTGTTTGTAAGACGAATCGTGCTCCTCGTCGATGATGATGAGTCCCAAGTCTTTCAACGGTGCGAAGATCGCAGATCTCGTCCCTACAACCAATGGCGTTTCCCCTTGACGGATCCGCCACCACTGAGCCCGACGCTCCGCCTCGGTCAAACCGCTGTGAAGAATACTCACCCGACCGGGGAATCGACCTCGAAATCTAGCCTGGGCCTGAGGCGTCAGAGAGACCTCGGGTACCAAAACGATAGCGCTCTGTCCCTTGGACAAAATCGACTCACAGGCCCGAAGATAGATCTCCGTTTTTCCGCTGCCCGTCACCCCATGAAGCAAGAAGGTCGCCCCCTCATCGAGTCCGGCACTCAACTCTTCCCAAACCGTCATCTGGTCCGCGGTGAGATTCATGGTAACCGTGGGGGGTCCCGCCGGAACGTCTTCCGACCCCCGGCGGGCCTTGATTTTCGACCCCCGTCGGAGAGTTTTCAGAACCGGACCGGGCACGATGCACTGAAGGGCCTGAGGCCAGGTCCCCATGTAGAACTCGCGTAACCAGTGAGCTAGCTTCCAAGCCGCGGGGTCAAGCAGAGCAGTTTCCTCGACCACCGAGAGATACTCTCGAATCTCAACTTTTTCCAATCCTTGAGGGCGCTCAGGCTGCGACCGAACCACCAAAGCTCCGCGTGTGGATTTTCCCCAGGGAACCCTCAGGTAGCAACCCACCGCCGGTTCCACCGCATCCTCAGGAACCCGATACGTAAAAAAGCGGTCCATGTGTGGACCGCTTCCATCAACGATAACTTCGAGAAAACTCAAGGAGTTATTGGGCCGACTTTCACGAGAAAGGCCTGGTCAAACCCCAACGACTTGAACTTCTCAAGAATTTTGTCGGCTTCGAGGCGAGCTTTATAGGTAGGAGAGACGACCTTGTAAATCATGTCTCCATCGGTGCCCTTCGACTCTGTTACGACAACATCCATACCTGCCCCAGCGGCTTCGGCTCGTCGGTCTTGAGCATACTTGAGCTGCGTGAACGACCCGAGCTGGATCCGAAAACCGTCGCTTTGGACCGACGGCGTTGTTTGGACATTGCTCCCGGTCGAGGGATTCGGGCTCGGCGTGGAGGTCGTACTGGGTGAAGGACTCGAACTTGGCGAAGGCTGCGCTTGAGGTGAGCTCGTCGCCCCCCCTTCCCCGGCTAGAATCAACTCGGCCCGGGCCAACACGTCTTTGGCCGCCCGCGCGGGGTTTTGAATGCGGTCGATTCGAAAGATCGTGTCCAGGGGAACAGTCTTCTCCAGACTCACGATCCCAACGAAAAGTAGATCTTCGGTAAGGACGTTGAGCTTATTCTCGCAATACGCTCTCTCCCGCTCCTTATTGAAGTGGTAGCTGTAGATAGGAAGGCGCTCAGCGCTGGTTTCCTGACGAATCCGTTTGGCCATTTCGTTGATCAAGACTTTTTCGCGTCGCAACATCTCTGCGTCGCCCTCATCGCCGACGATTAAGATTGCGTAGGCTGGTTCGTTCTCTTCTTGGGCGGAAGCCATCGAGGAACGGTCGATAGCCACAGTAAATATCGCCAGGGCTACAACCAGTAATCCGAGGGTTCGGCCTATAGCTTTCAAATCCATGCTCATTAGTAGGTCCTCCAGAAAGTATCGCTTCCAACATTCCCTTTATATTTTTTGATAGGTTCGAAATCGATACTGGGGGGTATAAACGAAACGGTAGGGGTTTTCCTGCCAAGGGTTCCATCGGACCTCTACCAAAGATCGGGAGGAAGAGAATTTGCTCAGTAACTACAGGAAGAGTCCTAGAAATAAAGGATTCACGCTCATTGAATTGATGACCGTCATGGCGATCATAGGCGTTTTAGCCGCCATTTTAGCCCCACTGTTCTTGAGGGCTCGTTTCAAGACTTATCACACGGCCTGCGTTCAGAATGAGAGAAATATCGCCTCAGCCCTGCAGCTCTACTCCATCGAGAACAAAGATCTGTTTCCAACGAACCTCGACTCGTTGGTCACCAATCCTAAGCCGGTGCTCGCCTCGGTGCCAATCTGCCCAAGCAACGCGGCGAGTTACACCACCGGGTACACCACCCAAAACCAAAACAAGGAGTACGTGCTAGCTTGCCCCGGGGTGCACGACACCCAACTTCCCGGACTCGTCCAGCCCACCTACCCTCACGCAGAAAGCGGAGAAATGTTCTCTTTCGGGCCCGCCATCCCGTAGACCCGTCCCTAAGCCTAAGACTGTTTAAGAAAGTCGCTCACGAGAAGAATCGGCGATTTCTTTTACGTTCAATCGTCCGAAACCGGTGCCCGCGGGGTATATATTTACTGGGAGGAAATTTCCGGCCGTGATGCCGGAGCCATCTTCTCAGTTTCCCGGAGGTATGACGATGCTCGGAACCCTAAAAATGAGACGCCGCAGCAAAGGGTTCACTCTCATTGAATTGATGGTGGTTATCGCTATCATCGGTATCT
Source organism: Candidatus Xenobia bacterium (assembly GCA_037968995.1). Classification (GTDB taxonomy): domain Bacteria; phylum Vulcanimicrobiota; class Xenobia; order Xenobiales; family JADMJV01; genus JAEXNA01. The sequence continues at coordinate 9,184 of JBBKWP010000081.1, forward strand.
TAGCAGCCATTCTTGCCCCGGTACTGATTCGAGCTCGCTTTAAGACCTATCATACGGCCTGCGTGCAAAATGAGAGAAATATCGCGTCAGCTCTCCAACTTTACTCGATCGAGAACAAGGATCTCTTTCCGACCACACTCGATGAGTTGGCGTCCAGTGCAAAACCCGTCCTGAAAGTCCTACCGGTTTGCCCCAGTAACCAAGTGAGTTACGGAACGATATATGCGACGTCTAACGGCAATCGCGAATACATTTTGGCTTGCCCGGGCATCCATGACAACCAACTGCCCGGACTCGTCGAGCCAAACTACCCTCACGCTGAAAGTGGCGAGATCTTACCCTACCGACCGATAACTCTCTAGGAGATACTCAGTCCGGGATTCTCTCAAGAAGCATCAGAACCGAGTCGCGCTTATTGGCCGGGGCCAGGGAAGCCGACTTTCGAACGTGGTCCTCGGCCTGCTGCCAATTTTGTAATCCTAAGCACGCCAAAGCCATATCCTCATGCAGTCGCCATGAGCCGGGGGCGAGTTCGAGCGAATAGCGTAAATGTTCGTATGCGCGCGTCCAGTTCTGATCTCTTGCCGCGAGTCGGCCACGCAACCAAAGAAACCTAGCCTTACTCTGGGGAAATTTATCGCCTCCTTGACGAAATGTGTCGTCAGCCTTTTGACTCTTCCCGGCTTTTCGAAAACTCCGTCCCAACTGAACCCAGATCTCTTCGCGCTCTGGGTCGAGTGAAAGGGCCCGCTCTAGTCGACGAATCGCCTCCTCCCAGTCCTTCTCTTCGGCTGCGATCTGAGACCATGTCGTCCAGACCTCCGCGTTGAGAGGCTCCAGTTCCAAGGCTCGCTTGACGTGGCTGGTGGCTGCTTTCACGTCACTGCGGGCCAAACTCACCTGGGCGAGGCCCACTCTAGCCCGTGCCTCTTCTTCCGGGCGTCCCAAGGCGGCCTGGAAAACCTCTGCCGCCTGACCCAAATCTCCACCCGACAGAAGGGTGTGGCCCATATCCAAAAATGCACGGGAAAGCAGTTGAGAATCTTGCGACTTGTCGATGCTTGTAGCGAACGACCGAAACGATTGAGCCGCCTCCTTGTGATGGCCTACAGAGGCAAGGGCTCTCGCCAAGGAGAGATGGAGGAGAACCAGAGAAGAGTCCAGTTGCAAAGCCTCTTTGAAGACAGCGACAGCCTGATTTGCCAACCCATTGGAGACCAAAGCCTGTCCTAGCGCTCCTTTAACCCTGGCGTCTTGCGGATCAAGATGGAGCGCCCAGCGGAAATGTTCGATAGCCGGACCCGGCAGATTGAGTTCCTGATAAATAAACCCCAGCGCCTTGAAGTAGTCCGCGTTTTTCCCGTCGAGCTTAGCGGCCTTGTGAATTTCGTTGGCTGCTTTGTCAAGTTGGCCGCCCACGTAGTAGGCCATGCCTAAATCTTCCCTGTAGGTCGGCTCCAAAGGATCGAGGCTGATAGCCTTCTGGTACTCATCGACCGACTTGTCGTCATAGTTCTTTTTGAGATAGACCCTTCCCAAACGGGAACGCATCTCCGCGCAGTCCGGACGAAGCTCAACTACCTTTTCAAAACAGTCTAGGGCCCCGTCGAGATGCCCCTTCAACAAGAAGACCTCGCCCATCTGTCGCTGAAGACTCTCGTCTTCCGGGTGGAACCGGACAGCTTTCCTCAGAATCTCAAGAGCAGCGTCATAGTCTCCTTGGTCTTGGTGAACTTGAGCAAGGCGTCGGCTGGCTCCCAGGTGTCCTTCCTCTTTGCGCAAGGTCTTGCGGAGCTGAGAGCTCGCCTTGTCAACTCTACCCTGGCGGCGATAAAGATCGCCCAACTCTACTCGCAAGTCCGGATCGTTTTCGCGAAGGACTAAGGCCTCTCCAAACATCTCCTCGGCTTGCCGAAGACGCCCGGCGTTGGCGTAAAGCTTGCCGAGTAAGCCTCGGATGTAACCGTCCCTTGGGTCGATACGACAGACTGTCTCTAGATAAAGAATGGCCTCGTCGTCTTGACCTTTGGAAGCCAACAGTAGCCCGAGTTGACGGTTGGCCGCTAGATTCTGCGGGTCATGCTTAAGGGCTAGCCTATAGGCCGACAGAGCTTTAGGAACTTCGTTGAGTTGGCAGAACAGCAAGGCCAATCGGCAGCGAATCTCCGTATCGCGAGGCCGGTCCTCCAAAACATCCTTGAGACAGACGATCACGTCTTCGGGCTGTTCGACCTGCTGATAAAGGTCGGCTAAGGCGAGCAACGGCTGTATTCGCGAAGTGCAATAGACGAGCGCGGACTCAAGGTTCTGGTGTGCCTCATCGAAAAGCCCGAGACTCAGTTCCACCTTCCCCAACTCGAGGAATGCCTCTCCGAACTCGCGGTTTTGCTCGATCGCCTTCTGAAGATCTGAACGAGCCTCGTTGAGGTGCCCACGGGATAGCGCTGTCAATGCAGACGAAAAATACGACTCCGCTTCGCGGCGTACGATGTAGATCGAAGGCCGGATCTCCTCCCCGCATTCGAGACAGACATCCGTTCCCGGGGGATTCTCCCCTCCGCATTGGCAAAAAATTGATGGCCCTGTAGCCCCGTAGTTAACTGGGGGGGCTTTTTTGGGAGGCTCGGCCGGGGGTGCTGCCACGTCCCTGCTCTCGGAGTTCATGGAGATCTGCCAATCCGTGGAGGCCAAGGAGGGATGCAAAGAGTTCACTCGGCCCGCCGCAGCGGAGGGAGCAGGAGATCTCTCCGCCGACTCTGAGACCCCCCGCTCGGAGGAACTGGGGCGAGCGTCGAACGCTGTCGCAAAAAAAGAGTTCCCGCCTTCGCCACGCGGAGACTCCGTTTGGGCGACGTCAGCTTCGACATCCTCGTCTCTAGAGGGGGGCGCGGGGGCAGGAGCGATGAAACTCGAGGACGCAGCCACTGGCGCCGCAGGAGCGGGCGACGAGGCGACGGGTGCAGTTGACGTCGAGGTCTTTGCCGCCCGTAGAGCCTGGCGCAACTCATCGACGCGGCTATAGCGGAGGGCCGGTAGCTTTTCTAGACTTTTGAGACAGACTGCCTCCAGCGCGCTCGTAACGATCGGATTGAGCTTCACCGCGCTCCTCGGCGCTTCCGTCAGTAATTTTTGCATCATGTCCAAGGGATGCTCGGCCGTGAAGGGTAGCACACCTGTCATTAACTCAAACAGGATGACGCCCAAAGAATAGATATCGGCCCGATGGTCGATATCTTTGGCGGCCTTAGCCTGTTCCGGGGAAAAATAGGCCACTGTTCCCATAATCTGATCCGCTCGAGTCAGTGAGTGACTCCCCGCAAAAAACGCGAGGCCGAAATCCATGATCTTGACGCGGTCACCTATGGCGACCATGACGTTGTCGGGTTTGAGATCTCTATGGATCACGCCCTGCTCGTGAGCATAGTCCATAGCCTCAAGAATCTGGTCAAAAAGATCCAGCCGCTGCCAAAGCGCTTCCTCCGTGCTCGGTGCCCCAGGCGGAAAGTATTCCCCCAGAGTTTTCCCGTTCACGAACTCCATCACGATGTAGTAGATTTTGCTATCGCCGTCCGCCTGTTCCCCAATGTCGTAAATCTTGACGATGTTGGGGGAATCGAGTCGAGCAACCGCTTTAGCCTCCCGCAGAAACCTTTCAATCAAAGCCTCACTCAACTTCTTGGGAGGCAAAATCTTGATCGCAAGGTCCCGTTCGAGAATAGGATCTAGAGCCTTGTAGACGATCCCCATGCCGCCACGGCCTAGCTCGCTTTTTATATGATATCGCCCAACCTCAACGTGAGACATACTCGAACTGATTCCTCGTTAAGCGCGTGTTCCATTCGCGGGTAGAGAAAACCTGGCAAAAAAGAAGACCGCCCTCCTCGTGAAGAGGAAGGCGGTCTCGTTCTGTGCGAGCGAATCTAGAGTTCTAGTTCGATGCTAGCGCGCCGGCTTTTGCCTTGAGTTCTTCCGCCTTATTGACCCGTTCCCAGGGAAGGTCAAGCTCCGGTCGACCAAAATGGCCGTAGGCGGCGATGGGTCGATAGATTGGACGGCGCAGATCGAGTTGCTTCACGATCGCTCCCGGACGTAGGTCGAAAACTTCGCCGACCAACTCTTCGAGGCGCTGTTCCGAAAGACGTCCCGTGCCGCCCGTGTCCAAGGCGATGGAGGTCGGCTGAGCGACTCCTATGGCATAGGAAAGAGCGACCTCACAACGATCCGCGAGACCAGCGGCGACAATATTCTTCGCTACCCAACGAGCGGCGTAGTTAGCCGATCTGTCAACCTTTGTCGGGTCTTTTCCGGAAAACGCACCGCCACCATGACGGGCCATTCCGCCGTAGGTATCGACGATGATCTTTCGGCCGGTCAAACCGGTGTCGCCCTCGGGACCGCCGATTACGAATTTTCCAGTGGGATTGACAAGGATTCTGGGTCCGACCAGTTCGCCACCGTCAAACGTCAGAAACTTGGCAGGCACTACCGGCTTGATGACGTGCTCAATGAGGTCTCTACGAATGGTGTCCAGTGAAATCCCCTCGTGATGTTGAGTGGAAATGAGAATCGTTTCCAAGGCAACCGCTTCGTTATTCTCGTAACGGACCGTGACCTGAGTTTTTCCATCTGGGCGCAAGTACTTCACGGTGCCGTCTTTACGGACCGCGGCCAATCGCTGTGCAAGTCTGTGACTCAAAATAATTCCGAGGGGCATCAACTCCTCGGTCTCCCGACAAGCATATCCGAACATCAGTCCCTGATCTCCGGCGCCCATCTGCTCTTCAAGGTCTTGGGCGCCCGTGCCGCGCTTCTCAAGAGCTTCGTTCACACCCTGAGCGATGTCGGGGCTCTGAGGATCAATAGAAAGAAGTACAGCACAACTGCGGGCATCGATTCCGTAAGCCGGATCCGTGTACCCAATTTCAGTGAGAGTCTTGCGGATCAATGTCGTGAGATCCACGCGCGCCGTCGACGTAATCTGTCCCGCCAAGTGGATACAACCCGTATGAGCGAAAGCCTCACAAGCGACACGCGCCGCTGGGTCCTGCTCTAGGTAAGCGTCTAGAACAGCGTCGCTGATCTGGTCGCAGACTTTGTCCGGATGTCCCTCTGTGACGGACTCCGATGTAAAAAGATGATAACTCAACCGACATTTCCTCCAATAAACTAGTACTGCTTTAACAAAATAGGCCAACCCGGAAAAACAAAAAGCGTGTCATCAGCCGACTTTTCGAGCTACTCAAGGACTTCTTCGATCTCAGCAGGCGAGAGCTTTCACCGAACACTGGGGTATCCGAGAAAAATTGCGCTCGCGAAGGGCGAGGTTGATCCTTAGGTTAGCGACGGAGAGCGGACTAATGGCACGCCCATAGGGTTAACCATCGTGTAAAATTTGAACTCCGCATCGGGCAAAACTTCCCGATAGACTGGCTTTACAAGCTTCCGAAAACGGAAGCTGTAGTCTTCTTGCTTCTATTCGAGAAACAAGAAAGCGTCGCTCTTGGACGAAACTACCAGCTTGCTTTGCGCATTCCGGGAACCATGCCACGGTGGGCCAGTTCACGGAGCACGAGACGAGAAACTTTAAACTTGCGGTAGACGGCTTTGGGACGTCCCGAGATCTGACAACGGTTGAGAACGCGAACCTTCGCTCCGTTGCGGGGAAGAGACTGAAGCTTGAACATGACGTCCTGCTTCTCTTCAAATCCCATGTTCGGGTCTTTCAGCTTTGCTCGCAACTCCGCGCGCTTAGCCTTTTGATTTTCAGCCATTTTTGCTCGCTTATGGTTACGAGCGATCATGCTTTTCTTCGCCACTCTGGTCTCCCTTTTCTATGAAAGCCCATGGATATTCCAAGGACCTCAGTCCGAGCGCAGTGGCTCGGACCCTTAAAAACATTGGGGCTCAATGTAGCAGGATTGCTGCTAGGGGTCAACCTTTTCCGAGCTCAATAGAAAAAATACCGAATTCTAGGGAGAGCCCCTGCCGCTATGGAGTGGACCGCCCCTACGACTATCCATCGAGGACTGAAGGAGCGAGCGACTAAGCGTGAAACGACAGCATTGTGAGAATTCTCCTTTGGAGCGACAGCTCAGAACTCGTACAGCGAATCACGCCAAACCTCACGGCCGCGGGCCATCTGCTGTTTAAAGAGTCTAGCATCGGCGGGATCGTCCCCGCCGCGCGACAGGAACAGCCACTGACCATCGTTTTGGCCCCCACCACTCCCGCCGATTCGATCACCGCGGTACTCCACGAACTTAGCGACCATCCTGAGACCCGATGGATTCCCACGATCCTAGTAGCCGTCCAAGGTTGCGACCCCAGCTTTCTGAGAGACCTCCTGGAAGCGGGCGCCGCCGCGCTAATAAACTTGGATGAGGAACCGGACCTCTTCCAGGCACAACTCAAAGCTTTTGAGCGAACGGCTCTGCAGGTGGCCACACTGCGTTCGGCCCGATTCACCGATGAAGAGACAGGCTTCTATCACAAGACCTTTCTCCTCGATCAGCTGAAGGTCTACTGTAGAAAATTTCGACGCGACGGTCTCGTCTTCTCGCTTCTGTTCGTGGAAATGAGAGGACCCCAAGAGACTGTTCAAAAAATCGCCGTTCAAATGGCGGCCACGGTTCGCGGCGCCGACCTCTTTGGATTCTGGGAGAACGGTCTGTTCGCTGTTCTCTTGCCAGCCAGCGGAGAGGAGCAGGCGGGCTTACTAGCCCACCGGTTCCGTCAGATCCTCGAGCAGGAAAACGGTGAGGCGCGAAGCTCACTCGTGGTCGCCCAGGTGGGACTCTCCGAGTGGGAGGCACTGGTGGAAACTGCCCTCAACACACTGGACGCGGCTTGGCAGAGTGAGGCCCCGTTCCTTTGGATCAGCAAAGATGGCGAATGCCTGCCGTTCGTGCAGGCCTCCATTACATGAGCCGAAGAGTCAGCGTCGTCTTCCCGTCCGGTCGACCCAAACGTACTCGCCTTCAGGCCTGCCTTGACAGCCTCGAAAAGTGGTCTGTCGAAGTTCGCTGTCCCAGCCTGTCCGATCCCCGCCGATGGAACCCAGACCTGAGCGCCGCCTATCTCTGCGGCACGGACGAGGAACGGGTTCTCGAACTGACCGACGCCCTTCTCGACGGCGAAACGGAGGCTGTCTGGTGTGGCCGTGGAGGTTACGGTGCGACCCGAATCTTAGGGTTGCTTGAAAAACGGCTAGCGAACTCCGGCCCCCTGCAGGCCACTCGCCTGCTGGGCTATTCCGACATCACCGCAATCTTCGGATTCATAAAGTCCCGAGGCCTAACGCTGGAGTGCATCCATGCGCCCATGACCTGCGAGTTCCCTAATCTTGCAAAACCCCAAGCGGTCCTCAGTGCTCTCAGAGGGGCTCCGACCCCATTGCCAATCAAGCCAAATCCAGCAATCAAGGAGGGCTTTCACGGGACCATCTGGGGGGGAAACCTGGCCGTACTCGCATCCCTGTGCGGTACCGCCTGGCAACCAAAACCGAGCGGCGGCGCCGTCTTGCTCGAAGACATTGACGAAGCGCCCTATCGGCTGGACCGATTCATCACTCAACTTCACGACACCGACTTTTTCGCAGGAACCCAAGGCATCTTCCTAGGGGACTTCACTCGCTGCGGAGCCAACCTTGATGGAGTTCGAGTCGTCGAAGGGCGTTGCCGAGAACTCGGACTTCCAGTGCTCGGCCATCTTCCGGTGGGGCACGAACCAGAGAACCTTCCACTTTTCCTCGATCGGCCTTATCGGTTTTCCGAGGAGTCCTCAATCTTAGAGCCGACTTGGAACCACAAGTAGCTGATAAATCCCCGGCAAACAGGGACTCCCTGCCGGCCAAACGAACCGCGCGAAATGTCATCAGCATGGGCCGATGCCCTTCAACAAGAACACAATGCGCAAGACCTTTTCACCGACCTCCTCATTCGTTCGCCTCTGCAGGCTTGGAATGAGATAGAAGAGATACGCCGCCACCTCGTTGGTGAAAGGATTCTTTTCGGCGACAAACCTATCCCTTTGATCTTCGCTCCCGTTGTGATCTCTCGTTCGCGATGGGAAACCCTCACGAATTCTTTGGCCGACCTCAACAAAATCCTCACTCGACTAGAGCCTATTCTGCACGAGAAACGTTGGCTAGACTGGTTGGGTTTCCGACCCGAGGAGCAGGAGTGGATCTCGTTACCGGATCAAGTGAGGCCGGGCATGACGATTTCGAGAGTGGACGGTTTTTTGAGCGAACGACCCGACCTACCCAACGATTATAAAATCGTCGAACTCAACATTGACTCTCCGGGGGGTGGCGCTTTTCTCGACGTTGGCTCCGAGGTCGTTCAGCAATCGTCTCTATGGAAAGAGTTCAAAGCGAGGGCGCCCGGTCAAACGATACCCTTTGGAGACGCACTCTACGACCACCTGGAAGAAGTGTGGAAAGGATTTCTGGAGGACAACCCCCACCTGTCGTCGGCCAGCGGCAAGCCTCGCATCGCCATCGTCGACTGGATCACGGTTAGCACTCATCGGGAATTCGAGATTCTTGCTCAAGGTCTCGAAAAACGCGGATTCTCAGCCGTCGTGGCAGATCCCCGAGAGCTAGAGTATTCGAACGGGCGCCTACGCTGTTACGACGGACAGGTCATCGACCTCGTCTATCGACGTGTTCTAGTTGAGGACATGCTCCGCGATCCGTCCGGCTCCAAGGCGCTCGTCGATGCATGTCGAGATCGCGCCGTGTGCCTGGTGAACAACTTCAGCTCCAAACCTCTCACAGTGAAGTCGCTGCTAGCTCTCTTTTACGAGGAAGCCGGGGAGGCGCTGCTTAGCTCGTCGGAGCGCGCAGTCATTCATTCTCTGGTTCCCCGAACTCTTCTCCTGAACGAAGCGAACTTAGACAAGGTCGCCCGAGAACAAGACCAATACGTTCTGAAACCGGCCGACGGTTGGGGGGCTCAGGGGCTGTACCTCGGCTGGCGCTCAACACGCGATGAGTGGCGCGAGCACCTAAAGCGCAGCATGGCGATCGGCGGATACGTCGCGCAAGAGCGGGTGGAGATTCCGAGCCGTTCTCTTCCTACCTGGACCGGAGAAACTTGGGAATGCTTCTCCTACATGTTTGACCTTTCTCCCTACGGATTAGCTGAGAAGGCGGTGAGTCCACTGGTTCGACTCTCCGCTTCAGAAGTTCTCAACGTCAAGCAAGGAGCGAGAATCGCGGCGGTCTGGATACTCGACGAACCGGAATCGGCAAGCCAGCGATCTGAACCCAGCCTCCCCTCTACAGAGGAATGACCACTTCAACCCACAAACTAGGCTCAGTCCGGCATCTCGTATCGGACTCACTCAGTGCAGATTTTCAAAGGACTTATGCTATGCGCTCTAAACTCAAATTCTTCTCGGCTCTCGTTGTGCTCGTACTCCTGGCCGGACCGGCCTTGGCTATTTTTGGTCCTCCGAGCGAAACGTTTGTGGGGCGAGTGAACTTCGTCCAGCAAACGAATTTTAGCCTGATCACCAAAGACAACCGAGTGGTTCGCATCATGATCGCCCAAGACCGCAAACTTCCACCGGAAGTCCAACTCGGGGTGGTTGTCGAAGTCCGCGCGGTTCAGGGCGACGATCAACTCTGGTATCTCGACAAATTCGAGCGTATCCAACTACAGCCCAACGGTTAAACCCCCGTCCTCCTGAAGGAGCGAAAGGTCGAGACGTTTAAGGCTGCAACCTATGCTTAGAGTTAGCGTCTCCCGTGTCCATCTTACCACTGTCAGCCTCCTCGTCAGCGTAGTCCTCGCGACCTCCGCTCTGGCCCAAAACCTCGTCCCTGTTGACTGGAACGTTACAGTCAAAGGGGAACTTTTGATCGTGGACGTCAAGACCAGCGCCGGCCAGCCCGAGCAGCGGATGAATCCATCGCCTTCGTATCTTGAACTCGTGTTCCCAAAGGCGAAACAGACCTCGGCCGCTGGAACAAGAGCCATCGACAAAGGGCTCGTTCAGAAAGTTCAGACCTTACAGGACGCCGACACCACGGTCATGCGAGTCTACGTACTCACGAAGCCAAAGGCGAGTCTAAGTAAGACCGCCGAGGGATACCGCTACACCGTTCGCCTGAATCAGATGGCCGACGCGCCCCCCGTGGCATCGGTTCCTGCGGCCGAACCAGCTAGTTCTTCAACGACTACAGGAACCGAAGCGGGGGCCCCAACGGCCGTGAAGACCGTGGCCGTCACCCCACCATCTCCGCCCAAAGAACCCGTAAAAACCGTGACCCCTACCCCGCCGACGCCGCCCAAAGAAACCACGAAAACCGTAGCCGCCACCACGCCGACTCCGCCCAAGGAAACCGCGAAAACCGTTGCCGCCACCACGCCGACGGCAACGTCTGGCGGAGCCGATCCGAAGAAAAAAATCAACATTGTCTTCCAAAACCAGCCGCTGGCTCAAGCCCTCCAGATGTTGGCGACCCAAGCGGGCTATAGCGCCCAGATCGACTCTAAAGTATCGGGAGTCGTCAACCTTTCGCTAGCGGAGATACCTTTCGATGACGCCCTAGGTCTCCTCTTGGACCCGATGCAGAGCTCTTTGAGCTATGAACTTCGCGGCCAGACTTTGGTCGTCATCAGCAAAAACACGTCGGTCGCCACGAGCGCACCCACAGCCCCTATTGCAGACAACGACACGGTTATAGAGTATTTCCCTTTTTCCACCAAGGATGCCCAGAAAGTGGCGGACGCAGCTCGTAAAGCCGTGCCCGAGTTGAGCTACCGCGTTGATCCGGCTTTGAATATCCTTATGGTTCAGGGACCCAGGGCGGATGTAGAGCGACTCGAACAGATCCTGAAATCCATGTCGAAAAAGTAGAGTCGAGTAGACCATGAACTTAGAAACGCTTGAGAGCCTTCTGGAAACTCACGCCGACGATCCGGAGCTTCACTACAAGCACGGTCTCTTGCTTGCCGAGCAAGGGGAGGCCGGGAGAGCCTGTAAGAGTTGGCGTAAAGCTCTTGAGATTCAGCCCGACCATCGAAAAGCTCTCAATTTACTGGGCACCGCCTATCTCAGCCAAAACAAAATCGATGACGCCGAGAAATGTTATCGCCGAGCCCTTGAAGTTCAGCCCGACCAGCCCCAAGTGATGAACGCCCTAGCCTTGGTTCTCTCCAGTCTTGAGGAGGTAGACTCCGCTATTGAACTCTGGGAGAAGGCCACCACTCTTGACCCGAATTACAGCCAAGCCCATTACAATCTGGGCTCTTTTTTGAGCCAGCTCGGTCGTGACGAGGCCGCGAAATCACGACTGGAGCGAGTCATCCAACTCGACCCGGAGGACATTTACGCTAGAAATTCGTTAGGCCAACTGTTTGCCAAGTTAGGGCTCTATGATGCCGCCTTGGCCGAATTCGAAGAGGTTCTGTCTAGAGCGCCTCAAGATCTGTACGCCCACAACAACCTGGGAAAGCTCAAGGAGCGGGCCGGCCATTTCGAGGAAGCCCTCACTCACTTTGAAGCGACTCTGACAATCGATGGAGAGGATCTGTACGCCCGCAACAACAAGGGGCGAATCTTAGCGCAGCTTGGAGACATCGAAAACGCTATTTCCTGTTTCGAAGCCGTCATGGAGGCCCATCCGGATGACCCCATCGCCTACCACAACCTAGGGAGAGTCAAAGCTCAAATCGGCCGCTGGGAAGAAGCGGTGGACCATTATCGGGACTCCCTCAAGATCGCGCCCGGCGACACTTACGCGCTCAACAACCTGGGCCGAGCTTTGGTCTCCTTGGACCGATTTGAGGAAGCCGAAGCAGCTTTTCGAGAGTCTCTCTCAGAGTCCGACACCGACACCTTCGCGCTAAACAATTTGGCCATCTGCCTCCTAAAAACCGGGAGACTTGAAGAGGCTGTAGAGCCACTCGAAAAGGCCCTAGCGATTGCCCCCGACGATCTTCTGGCCCTGAACAATTTAGGATATGCACACACGCTTTCGGGTCGCGATGAACGGGCAGAGACCGCTTTTCGCCGTGTGATCGAACTGGCGCCGGATGACAACTACGCTCTTGTCAATCTCGGTTTGGCTCTGGCGCGAATGGAGCGCTTCTCCGAAGCCATAGCGGTTTTCGAAGAAGTCCTTCAGGCGGTTCCCGAAGACAGTTTCGCACGGCACAACCTCGCGACGTGCCACCTCAACTCGGGAGACGCCGCGCAAGCGCTGAAACTGTTTGAAGGTTTACAGACTTCCACAGACGAGCCAGAATCACTGCAGATTTCCAACAACCGCGGCCTAGCCCTGGTGGCTCTAGAACGCTGGGAAGAGGCCTCGGTCGCTTTCCTTCGGGCCATCGAGGAGAGTCCCGACGATCTCTCGGCCCAGAATAATCTGGGCATCGCCTACGTCCGACAAGGCAAGTACGAATCGGCGGAACAGTGCTGGGCTCAAGTCCTAGAGCAAGAGCCAACCTACACCGAAGCGATGTTCAACCTAGGCCTCTCCGCTGCCGACCAAGGCCTGTCGGAAAAAGCGGAAAACCACTTTCGTGAAGCCTTGGCTCTCGACGCTCGACTCGATGTCGTCCGCTTTCAACTCGCGCTGTTGTTCGCACATCGGGGAAACCTAGAGAACGCTCGCGAGGAGTTTGACCAACTGACCGAACACGAACGCGTCAACGAGTCGACCCTCTCACAGTGGCGTCAAGACTTCGAAGCAGCACTCGCGAACGCGCCAGCGTTGGCAGAGGAGCCAAAGGAGCCTGAACAGGATTTACCGCCTGACGAAATTCAGTCGGCCTCAGTCGGGGTAGAAGAATCCACGGAAGCTGAAAAGCCTAAGCAAACCGATGAGTCCGACGTCGCGGAGACTGAGGCTCAAGCTGACCAGCCCGAGGTCGCGGAGACTGAGGCTCAAGCTGACGAGCCCGAGGTCGCGGAGACTCAGGCTCAAGCTGACGAACCCGAGGTCGCGGAGACTCAGGCTCAAGCTGACGAACCCGACCCTAAAACCTCCCGCAAGAAGAAAAAATCATCGCCTGTCCAAGCTGACGAGCAGCCTGCGCCATCTAGCGCCGGTGGCAAAAAGGGTAAGAAGAAGAAACCGAAACTTTCCGCCCCTACGATCGAGCCGAAAGCCACTTCGGCCACTGTCGACGAACCGGCCGACGAGCAGAAATCCAATGCACCGAGAAGCCGAAAAAAGCGGCGCTTGCTCTTGAAGAAGAAGCTAACCAAAAGCAAGGACCAATGAGACCGCCGCCAACGTCGTCCCACGAATTCCAGATCGACTTCATAGGGTTAGATCGCTTTCGTCTTGACGGTGGAGCCATGTTCGGCGTGGTTCCCAAGCCCTTGTGGGAGAAGTCCAATCCCGCGGACACTTCCAATCGCATAGCCATGGGCTGCCAAAGCCTTCTGCTCCGACGGGCAAATCGTGTGATTCTCATCGATTCGGGGCTCGGCGAAAAGTGGGACCGCAAAAGGCGCGAGATCTACGCAATTGAGTCGATTTCCGCTAACAGTGCGTTAGCTCCCTTCGGTCTCACCAGCGATGATGTCACAGATGTTGTCTTAACGCACCTCCATTTTGATCACGCAGGTGGTTTAACCTGGACCGACCACGAAGGCACGCCCAAGCCGTCGTTCCCCAACGCCCGTCACTGGATACAAGCCGATCATCTCGATTGGGCCCGCAGTCCCAGCGAGAAAGATAGAGGAAGCTTTCCTTCCGAAAACATCGAGCCTTTGGTCCAAGCCGATCTCTTTCATCTGGTGAGAGGAGAAGAAGAACTTTTCACCGGTTTTCGTGTCATGCCACTTTATGGGCACACAAAAGCTATGCAGGCCATTCTCATCCACGGAGACCCACCTATATTCTTTCCCACGGATCTCCTTCCTATGGCGCCCCACCTGCATCTGCCCTTCATCATGGCTTACGACATTGAGCCAATCACCACCCTACGAGAAAAAGAGAAATACCTGGCGTTGGCCGCTCGCGAAGGCTGGCAAATCTATCTCCAACACGAGCCTATCGAAACTCTTGGTAGAGTTGAGATGTTTCAGGGAAAGTATAGGTTGGGTAGAGAGCAAAGAGGCTCAGACGCAAAGTCGACGATCACTTCGGACACGAAGTAGATGATGAGCCTAGAAGAGCGGGTATTGTGCTAAAGACCTTAAAAAAGAATTCCATCTTTAAATTCTTCAGTTCTCTAAAACTTGCCGTTATTCTACTCGTTGCTCTCGCGATCATTCTGGCAGTCGCCACCTTCTACGAGTCGATCTATGACACCAAAACGGCCCAATACCTCGTCTATCGCAGTCCGCTTTTCGCGGTATTCTTAGGCGTCCTCGGCCTCAATCTCACCTGTAGCGCCTTGCAAAGGTACCCTTGGAAAAGGGTCCATCTCGGCTTTGTCGTGACTCACCTCGGCATCATTACGATTTTGATCGGATCACTGGTCACGATGTTTTGGGGAGTCGACGGCAGTCTGGCCTTGGAAGAAGGGGAGAAGGGCTCCAAGGTTACCATTGATCAACCCGTTCTCTACTTTGGTAAAGACATGCAGAAGATCAAGGAAATACCCGCCGAGTATCGCTGGAACCGACCTTCTCCCGGAAAAACGCAGTATCGGTATCCTTTGGACGATTCCGGCAAAATCTTTGCTGTCATCGACAACTATTACCACCACGCTCAAGCAGAGACGGTCTACACGCCCGACCAAGAAGGCATGCCGGCCCTAGAGTTGCGGCTCTATAACCCGAATGTGGACCAGAAGATCTGGCTGACCCCGGCCGATGGCAAAGTTCCGTTGGGCTTAGCCCAGTTAGAGTTCTTTCGACTAGTGGACGACGAAGCTGTAGCCAAATTTCGGAAACCCGCCGAACTCACCGGCCGCGGCAGCCTTCAGATCTTGTTGCAAGGCGAACCGTTGGTTGTCGAACTCGATAGAGTGGGCGACGCGCCGTACCCTTTAGAGGGATCCGGGGCAACCCTTAAGCTGCTGCGGTATCTCCCCCACGCCGCCGTGGAAGACGGTGAACTGATTTCGCGAACCCCTGAGCCTATCAATCCCGCTGTCGAGATCGAACTCAAGACTCCTGAAGGAACGCAAAATTGGCTTCTGTTTTCTCTGCTTCCCGAACTGAACACTCGGACTTCAAGTAGCGGTGCAGAGTTCGAGAGTCGACTGCTCTATAATCGCAAGGAAAAAGCCGACGAACGCACCCTTGAGATCGGATTGGCACCCGACCAGACTCTTTACTACCGTTTGGATGGGAATCGGTGTGGTGTATTCACAGACCTCGACCCCATCGCAACCGGTTGGATGAATCTCAAGGCGGAGAAAGTCAGTTATCTCCCCAGAGCCAAACGCGAAAAACAACTTCACGAAGTTTTCCCAAAAAAAGGGAAAGAAGACAAAGCCCCTGGACCGGCTATCCGTCTCACTCTTGAGGGAGCGGGAGAGCAAAAGCCGATCTGGCTGGAACGCGGTGACATTCGTCGCCTCCCAGACACCGCCGGCGAGGACCTCATCATCGGATACGGATATCAGACGATTCCTCTCGACTTTGAAGTCGAACTCAAAGAGTTTCGCATCGGATATGATCCCGGAACCACCACGGCAGCCACCTACGAGAGCGACGTTGAGATCGACGGCGTGAAACATACCATCGCTATGAACGAACCGTATGAGAGAGGCGGATGCAAAGTCTTTCAAGCCTCCTACTCCGAGAGCACTGACGGTAGCATGGTTTCCGTGTTCGCGGTCGCTGACGATCCCGGAATCGACCTCAAGTACTTGGGCTCCATCCTCCTGGTTCTCGGAATCATCATTCAATTCTATTTCAAACCCAAGAAGGCCCGGCTTAAAACCGCCGCGCCTGGCGAGGAGACTTCTAATGTCTAAAGCACTGTACGCACTTTTTTTGGTGTTAACGCTGGCCTTGCCCAGCTTAGCGCAAGGCGGTCCCGACTTCACGGCTGAACAGACCCTTTCCGGTCTGCCGGTCCAATCGGGTGGCCGAATGAAGCCACTCGATACCCTGGCACGCGAATCGGTTCGATTGGTAACCGGAAAGACGACCTTCCAAGGTCAACCGGCAGTAGTGACCCTTCTAGGCTGGTGGGCGAACCCGGAAACCACTCGGAGCGAAGCCCTCATCGAATTCCGCGACCTCGAAGCCAAAAAGGAACTGGGTCTCGCTGCCGATACTCGATGGTACTCCTTCGAGGAACTTTCCAAAAATTCTAAGCTCAGCGAGGCCAGAGAAGAGATCCATCGTCATATCCGGGCTGAAGAAGAACTCCACGGAACAGAGTCCAAGGTACAGGATCTTCTGATAAAGATGAACACCGTACACAGTGCGATGGACGGAACCTTGTTCGCCGCGGTTCCCAACCCCAAGGGTATGAACGAGGCTTGGGGAACGTTCGCCGATCTCGATCACCCCAACACCGTGGACGCGGTCGCGAAAGCCAAGACAGCGGTCGACCAACTACGTCAAGCCTTCAAGAGCGGGGACGCCGTAAAGCTTGGCGAGGCCGCTCGGGAGACCCGAACTCAACTACAGAGCCTCGGTCCCGTCCCCGGCGAAGCCGACATGGTTCGAGAAATCCGATACAACGATAGCCACCCTTTCCGCAAGGCTTGGGTTCTCTACCTCATCGGCTTGGGAATCTTGTCTTTCGTCAAAGCTGGCCCCACCCGTTCCACCGCTTACTGGGCAGGCTTCTCGTTTATCGTCTCGGGATTCCTCATGCACATTTACGGCTTCGCGCTGCGTTGCAGTATCGCAGGAAGACCACCTGTTACGAATATGTACGAGTCGGTCATCTGGGTCGGCTTCGGAGCGGTCTTCTTCGCCTTGATCCTCGAACTATTGTCACCTCGACGTTGGTATCTCATATCGGCGGCCGCCGGTGCGGTGGTTTGCCTGATCCTGGCCGACACTCTACCTACCGTCTTAGACCCGTCGATTCACCCACTCACGCCCGTTTTACGGAGCAATTTCTGGCTCACGATTCACGTCTTGTCCATCACCTTGGGCTATGCAGCCTTTCTGTTGGCCCTTGGACTGGGCCACATCGTTCTCTGGAAAACGGCAATGCGAGCCGATGAAAAAGAGCAGATCAACTCACTGCACGATGGAATTTACCGCTCGATTCAGATCGGAGTCCTGATGTTGGCCGCTGGCACCATCCTCGGTGGCGTCTGGGCAAACTACTCTTGGGGACGCTTTTGGGGCTGGGATCCCAAGGAAGTCTGGGCTTTGATCGCCTTGCTGGGATACCTCGCGATCCTGCACGGTCGATACGCCGGATGGTTACGAAAATTTGGCGTAGCCGCCTGTTCGATCATTGCTTTCCAGGGCGTGGTGATGGCCTGGTACGGCGTCAACTACGTTTTAGGAGCCGGACTGCACTCCTACGGATTCGGTAACGGTGGCGTCCAATACGTGGCTATTTACGTAGCCATTGAGTTGTCTTATGTCGGCTGGGCGCTCTGGAAGCATCGCCGACAGCAACTGCCCATCGGCTCAAAAAACTAAGACCCATGTTGCCTAGTTGCGCTGAGGCGAATCGCGGCGCGTCCATTGTCGGGTCGGCCCCCACGGAAAACGCCTATCTGATAGTCGAGCTTGCGAAGCCGTGGCCCAGCAAAATCAAAAAGGCCGACGGAGTCGTGGTCGATTTGCAGAAACGAATCCAAAAGTCCGAGGTCAAAGTCTTAGCGACCCCACGGATCGATTGGCTGCCGTTGTGCTCGACGCCGTGGGCCCTATTGGTGCGTTGGGATGGCCGACAAGCCAGAACAGTAGCCCTCCCGGCTGACCCCCGGGCTATTCAGAAGGCCCTGGAGGGTCCCGCCACGGGGGATCCCCTACCACTCTATCTGGTCTGCACTCACGGCTCTCGAGACCGATGCTGCGGCACTCTAGGGGTTCCGGTTTACCGCGCCCTTAAGGACAGAGGGCAGCGACAGGTCCTACAGGTGTCTCATTTAGGGGGACATCGTTACGCGCCTGTTGTGGCGGTTCTTCCGGAATGGAGATTCTACGGACACCTAGACCCCACTAGCGTCCTGGACCTCGATACGACACTGAGTGATGGCGAGATGTACCAGTCCGGCTACCGGGGTCACGGACGCTTACCCGTGCACCAGCAGGCGGTGGAAGCAGCGCTGTGGGCCAAACACGGGGACCGTCTTACTGGCCTCACAGGGTGGGGCGGCGACAAAGTCCTTCGGACCGTTACAGTCACGGCACTCCTGCAAGACGGCATCCAACAGGCCTACATCGCAAAACTAGGGACCCAAACCTTGCGCGGCTTCAAGAGTTGCGAAGACGCCCTCGACGGCAAGTCGAAGACCGTCGAACTGCCTACCGTCCTGTCGCTGGAAGAACAGTCCGCAAACGAAGTTTCTAGCCTCGCTTAGCCAAAAAGACCTGACACAAAAAACTGCTCACTATCCCGGTCACTGGTGCGATGCCGGGTAGGGTCGCCGCCGCGACCACTCCCACGCCATAGGCCACTAGACTTTCCCAGCGAAAGTCGGGGAGAGCGTTCGCCCCGCCGAGTCCGGGGTAGCGGCCTTTTCGACCCCAGAAAAAGTCCGCCAAAATGACTCCTCCAATGGGTGGTATCGCGGTTCCTAAGAGCAGCAGAAAAGGAACCAAGAGATCAGCGAATCCCAGTAGCGCCAAGAGCGTGCCCAACGCTGCTCCCGCCACTGTCACCGCTCGTCGATTCTCGGTCCGCAGCAGATGGCAGCCCACTACGGAAACGTTATAGATGGTGTTGTCCTGAGTGGTCCAGATGTTCGCCAACAACATGAAAAGTGCCGAGAGGAAGAATCCCTGGCGCAGCAGGACTTCTACGACGTCGGGGGTTTGATAGACGGCCGCCCCTAAGGCCCCAAAGGCCACCATCAGACCGTTGCCAAGAAAAAAGGCGGCCCCCGTGACTCCCACGGCTGCCCTCGCACTGGACGCGTAGCGTGTCCAGTTGGTGGATTGGGTCGCACCGGAGACGAAGGTGCCTACAATGAGAGTGACGGCCGACGCGAATCCCAACCCTCCGGTACCCGGCGACGCTCGTGTGAAGGCCTCCCCCCAAGCCAGCCAACCAGACCAGAAGATAAGCCCGGCCATCAACGGGACGGTTGTGGCCGCCAGAATCTCAAGACCACGATAGCCGATAACCGCGGACGAACAGAAGAGTGCTCCGGCGAGCAAGATCAGAGGAATCCGCAAAACGGGATCCAGGCCCGTCATCTCCAGCAAGACACGAACCACAGTATCCGTACCCCAAGCGTACCAGCCGACCTGGGTTAGACCCAATAGAAGATCAGCGAATCGACACCCCTTATCACCAAAAGCGAACCGACTCATTAAGGCCGTCGTCAATCCGGAACGAAAAGCCACCAGGGCCAGACTGCAGGCATAGAAAGCTAGAAGACCATTCCCACAAACAACAGCCAGCCAGAGCTTAGTCGTCAAACCGTAGGCGTGCCCCACCTGCCCCCCAGCCATCATAGTGGCCGTGAAGAAAGTGAATCCAAAAAGAACCCAAGTCAGCGACATCACCCCGTGGCGTTGGTCCTGAGGAACTTCACTCAGGGGAAAGTCTTGTTGGGAGTTCGGCTCGAACACTAACGATCAGAAGTCCGAGAGCTTTCGAGGAGTGGGGTCGGAATTGTGGACCGAGACCTCACCTTCGAGATCGTCGTCCGCGTGAATCACGACGGAGCCCCGAACGGTCAGGGAACGGCACCGAACCAACGACGGGACTCCTTGCACCAAGCGGTCATACTCGCCAATCATTCGGTAGTGCTCCGGATCAAGGTCGATCATCGGCACAAAATCGCCCTCAGCCCGAAAGGCCCCAGACGGGTCCAGGCTGTAGAGGTCGGACCGAACACTGAAGAGATCATTGGTTGTCTTAACCGGAAAGAAGCGGTCGCGACTCACCTCCACAGCACCCGCCCGGTCCACTGTCCCGATAGCCGCGCCCATGGCCGACTCGAGTTGGTAGACCTTCTGTGAATCCGGCTGATGGGGAATGACCGGCTTGCGATTGACGATAAGGGGCAAGTCGGTCCATTCTTCGGTGATGGCTTTGAGGTCTATCCATAGATTGTTGGTATTGAAGTAGCGGTGCTTTTCGATGTTCTGAAAATGCTCTAGGTCTTCCTCGGGACATTGAGCGACCTCTCTCAAGAGCAAACCCCCGTCCATCGCTCGGGCCAAATGCCCGCCCTTCTTGTCCGCCTCCCCTCTACGAGTTACCTCCATCAAGAACGGGTTGCCTTGCTCTTCCATGAGAGCCGGGGGGCGACTGTCTAAGACCGCCCCGAGGTTGTCGATATTCGAGACAAACAGAAAACGAAATCCCCGCTCCAAAAGTTTGTCCTTTAGACCAGAATCTAAGAGACTGGCATAGAGGTCCCCGTGGCCCGGAGGACACCAAGCGTATTCCTCGTCCACCTCGACAGGCTCACCTTCATCATCGAGCTTAGGAACCTGAGATTGCAAAAAGCTCCAAGGGAGGTCCTGCTCGAATCCCAATGCTTTGAGTCTCTTTTCGGTAGCGTCTTGAGTGGAAAAAGAGTTCATGAATATAAGTGGGGGGCGAAAACCGTCGCGCTGTTCGAAGGCACGCAGTTGGTCCAACAAAATAGCGTAGAAATCTTTGCCGTCTTTCACGGTCAGCAGGCCTTTCGGACCTGTCAGCCCCATGGATGTGCCGAGCCCACCGTTTAGCTTCAGGATCACTGTGGCGCGCAGAAGTTCGGGCCGCGGAGCCAAATCTTGCCAGCGGACGATCGAGTCCACGGGACGGATCTCAGACTCCGAGATGGTCCCTTGCTCGGCGGAGCGAAATCGCTCTACTCGCTTCAGGAAACGACGAATCTGGTCTTCGCTACAGCCCCCCTTCTTCATCTTCTCTTGCAATGCTTTCATATCGTCGCTCCTCCGCTCCATGATGACCATTCACGCCTCAAAACATTTCTCCAAAGTCTAGTTGACTTTCAAGAAGGGCTCTAGACGCCGTCTTGACTACGGGTATTGAGGCCTGGTCGTCGCAGAACCTTCTCCGTGCGCTACCGGCTTCAAAAGTTCCGTAAGACCCCAACCCAAAATCACAGGGATCAGGTGAAGTCGACGGGAAACCTCCTCCCGATGAGCGATCTCATGGTCGTAGGCGACCGCGTTTTGATAGAACCTCTGGGAGGCGAGCAGATGACCGAGTCTGGCTTGGTGCTGCCCTCCACCGTGACCGACAAGGACAAGGTTCAAGGGGGGAGAGTTGTCCGGGTGGGTCCGGGGTATTTGACCGCCAATCCAGAGTACTCGGAATCCGAGCCCTGGAAAAAACCCCACCAAGCGGTCCGTTACCTGCCCCTCCAGGCTGAAATCGGAGACTTCGCGTACTTCTTAAAAAAAGAGACCATCGACTTGCAGTACAAAGGGCGAGACTTCCTTGTGGTCCGGCACGGCTCCATCCTGGCCCTCGTGCGCCCGGACTCGAAAGACATCCTTGACAGGATTGAGGAAATGCTTCGTTGAGCCTCGACAGGTGCCTCGAGATTATCGAGCAACGATTTGACCGCGAACGGAACTTTCTCGCCGTCTTCGAAGATCTTTCCGAGTTGGAAAACCTTACCCTTGAGGAGGGCGATCCCGAGGAATATCACGCCCCCTTAGCTGTCTTCCTAGAGCGTCTAGAAGAGCTTTACTCCGAAGAACCCTTCGCTGGAGACGTCGCCGCCCACGCTCTTTCGAACCTACGGGCGGATCTCGAACGCCTTCGTGACCGGCGCGCGCCGACCGACCCCCTCGAGCATCTCTTCATGGACATGATTCGATTTGAGAACGGTTTGATATCAGCGGGCCAAGCCTTGACGACCCTCAGCCGTTACGAAGAACTCATACTCGCGTTGAGATTCCAGTTTGAGGGTGCGACCGACCCCTCGGACGAGCGCGAGACACCCCAGATGATGAGAAACGGGTTGCGACAACTCGAAAGTGCTGGGGTTTTCTTGCGACAACAGCTAAACCACGACTCCGACGCCAAATTCGAAGAAATTCGAGGCCAGTTTCAAACTGGCACCGAAATTTTACGAGAGTTCCGCCGGCAGGCCACCTTCGAAAGCCCTCCGCAACCGGATGAAGAAGATTGGGAATGACACCACAACCTATCGTCATAGGTCTGCTCACCGTTTCCGACCGAGCCTCGAGGGGCGAGTATGAGGACCTCGGAGGGCCGGCCATGCGGGCGTGGCTCGAGAAAGTCTTGAGCAACACGGATGTGGAGTACTGTTCGAGAGTCGTGTGCGATGAGGGCTCCGAGATCATAGAAGCGCTTCAAGCGTTGGAAGCCAGTCACAACTGCTGTCTGATCTTAACAACTGGTGGCACCGGACCGGCACCTAGAGACGTGACGCCTGAGGCGACCGCCGTCTTTTGTGAACGCCAACTTCCCGGCTTCGCCGAGGAGATGCGACGCGCATCGCTTAAAATCGTACCTACCGCCATTCTATCGCGCCAGATAGCAGGCACCCTAAATAAAACCTTGGTCATCAATCTTCCCGGAAAGCCCAGCGCGATCGACGACTGCCTGAACGCCGTTTTCGCCGCCGTGCCCTACTGCATCGACCTTCTAGGGGGACCGCGACTCGAGACCGATGAAGCCGTCTTAAAGTGTTTTAGACCCAAAGAGAAAGGGGCAAGCCCAAGTGAGTAAGAATGAGGACGCCATGAAAATCCGTACAACCGGTCAACTTTTCCCCCACAAATGCCAAATCAAGGACATGAAACTTTCGGGATTCAGTCCCAACAGTATACGCTACCACTGCGTCTCTTGCGGTGGAATGCTGGTCCTGCGACTAGAGCGAGACCGTTGGGAGTCCGTGTTCGGAGACAAAAAGAATCTCAATCTTTCTAAAGCCGTCCTTCAAGAACTAGACGCTGTCGACGACGACGTCGAGTTGGAAACCGTGAACGCGGAAATGGGTGCCCCCGACAAATTCGTCTGGTCGCCCCCCGGAGACTAGGTTTGGAAGAGGCTGCCTTCAGCCCTCGGCCGAGAAATACAAAAAACAAAGACCGCCTTCACTCTCGTGAAGGCAGTCTTTTCTTCGTCTTTCAGCGCTCTCCGAAACAACTCGGCTTAACGCTTGAGGTTCGTGTTAGCGAATCTCTTTGTGGACGGTGTGTTTTCTCATGTTCGGATTGTACTTCTTGATTTCAAGTCGCTCCGGGTGATTCTGGCGATTCTTTGTGGTCGCGTAACGTGAAGGGGTCAAACCCTGTGATCGGGATTCCGTGCACTCTAGGGTGATGATAACCCGATTCTCCTTTTTCTTGGCCATTGGGTGTCCTCCTGAAAATATCTCGTAACTATTAGCTTGCCGAGCGGCAATTGTCAAGGAAAAGTTTGAGATCAGGGAACCTCTCATCGACAAGTGTGTTCAGTTGAGCAGGTGTGGCTGACAATTGCGGGGTAAGTTTAAAATGGTCACCTCACCGACGAAAGGACACTCCAATGAGATTTCACTCCACTTCACGGCCAACCAACTTTTTTGCCAACTTGTTGATCGTTGGCGTCGCCGTTATGGGCTTCGCCTGCGCCCCCTCTCAGACTCCCGAGGCGACTCCGACGAGCTCCTCGGGTAGTCCGATCAGCTCGTCTCCGTCTTCCACTCAGGCCGAGGTGATTCCCGGCCAATGGAAGTTGGTGAGCTTCGGCGCCCCTTGGTGAGGTGCTTGTCAGGAGCTCGCTCCTGAACTGGCTCGGTTCGAGTCGGAGCAACCAAACGTCAGCTACCACCACGTCAACATGGACGAACAAGACGCGCCAGCTTACAAAACCTACACTGCAAAATATTTCCAAGGTCGGGCCATACCTTACACTGTACTGATCGACAGTACCGGCGAGGCGAAGAAAACCTGGGTGGGCGCGTCGACCTACCAACAGATGGTCGACGATATCTTACCCATAGCGAAAGAGGGCTCCTAGTCTCGTGATCTACCTACTCAATGTACAAGGGAAAGACAAGATCGGCTTGGTGGAAGGCTTGGCCGATGTCATCAAGGAGAGCCAAGGGAACTGGCTGGAAAGTCGGCTGTGTCGTCTGGGCGGTCAATTCGCCGGGATCGTACGCGTCGAATTCGAATCCGCCCCAAAGTCCTTGCCAAAAGCCATGGATACGTTGACCTGCAATTGGCATCTTGTAGACGCTGACGACGCGTCCGTCGCCGATTCGTCAGGCAGGGCCACCATCGCGATTCTTGCCGCGGATCGCGTAGGCATCGTCAAGCAGATCACGAGTATCCTCGCTGCAGCCGGCGCCAATGTCGAAGAGATCGAGAGTCGAGTGCGGTGTGCCCCCTTCTCTGGTGAACGGATGTTCGAAGCTCGCTGCGTGGTCAGTCTTACTCCGCAAAGCGACCGCCGTGCCCTTCGTTCCCAGTTGGAGAGCTTAGCTGAGGAACTGATGTGCGACATCGATTTCGACGAAGACGCCGAGTTGGTCACCGTCTAGGCCTTGAGCCTTGTTGCTGGGGCGATGAGGGTATACCGTCGGCCCTCATCGCCTCTTGCCATTGGGGCGCCGTCGACGCTTGGCTTGATAGCGGGTGGTCTTCGCGCGGTTGGGTGCAGATTTTCGAATCCCGAGGCCGAAAAGCAAGGACTCTTCCTCCGGCGTCGCGTCTCTCCACTCGCCGGACGGAAGGCTGCCAAGTTCGAGCGGCCCGACGGAGAGGCGCACTAACCTGAGTGTGGGGTGCCCCACCGCCGCCGTCATGCGCCGAACCTGACGGTTCTTGCCCTCTCGTAGAAACAGTTTCAACCAGCTTGTAGGAATGCTACGACGATATCTTATGGGCGGGTCACGGTCCCAAAGCCAAGGTGGTGGTTCAGTCGCTTCGGCACGCGCGGGCAGGGTTCGACCCTCTTTAAGATTCACACCCGTACGCAACTGGCGAAGGGCCTCTTCATCAAGGCGGTTTTCGACGCAGACCAGATACTGTTTCTCTTTGCTGCCCGGCTTCAGCAAGGGTTCGACTAGGGCCGCTCGGTCGGTAAGCACCAGCAAGCCCTCACTGTCCGCATCTAAGCGGCCGACGGGATACACTCGAGGCACTTTAATGAAGTCCGAAAGATTCGGACGAGCTTGGTCGTCGGTGAAGCGAGACAAAACCCCGAATGGCTTGTTGAAAAGTATCACCCGACCAGTGCTCGGAGGGTCCTGAGAGGTCTCGTTCATACGAAGGATGTTTTCTGGAACTGTCGTAAGGTTGGCAAGAGAAGGAGTTTCATTATGCTGAATTATCGGGCCATTACCCGGGGATTTCTCGTTGATATGTCAACGACCTGTCTATTCGTCGCGACCTTATCGGTGTTTCTCATCGATCCTGGTAGCTCGAACGTCTCCATGTTCGAACGCCTTGAGACGACTCAAGCCATCGACTGGCTCTGCTTGCTCGGCGGATTAGCTATGACCGCGTTGGGTGGATTCGTCACCGGGCGAATGGTCCCTAATCGCGAGTTGACGCACGCCAGCGTCGTCGGTTGCATGTCCTTGCTGGTCGGCGTTTTGACCACCGGTGGCGTCTCTCCCTTCTCGGACTGGTTTCTGTTCACTGGACTCATCTTGACGGTCCCCGTTGCTCAAGTGGGCGGAGTTCTCGCCGGACTCTACACGGCGCTTCGAGGACCCGCGCTTCGCGCTCAATAAACATCCGTCCCGAAGAATCGACGAGGGCCGCTGAACGGCTCTCGTTTTTTTTGTCCCAATAGGGTGGTCAGGGACAGATTCAGCAGGAACCCGATCGCTGCATTGGGTAAGTCACACCCGAGACACATGAGAAGAGGTAGTCCCCATGGATCCGTTTGGAATTAAAAGTCAGCTCAAAACCGAGCTAGGTGAATTTACCACCTATTCGCTTCCGAAATTATTCGCGCAGGGCATCGGTAGGGGGGACAAACTCCCCGTTTCGATCCGAGTGATTTTAGAGAACGTCTTGCGAAATCTCGACGGCAAAGCCATGAGTGAAGCGGATGTGAAAAATCTCGCTAACTGGGACCCTAAGAACTACGATCCCGTGGAGGTCAACTTCTTGCCCGCTAGAGTGGTACTCCAAGATTTCACCGGAGTGCCTTGTGTCGTTGACCTCGCCGCCCTCCGGAGCGCCATGGAGCGCATGGGTGGAGACCCCGAAAAGATCAATCCCATCGTGCCGGTGGATCTGGTGATCGACCACTCTGTTCAGGTCGACGTCTTTGGGACACTCGACGCCATCAGCTTAAACTCCAAACTCGAATTCGAGCGAAACGAGGAGCGCTACCGCTTTTTACACTGGGGGCAAAAAGCGTTCGATAATTTCAAGGTCGTCCCACCAGCAACCGGGATCGTCCACCAAGTCAATCTAGAGTATTTAGCGAACGTCGTGCAGTTCGTCAAAAAAGACGGGAAGAACGTGGCCCTCTTCGACACATTGGTTGGAACCGACAGTCATACAACCATGATCAACGGCTTGGGCGTCCTCGGTTGGGGCGTGGGCGGTATCGAAGCCGAAGCCTGCATGCTGGGACAACCTCTGTCCATGGTTATGCCGGAAGTGGTGGGCTTCAAACTGACCGGAGAACTCGCTGAAGGCGCGACCGCGACAGACCTTGTGCTGGTGGTCACCGAGATGCTCCGCAAAAAGGGAGTGGTTGGGAAGTTCGTAGAGTTCTACGGGACCGGACTTGCCAGCATGAGCCTCCCCGACCGTGCAACGATTGCCAACATGGCACCCGAATATGGGGCAACCATGGGCTTCTTCCCGGTAGACCAAGAAACGCTCTCTTACATGGAGCGCACCGGTCGCGACCAAAAACTCGTCAACGCCGTGGAGGCCTACTGCAAAGAGCAGGGCGTTTTTCGCACGGAATCAACTCCCGACCCCGAGTTCAACGATAGTCTGGAGCTAGATCTCTCGACCGTTGAACCCTCCATGGCCGGACCCCTTCGTCCTCAAGACCGAATCCTTCTGCGGGATATGAAGAAAGCTTTTCACAAGGTGCTCTCAGCGCCTCAAGGCCCGCAAGGATTCGCGCTGGCCGACAGCCACCTCGATCGCAAAGCTCTGGTCAAAGACAACGGCAAGAGCGTAGAGATCGGACATGGTGCTGTGGTGATAGCGGCCATCACATCCTGCACCAACACCAGCAATCCAAGTGTCATGGTTGGCGCGGGATTACTGGCTAAGAAAGCCGTTGAGAAAGGGCTGCAAAGAAAGTCTTACGTCAAATCCTCACTCGCACCAGGGTCCAAAGTCGTGACCGAGTATCTGGACAAAGCCGGCTTGACTGAGTTTCTACAGAAACTGGGCTTTCACACCGTGGGCTACGGCTGCACGACGTGCATCGGCAACAGCGGTCCCCTTCCCGACAACGTCCGCGATGCGGTCCACGAAGGCGATCTCGTGGCCACCTCTGTGCTGTCAGGGAATCGAAATTTCGCAGGCCGTATATCTCCCGATGTCCGGGCAAACTACCTCGCCTCCCCTCCTCTGGTCGTAGCGTACGCTCTGGCCGGAACAGTCGACATCAATCTCGACACGGATCCTCTCGGCCAAGATCAGAACGGCAACGACGTCTTTTTGAAAGATATCTGGCCCAGTCAAAAAGAGATCCTGGACACTTTGCAGTCCAGCCTCTCCGCTGACATGTACCGCAATCAGTACGCTAACGTGTACGACGGTAACCCTGATTGGAACAAGATTCCGAGCACCGATCAAGCCGTTTTCGAATGGGAAGAGAGCAGTACCTATATCCAAGAACCGCCCTTTTTCAAAGACCTCTCCGCTGAACCCACCGGTATTCGTCCCATCGAAAAGGCGCGGGTTCTCGTCTTAGGTGGAGACTCTATCACCACCGATCATATCTCTCCCGCCGGCTCCATCGCTCCCAAAAGCCCGGCTGGCCAATATCTCACGGAGCACAACGTGGAACGGGCGATGTTCAATTCCTACGGCTCACGCCGTGGAAACGACCAAGTCATGACTCGCGGCACTTTCGCCAACGTCCGACTGCGAAATCTTTTGGTACCAGGCTCCGAAGGCGGGGTCACCTACCATCTGCCATCGGGAACCCAAGAGATGCCAATCTACGATGCGTCGATGAAGTATCAAGAAGAGAATACCCCGTTGATCATTCTCGGTGGTCAGGACTACGGCATGGGTTCATCGCGAGACTGGGCGGCCAAGGGAACCTTGCTGTTGGGCGTGCGGGCTACCATTGTGGAAAGCTACGAGCGAATCCATCGTAGTAACCTTGTGATGATGGGCATCCTGCCTCTGACCTTCGAGCAGGGCCAATCTTGGAAGAGTTTGGGACTGACCGGTCACGAAGTTTACGACATCGCTTTCGGCGACGACCTAAAACCCGGTCAGATGCTCGACGTGAAGGCCTCGGATGCCGACGGCAAAACGAAGACCTTTAAGGCCCGGGTTCGTATCGATACCGAAACCGAGATGGATTACTACCGTCACGGCGGAATTCTACAAATGGTCTTGCGCAATTTCATGAAAAACTAGGGCCTTGAGAAGAAAAACTGGGGTCTTCGGGGGTACCTTCGACCCGGTCCACAATGGGCATCTGTTCTTAGCTCTCGAAGCTCTGCACGCATGCCAACTGGACCGGGTTTTGTTCATCCCCAACCGGGTGCCGCCGCACAAAGAGTTTCCTTTGGGCGGGGCAGAAGCCCGTTGGGAGATGCTCTGCGAGGCTATAGCCGGCGAACCGAGATTCGAAGCGTCCCGCATCGAACTCGACCGCACCGGACGATCCTACACCTTAGATACACTGGAAGCGTTGGGAACCGGAGACGCCCTGGTATTCATTTGTGGGGCCGACGCCTTCCGAACGACTTGGCACCGTCCAGACGCGGTCCTGGAGCATCTCGACACGCTTCTTTTAGCGAACCGATTTGGAGTGGGCCAAGAGCTACCCCCAGCGCTTGAAGCGCTTTCAGCTGAGTTGAGAAACAAGATCCGTCGTCTGGACTTTCCCGATATTGCCATCAGTTCCAGCGACATTCGCCTAAGAATTGCCACCGGTCGGCCATTCCGGTACCTTGTTCCCGAATCCGTTCATCAATACATTGAGCGCCTTGGAGTGTATTCGAGGGAGGCATTCAAAGGAGGGCTCGAAGCAGAAGAGAAGGGCTCATTCTAGCGATGACGCTAGCCGCAAATTTTACGAGGAGTCAACACAGAACTTTTGGATAGTCTCGAGATCGCCCGAATTGCCGCGAACACGGCCGTCGACGTCAAAGCCGACAACGTGCTAATTTTAGATGTCGCCC
The DNA here is from genome assembly GCA_037968995.1 of Candidatus Xenobia bacterium. Classification (GTDB taxonomy): domain Bacteria; phylum Vulcanimicrobiota; class Xenobia; order Xenobiales; family JADMJV01; genus JAEXNA01. The sequence continues at coordinate 38,535 of JBBKWP010000081.1, forward strand.
CCCTCACCACCGTCTGCGAATGCTTTGTCATTGCCAGCGCACCAACCCGTGTCCAAACAAAAGACATCGCCCTGAAGGTTGAAAACAGCCTCGAAGAAGCCGGCGAAGTTAAACTTCGCGTTCAAGGACGCGACGACGGAGGTTGGATCGTCCTCGACTATGGTTCCGTGGTCGTTCACGTCTTTCTTAAACAAGAACGAGAATTCTATGACCTTGAGGGTCGCTGGTCACAGGCCACCGTCGTATTTGATTCCAACGCTATGTCGGTTTAGCTCCCGTCGAGTAGCGCGCAAGAACACGACGTCACTAGGGCGACTTTTGTGAGCGTCACTCTCTTCTTCATTTTCTGGGCGCTACCAGTCTGAGGTTTTGATGGTCCATGGCGAACTTTTTTTTTCATTGAACCTACGGGAGATATCGACCAAATGAGGGGAAAGAGAGTGGACCAGGAATTCCAATCTTGACAGTGAAATTCTCCATAGTGCTCAGGACTGGTCAAATTCTCCACCAAAAATATCGTATAGAGAACAAGCTCGATGCCGGCGGCATGGGTCAGGTCTATAAGGCCACCCACATCAAGTTGAAAAAAACGTACGCACTCAAAGCCCTGTTCGTCCTCTCCGGGGACCAGCACGAACAGGCTCGGTTCGAACGCCAGTTCGAGTTAGAAGCCCAAACCCTAGCGGGTCTGGAACACCCCGGTCTGACGAGAGTGGTGGACCTCTTTCGTGAAAATGAAGTTTCTTATCTAGTCATGGAGTTGGTCGAGGGCGTCACGCTCACAGAGTATGTGGAGAAAGCCCTCAAACCGTTGGCCCTCGACGTGGTCAAAAAGTTGACCAGTCAAATTCTCGACGTGCTGGAGTACCTCCATGGTTCATCGCCTCCCGTCATCGTTCGAGATATCAAACCAGACAATCTTATGCTCAGGGGAGACGGTCGCGTAAAGCTTTTGGATTTCGGCTTGGCAAAGCGGTTGGTGTCAGGAGAGAAGACCCAAACCATCGTTCGCGGCATGGGAACAGACTGTTACGCTCCGATGGAGCAGTATGGTCAAGGGATGACCGATCAACGCTCTGATATATTCGCCCTGGGAGCGACGCTCTACTTTTGCCTGACCGGAGCGGCGCCGCCTCCGGTCTGGCAAAGAGCGTCCCTTCAAGAAGTCCTGCCCGACCCATCTCTCGTAAACCCCACGGTGACTCCAGAGTTCTGGACGGGTCTTCAGCGCCTCCTGGAGGTCGAACTGGAAAGCCGCCCAGCCAATGTTGCCGAGGTCCGCGCTCTTTTGGACCTGAATTTATCAATGAGAGACGACGAGTCTCATTCGTCGGGGGAAAAAGTGACGAGCTTGTTGAGTTCAGTACCCCACGGAGAAGACTATATGTTGGCCGGAGCCGAAGAGTTCTTCCCCTTCAGTCCGTCGGACTGGCTACTCAAAGTTGTACAGGCGGGAGTGGTAGGTCAGGCCCGCGACCTACGAATCACTCAGAATCGAAGTTTGTGTAGGGTCAGTGTTTCGCTGGCGGCCGCTACCGTGCCTGACATCCGGGAGGTGTTAGAGGCTCTGACCCACAAAGGCCGCAGTCCCGATCTTCTCCTAAACAATCTGGCTGTTGGATTAAAAATGGTCGGAGAATCTAGGAACTTCCGCCTTATTTTGGACAACTGGCGACGGGCCTGGCTAGTGGAGTGTCGTGGCGGAAACATCGAGGCAACTCAGTTCCCTTCGGCAGGGACGGCGGGTCTGAAGTTAGAGGTCGAGTACACGGGGAAAAGTATGGAAAGAGCGACAACGGCCGCCGAGGAACTGGTTAGCCTAGTTCGCAAAACCCGTCTATGCCCTTGTCCCATCATCGTCGACGAACGAGAGCTAGAACCGGGTCGACCAACGGAAAAACCTCTTCTTTCAAGTTCGGTGCGCTCGGTTTACTTGGCTTCGGCGAGCATGCCCTCAAACGGCTCCCCCACGCTGACCGACACAGCCTCGAGCAGCCGCCTCAATGATGACAAACCATGGTCCACCTTCTCGCCCCAGAAGAAATTGGCTAAGACATCTCACCTAGATCTGCGTTGCTACCTTGCGCCCGCTCTCGCTACCGAGAATCTTCCCTCCTTGGCCGTCTTTGAGTATCTTCCTCAACCGATCAAGGTTCTATGGTATCGGCACGGGATCTTGTGTGCGGTCCAACTTATCAAATCAGATTCCAGCCTGGAGATTTCGGTCCATTTAGATGGCGATCATCTCAAGCCCGACGCCGCGGGCCTGAGACTCGCTTTGCCGGACTTGATGTTTCCCACCCAGCTCAAACCGCTGCAGAATCTTAGTCAGATTCTTCCGGTGGTGAGAGAGGAGATCGAAAAATACCAGCCGGTCGGACCTTCGGCCGGGGCTTCCCTGGGGCGCTTCACCGCTGGTTTTGTAGCAGCGCCGTTTGTGCTCTTGGCCGTTGGTCTGGCAACCAGCCCGCTCCTGCTGAAAACCGCTCTCACCGCCGCTGTCATCAAAAAAGTAGCCGCCCTCGGCGGGTTTGCCAGCTATCTCAAACGTGATCGAGATGAAGAAGCCGTCAGGAAGACGTGTCTCAAAGCGATCGATAACTTCTCGCTGAAAACGTAAAGGGGACTTTAATACTCGGTGGGTTGCCCTTGGGTGGGCGGTCCACCTGTGGCATTGGACGGACGAAAATTTCCAGTGGGTTGAGTCGTAGGCTCGGGATATCCCTGATTGCCGCCGGGTTGATAGCCTGGGTTTCCGCCGGGCTGATAGTTCTGATTACCGCCGGGCTGATAGCCCTGGTTGCCGCCGGGACCGTAAGCTCCATTCACATTGGGCTGATATCCCT
>JBBKWP010000082.1:0-3390 GCA_037968995.1 Candidatus Xenobia bacterium
TCCCTAACCCATCGTCGTCGGTTCCCTTGGCCCAACAAGACTATCGGCCTCCGGTTCCTGAAATCCAAGTGACGCTCAAGGACGGCGGCTTTCTTCAGGTCAACGCTTGGGAAACGACCGTCGGGGATGGAGGGGCGACAAGCCTTCTGGGCAACCTCAATAGCGCAGCGTCTCAAACAATGGGGACCATGGCTGGTCCGCTGGGAACGACCTTTCATGTCAGTCAACTCAAGAACGGTGTGCTCTATGTGGAGGGAGGGCAGGTTGCGGTCCGCTCGGAGTTAAGCGGCGGTGATGCCGCGGAGTTTCAAGGTCGGCTGCAGATCGTTGCGGCCGAAGACGGAAGTCGTCGAGGTCAAGTTTCTTCTGATGGGACCACCACCTATTCGAGCCCTTCAAGCTCGATCTACCATCAAGCGGCTTCAGAGTATTTTGAGTGGCAAAAGAGTCGCCTGGCACTCAATCCCTCAGACCCGGACTACGCGGACCCTCAAAGCTTCAAGGCGCCCCCATACACGGCCGCCGACCTGTTGTCTGCGTCTCAAGTCGGTCGAGTGACGTCGAGCGTGGCTGGTCTGTCGAGCGTGCCGAACCAGACTCCGTACTGGCCGCCTCCAAGCTCCAAAGTGGAGCGCGAAGGTAACCTTGTTGTCGCCGGAGACATTCTCAAGAAGGACGGATCCGGTTCGGTGATGGGCCTTACGGCGGAGAACTACGTGTTGCTCAACGACCGGACTCAGGGGCAGAAGACGGTGGGGAACGAACTCACAGTGGAGGCCGTCGTCACGTCATTTGAACACAGTCTCCAGCTGGATTGGGATAATACCTCGAGCAACCGGACGAAGAACGCAGGCGGGACCAACAGCTATCAGACGACCATGACTCCCGGCTTCAACGGAATGATTCGCTTGAAAGGCTCGATGCTGGCGCCGTATTCCAACGTGGAAGGTGACCTTCAAGGGCGCGGCTATCCTCGCCAGGAGTTCCTACACGATGACGATTTGGCGCGATGGGCGCCACCTTTTCAGGCGCGAACCCTATTGTCCGAGTATCCCAACGATCAGATCACCATCGCCTGGACTATTGTCAGCTTCACAGATCGCACGAGTCGGGGTGTGAGGCTTTCTGAAGACGGGTAGATCCAGGGAATGCCAACTTATAGCAAGGAGTCGAAGTTCACGATTCCAGCGGACGTTTTGTACGACTATCATCTGCGCCCGGGGGCTTTCTCCCGCCTGACGCCTCCTTGGGAATCCGTGACCCTCGAGGGGAAAGATAACGGTGTTCGACCCGGAGACGTTCGAACTCTCCGCATCGGACCGAAACCGCTGGCGCTAAAATGGATAGCTTCCCACGATGAGTTCATCGAGGGTCGGCAGTTTGTGGACCGTCAACTCAAGGGTCCCTTTCGCTCGTGGGTGCATCGTCACCGATTCGAGCCGGATTCTTCAGGAGGGTCGCGGCTAATCGACGAGATCGAGTATTCTTTCCCCTGGGGATTGCCGTTAGGTCCGTTGGTGGCTCGCAAGCTTGAGCCGATGTTCACCTACCGTCATCGTCAGACAGCCCGAGATCTTGAAAGGATTGCAAGCTTCCCGGGCCCGGCCTCACCGATGGAAGGGCGACCTTTGCGTATAGGGATCACCGGCAGTGGGGGACTGGTGGGGGCCTCGCTCGTCTCCTTCTTGGGCGTGGCCGGTCATCAGGTGGTGTCGCTTCAGCGCGGGTATGGTCAAGAAGGTAAAGAGGGACCGGTCTGGTGGCCGGAGCCCAATCTCGCGGCGCTTGAGAACTTGGACGCGGTGATCCATCTCGCGGGCGAATCGATCGCCCAACTTTGGACGAGATCGGTCAAAGAAGAACTTTACTTCAGTCGGGTCGAGGGGACAAAACGGCTGTGTCGTGCCTTAGCTCAATTGAAGAATCCCCCGAAGACGCTGCTCTGCGCTTCAGCTACCGGATATTACGACGTTAATCAGAGGGGACCCGTCGGTGAATGGGGAGATCCCGGTCACGACCTTTTAGCCGAAATCTGTCGGGATTGGGAGGCCGCCACGAGTTCAGCGCAAGAGGCTGGGATCCGAGTCTGTCATGTCCGTCTGGGGTTGGTCGTCAGTTCCGGCGGAGGGATTTTTGGAGCCCAACTCCCGGCCTTCGGTATGGGCCTCGGTGCGGTTCTCGGTGACGGCGAGCAAGTTCAGAGTTTTATTGATCTCGACGATCTGGTGGCGGTCTTCTATCATCTTTTGAACCGCGAAGACCTCTCAGGGGCCTTCAATGCCACCGCGCCCTACCCGAATTCTCAAAAGGTTACCGCTAGGGCACTCGCCACCGCTCTCGACCGTCCCCTCTTTCTGTCGGTTCCGGAGTCGCCCGTGAGGATGGTACTAGGCTCCCAAGCCGATCTGCTCTTTAAAGGGTTAGCGGTGCTGCCCGAGCGCCTGCTGGCCAGTGGCTTTACCTTCCAAGCTCCGACCCTGTGGGATTCTTTGGTCCATCAGTTGGCTTTGCGTCAAACCGAAGAGAAGCTTCCGAAGTAAAGCCAAAACTTATTTTTCGCGCCGTCTCCCGCGTCTCGCTGTACGACCGCCTCGACTAGCCGGTGGAGCATAAAAGAGAGCAGCCAGTGGAAACATGAGGAGCAGAGGCGACAGATAGTAGGCTATCGACAGCGACAAGATAAGGAATACCAGGAGTTGGGAAACGTCTAACAGGCTTTGGCCCACCCCTTTGATCCATTGCCAACCCGCCTTACGAGTGGGGAGAGTGAAAGGGCGGGTTGCCCGGTCACAACTGGGACATCGATTTGTGCCGTCGGCCATGGGATAGCTACAACGGGCACAGAGAATGGGGGTTCTCCAGTTCAATATGTCGGCGGTCCGCGTAGTGCTCAGCATTCCTCTCTGTTCGCCATTTTAGGACGGATTTCCCCCGATGATGGTTTTGCGCCCTTCACAGAGGGCAGGGGGATGGCTGCGAGAAGACCCGGCTATGGCAGCCAACTTAATAGAATACGAAGTGGTGGTCGCGGGCCCGGAATTAGATTCCATCAAGAAGGCTCTGAACGACCGGGGAAGACGCGGATTTGTTCTTTCCCACACCAATGTGAATCCTGAGGGTCTCTATACCTTCATCTTTTCAAAAGACACTGGTCGGCTCGCTGAAGACGATCTTAGCGAGTGGGTCGATGACGGTTTCGTCAACGACGAGACCTCCTGGAGTTGAAGGTCTTTTCTTTTTAGCCGTGTAGCCTCACCGGATGAGGACACTACCGCTACTTGCCCGATTTGCCGGGTCCACTATCATCTCGCTCTACCTGTTGACCGGCGCTCAAGCTTGGTCACCGTCGCATAGAGTCCAGACTTCCACCGGCCAAGTTTTGCTTCGCGA
>JBBKWP010000083.1:0-4428 GCA_037968995.1 Candidatus Xenobia bacterium
GCTCAAGCTGCTCGATGGGACCACCACGCTATCTTAAGTCCTGGCCCTCACCGCCGACGACTAGAGCAGTTTTGCTTAAAACGCTGAAGCTAAACTCATGAACGGCAGCCCTAGGGTGACGATCATGATTCCAATGACGATTCCCACTCCAATCATGATCAACGGTTCGATGGTAGACGTCAGCGCTTCCAACTTCGTGTAGACTTTGTGCTCGTAAAAGTCGGCGACTTTACTCAGCATATGGTCGAGTTTTCCCGACTCCTCCCCCGCGGCCACCATCCCGACCGCGGTGTCGAGAAAATAGGGATTGGATCTCAAGCAATCGGAGAGATTCACGCCACTCTCGATCGCTCTTTGCATGTCCTCCACGGTGTCGGCCACCATCTGGTTTCCGACACTTTCCCCGGTCAATTGGAGCGCCGCCAAAAGAGGAACCCCACTGGAATACAACAGAGCCAAAGTTCTTGCAAACCGCGCGGTATACAGAGTGCGAAAGAAATCTCCCATCACCGGTAGTCGTAGTTTGGCTAGGTCGATCATCCGTTGTCCCTTGCTCGTGGACAGAAGCATTTTGACTCCGTAGAGACCTAACAGCACAAGGATACCGAAAAACAAGAGGTTGTTCGAAATAAAATTTCCGATGCCAACCATCATCTGTGTCGGGAGAGGCAGCGTGACGCCAAGACCGTCGTAGAGTTCACTCAAGTAGGGAACTCCGAAAGCAAAAACCGCGGCCAAAAGAACCAATGCGAAGCCTATGACCACCATGGGATAGGTGAGAGCGCTCTTCACCGTGTCTTTCAAAGCTTCGGTCTTTTCCACATAGTCTGAGACTCGTTTGAGCATCTCCGGCAACTCGCCGCTCGTCTCGCCGGCCTTCACCATTTTTACGAAAAACTGATCGAAAGTGTAAGGATGCCCCTGGAGCGCTTGGGAAAAAGGAGTTCCGCCTCCGATCTGGGCAGACAGGTCCATTATGATCACTCGCAATTGATGGTTCTCAGTGTCCCCGTAGATCGTGTCGAGTGCCCGTTTGATGGTGATGCCTCCGTCAAGCATGGCTGCGAGCGTCTGGCTGAAGGTGAGGAGATCTTCACCTTTCACTCCCCTTCGGAAAAGCTGAATACGAGAAGGTTCCTGTTTCTTCTCGAGTCGAGTGACGATGGAGTAACGTTCTGAGAGAATCTCTAAGGCAGCAGCTTGAGTGTCCGCGTCGACGCTTCCAGCGAATCTCTTACCTTGTTCATCACGGGCGCTATAGTGAAATTCTGGCATTCGGCTTGATTTGGCAACGGACATTGGCGTCCTGCCGGCAGCGCTTCAGACGAGGGAGTCTAGCCCTGGGATCAAAGGTATTTGCGGGGCGTTATTAAAATCCAAAGAATGGCTAAACGCGTTTTTCTCGGAGAGGACACCCCCACCCAAGCACTGTTTCTGAAAGGAATCCTCAGCCGTACCGCAGATCTGGAGACGGTCGTCTACGGAGACGGGCTCGACCTCTATCTCGCAATTCAGGAGAATCCGCCAGACTTGGTGATTTCAGACAACGTCCTTCCTACCTTGGATGGCTTAGCCATTGCCCGTCTCGTCAAGTTTCACGAAGAGACTCAGCACGTCCCGTTTTTGCTCGTCTCGTCCATGACCGCTGAGCAGATCGGCGATCTCCGGGCAAACGGAGTGGATGCCTTCCTACCCAAGCCCTTGAAGATTCCCCAGCTTAAAGAGTTGGTCAGTAAACTCCTATAGTGGATGACGTCTCTGAAACTCCACCAGAGTATCGAGATATTCGGGGAGTCGAGGAGCAACGATTCCCAGAGGTGACAGGTCCTTGGTAGTAAGGTCGGTCCCGTAGTGGGTCGGGTGGACAAAGTAGTCCACCGCTTCCGCGGGCATCTGTAACAGGCTCCTGACTAAACCGACGTTGCGCAGGGCCCATTTTGCGAGGCCCAAGGGAAGGGGAACGGTCCGAATCTTCCGTTCCATCACTCTTTCCATCTCTTCGATCAGTTCCTCGACCGTTAAGGGATTGGGATCAGCGAGATGATACACTCGACCTACGGAGTGGTCCAAACCCGACAACCCGACCAAGGCCTCGATGACGAAGTCGCAAGGGACAAAGTTCACTCGGGTCCGTTCTGGATCTCCAGCCATCGGAAGGCAACTCAACCATTTCGGTTGGCGCAGCACCAATCCCGTCACAAAATACAGACCATCATATTTTTGGGTTCGGCCCGTTCGACTGTCTCCGACGGCTATCGCCGGCCGATAAATGGTTGTTGGCAGCCCTTGGGCTCGAGCCTCCTGAACCAAAACCTCGGCGTAATATTTGGTTTCCTCATAGAAATTGTTGAAGCGCTGCCCTTTGATGAGGTCGGTTTCTTTAAAAAGGCCACAATAACGACCGCTCACATAGCAAGTACTGACGTAGTGAAACCGACCCAGGTTCGGGCAAGTGCTGACCCAGTCGAGGACGTTTCTCGTGCCCTCTACGTTCACCAGGTAGGCCAACTCCCGCGGCACCGCGAGGTCGTAGACTGCCGCTAAGTGGAAGACCTCGTTCACTTGGGTAATCCAGGAAGACTCCGAGAGGCCCAGACCCGAAGCCGAAATATCCCCTTCCAGCAAACGAACTCTCCCTTCAAGATCCGGATGTTTGTCGGTCAATTGGGCAAGCCGGGCACGCGCGTCTTCCATAAACCTTGGCTGCACTATGCAGACTGCGTTTTTCTGGGGTCTACGCTGGAGCAGCAGCGGCAGCAGCGCCGCTCCGAGAAAGCCTGGGAAGCCTGTTAAGAAGATCATCTTTCAGGGTTCGCAACTCCGGGCGAGAGGTCCTCGAGCACTGCTCGCTCCCTCGCTCCAGGGAGTGGCCGCCTGTTTACATTTTGGACAACGTTTCCTACATCACGAGGACTTATACTGAATTTATGATGATCCATCCAGCAAATATTGCCAGTTTCCCAAAGACCCCCACTCCTCCCGTTCAGGCACCCGCGAGTCCTGAGCCCAAGCCTCCCGTTAAAAGCGAGGATGGTGTCGGATTTCGCGACGTGGCGGCCATCGGCGCCGGTGCTGTGGCCGGAGTGGCGGGCGGTGTCTACGGCTTGGGTGAAGGACTCATTAAGGGCGGCATCGCTGCTTACCCCAAGCACATAAAAAGGGGCGCGACGGTTGGTCAAGCCGTTTTGGCGCCTGTAGGAAAACTTGTCGGCGGGACCGCCGCGGTGGCGACCGTCGGAATGGTAGCGCTTGCCGCTCCAATACTGACGACGGTGGCAGCGGCCGACGGCTTCGTCTCTGGAACGATTTCCGGTGCTCTAAAGGCCGGAGAAACGGAAATGCCCAAAGCCATCGACGCTGGACAGAAATGGGGCGCGAGCGCCTTCGGCACCGCTTTAAAAGCCGTTGGTGCGGCCATCGGAGGGACCATCGCCGGACTCGTTGTCCTGCCCACAATCCTGTACCCTCCTGTGGGCAAAGAACTCATTCCTCAAGCCTTCAATAAAGGAACCGAAATCGGAGGAAACCTTGGCTCCGCCGCTGGTGAAGCTTTAGGAACCGGCGTGGGGACAGTTGGTGGCGCCATCGTTGGCGGAGCCGTCTCAACCTACAAGGGGCTCCCCGAGGGATTTGCCACCGGCAAGCAAGCCGGAAAAGAATGTCTCTCCTTGATTCCGAACATCCCCACCATAGCGAAAGAACTCTGGACGACCGGCGTCGAGGGCGGCGGAGATGTGGCCGGCAAGGTCGGCAGCGTGGTGGGCGGTACGGCCGGTTTCGCGACTGCCACGGGAGCCACCGTCGTGTCAGGAATCGACAAATCTTTGGAAAGAGCCTCGGACTGGGCGGGTTCCACGGCGAACTTCGTGCGTGGTGACAAAGCCGAGTAAAACCTACGAAAAACGTCTGAGACACTAGAGCCTCTCCTGAGGCTCTATTTTTTTTGGAAATCGCAACCGAAATGGGATCGACAAAGCGTTCCCATTTCGACGGGATGCTGATGGACTAAATCGTGGACCGTCACCTCGACGAAAGATTCTGGCAATCCATCAGGGAAATTGCGCTTCATCTGGACCGCATAGACACGGCCGGTAGCGAAAGAATCTCCCTTCTTGCTCGGGAGTGAAATGACCCAAAACAATCATTGAGGTTTACAATCTGTTAACATTTGCACCCACCTTTTCCATCTCTTTCTCAAAAACAGGATCTGTATTCTTATCCTATGAGCAAGCAACACAGCACACAGATCGCAGACCGCCTTCCAAGCGCACAGTATCCTCGACTGCGTGAGGCGCTCGCTCTCCCTCTAGTCCGTCGGCCCACGGACTCGTACGCGTGTTCTCCTAAGAGCACCGCCACTGGGTCGACTCCGGCTGACAGAATACTGGGTGGCGCCACCGTGACTCTTCTGATCGCCTTCTTCTGGTT
>JBBKWP010000084.1:0-11906 GCA_037968995.1 Candidatus Xenobia bacterium
CGTGACCTCGCACATACCGTCTTTATCGCCGGAGACAACGTCTCCAAGAAACTGGGAGAGGGCATCGCCCACTACCGGACTTGCGCAGTGCGGAGGACCTCGACTTCGCTGGGTCCGAAGGCGCCGGGGGCCCAGAGGAGAACGTGTTCGATGGACTCCTGTCCTCCAACGGCTAAAACGTGGAGATGTTGGTGATGGGCGGCGAAGGTCACATCACTCTTCGTCGTATTCCCGCCACAGGGACATGACCGAGCAATGGATGCCGCTGCCCACCGTGCGATAGGCGTTGATGTAGGGCACTTCCACCGGAGTATAACCACGCTTTTCTAGCTCGCGAGCAAACTTCGTAGCTCCCTGGACGATAATGATCTCCTTCTCCTTGAGGGGCACGTTGTTACAGACGCCCATATTGAACTCTTCAGGTTCGACTCTGATGACCTCCCAGTCCCTGAAAGCGTTCGGTAGTGGCGTCCAGAGAGCATTGTCCGGAAGCCCGATGATCCCGACATCGACCAGAGCCATCACGCAATCGATGTGATAGCTCAGATTGGAATTGAAATAGATCACTTCCGTTTTCCAGCCAAAAGGCGCAAGCATTCGTCGGATCACCTCAGCACCCAATTCGTCGCCAGAAGAACGGGGCTTGGAGCGATCATGAATATGGGAAGGGTCGGAAACGCCGATGGCATAAATCAACGTCTTATCGGGAAAAACTCTGAAATCGGCCGCGCTTGTCACCGGGCCGACTCGGAGGCCATCCACACTGGGATAAGGCACCGGCTGGGTCAACCACACCGCGTTCTTGTCGTTCTCAAAGATCTCCAGCATCGCCTCACGATACTCGAGCTCCATTTGCATCACGCACCAGAACTCGCAACTGTGAATATAGCAGTTGCCCACGACCTCGCCGGCGGCCTGACCATAAAACGAGTGCAATTTGTCTGGATTCCAACTGCCAAAATAGTTGAGGACAGCATCGGGAACGACGCCAGTCTCGTTACGAATGACTCGGACTCCCGCTTTTCGCAGAGCTTCCGCCAACGCATCGGATTCTTGCACAACTTTCTCGTACATGGCGGGGTCGGAATCCCGCATATGCCGGCCTTTGTTCTTACGCAGAAAGGCTTTGCCTTCGTCGCTCAAGGAATGAAAGGCGTTGGCGGTTGGGGGGAAGTCGGGATCCATGCTGTACATGCTGCCGGGGTTGCCGACAATGCAGGCCTTGAGAGGCGCAAACTCGTGTTCCACATAGAGTTTGATCCCTTTGCCTTGGGCTCGCATTCCTGGAATCTGCTCGGACTTCTCCATGCTGGACCCTCCTCAACAATAGTGGACTCTTAAATTAGTGAATCTTTCGAAATATTCCTGGGAGAGGGGGAACGTGAGGGGGCTCTCTTCGACTCTGCTCGGGTAGGCTGTCGCGGTCTCGGGTTTTGGGGTGACGAGCGGGTATGTACGCCATCTGGACAAGCCGACGGGGGTTGACTCAAAAGGTTCGCATAGTACACGTGAAGAAGATGAGCACCCGGCGGAACAAGCCCGTGAACTCTTGCTACGTTTCTGAAGAACCGAAATCGGAATCGTTCTGATGGACGCCGAAGGAACCATCGTCTCTCAAAAGGATTGATTTTGCCGACCCTTAGTTTTATTCATGCCGCCGATCTTCATCTCGATAGTCCCTTTGTCGGGCTGCAGCAAGTTAACGAACAGATTGCCCAACGACTGAGAGACGCCACCTTCGAAGCGTTCGATAATCTCGTCCAAGCCGCCCTCGACCATGAGGTCGACTTTATTCTGGTCGCGGGTGACGTCTATGACAGCGCTGAGGGCGGCCTTCGGGCTCAAGCCCATTTCCGGAAAGGCTTAACAAAGCTTGCGCTTCGCGGGATCCCCTCCTACGTGGTCCACGGCAACCACGACCCTCTCGACAGGTGGATATCAGCCATAGACTGGCCCGATGAGGTCAAGGTCTTTTCAAAAGAAGACAATCAGTCTCATACCTTCTACAAGGGCGACGAGCCAGTGGCACGCATTCATGGCATTAGCTACCCTACCAAGCGTGTGTCGGAAACATTCGGCCGTAAATTTCAACGCACGGGACCTGAGCCGTTTCAGATCGGCTTGTTTCACTGCAATGTAAACGGTGACCCTCGCCACGACGATTATGCTCCACGGACTCTCGATGAACTTCGCGAGTGCAACCTTGACTATTGGGCTCTGGGCCATGTTCACGAGCGAAAAGTCCTAAACGATAACAGTCCGTTCGTGGCGTATCCGGGCAATATCCAAGGCAGACACATCCGCGAGACTGGACCACGCGGAGCCATGCTTATTCGTACCAGAGGCGCCACGGTAGAGCATCACGAGTTCCTGCCTTTGCACACCGTTCGCTGGGAACATAATCACGTGGACATCGGAGGATTGACCACGGTCGACGGTCTGATAGAACAGATTCAGAATGGTGTCGAGTCGGACGGACGTTCCCTGATCGTTCGGATCACCCTAACCGGGCGAGGACCGCTGCATACACAACTGGCAAGGGACTTGCAAGGAGTTCTCGGCATGGTGCGTGAGTCGTGCGCCTCCACGGCTGGAAACCAATTCGTTTGGATTGAGCGCGTCGAAGATCGGACCCGACCCGAAGTTGACTTAGTTGAGCGAGCGAACGAGGAAGACTTCGTGGGATCTCTGTTGCGCATCGCCGGCAGCCTTCAGACAGAGGACATCACCGCCGCGTTGAATGGACTGTGGCTGAACAACCGAGCCTCAGGACATCTTCAAAGTTTAGAGGAGCACGAGCTTGCAGCGATTTTGGACCAAGCCGTGGCTATGGTAGCCGAGCCCCTGTTGGAGGATGAATGAAGATTCGGACGCTGGACATCGACGGATATGGTAGATTCCACGACCACCGTATTGAAAACCTGGCGCCAGGTTTAACAGTCTTTCTCGGTCAAAATGAAGCCGGTAAGTCTACCCTTCTGGCCTTCATCCGCGCTATCCTATTTGGCTTTCCCGATGGTCGTCAGAGCGAGAACAAATACGCACCCCTCAGTCAGGCTCAACACGGGGGACGGATCACTCTGCTCGATGAGAGCGGGACGGAATACATTGTACAGCGTCACGCCGGCAAGAAGGGCGGTAAAGTCCGCGTCTTCAGCAGCGACGGTGACGGCGACGACGCCATGCTGCAGCGGCTGTTGGGGTCAGCTGGAAGGGGCCTTTTTCGCAATGTCTTTGCCTTCAGCCTCAGCGAGCTCCAGCAGTTCGAGACGCTCGATGACCAAGAGGTCACGGCTGCCCTGTATAGCGCCGGTTTGGGTACCAGTGCGGCGAAGCTCAGCAAGGTCGGGAAAGACCTCGCAAGCCGGGCGGAGGCACTGTTTAAGCCCGGCGGGAGTAAGCCAGAGATCAACGGCATTCTCAGACAACTCGAAGATATTCGGGCCAAGAAGGGACAGCTTCAAAATCAACCTCAAGAGTACGACGCCCTCGTGCAAAGGATCGACCTGCTCAAGTCCGAGGCCCAAGACCTTCGAGAGGCCGAGCAAGCCGCGGCTCGAGCGGGCATGGAGGCAGCGAGACTGATAGAAGCTTGGCCTGTCTGGTCACAGTGGATAGCAGTGAAAGAAACTCTGGATTCGCTTCCCACCCAACGCCCGATCACCCCGGACTGTGTCGCTCGGCTAACGGGCCATCGCGACCGGCTCGCAGAATATCAAGGGCGCGCTGAGTTAAAGCAGAGGAATCTCAATGAAGAAGCCGGCAGGCTTGAGAAGCTCATCCTATACCCAGCTCTCGTGCGGCAAGGAGAGAGCATTCGGCGTCTTGCCGGCCATCGGACAGAGTGGGACCGTCTTCGAAATTCTATTCCGGGACACCGCCGCCAAGAAGTCGAGTTGAACGGTCAGCTCCAGCAACGGTTGATCCAAATACACCCCGATTGGGACCTCGAGCGCCTCCAAGCCTGCAACATCTCCGTAGGAAGGCGCGACGCCATACGGCGGCACCAGACCGCCTTGTCCGAAGCGGAACGCAAAATCCAGAGAGAGCGCGACCTCCTAACAGAGTCTAAAAGAGAACTTAGCAACGCCCTGCAACACCGAGACGAGGTCCAGAAGGAGCTGGACTCGTCAACAGCTCCCGATCCTGGTATTAGAGCCCTCCAGGATGACCAGCTCTCAGATCTTAGGGGGCAGTGGCGGCAAACAGAAGACCAGGCGCGACGGGCCCAACAAGCCTATAGGGAAGCCGCCGGCGTTTCCGAGGAGGGACTGGCGCGACTGGGGCAAGGCTGGACTTCCACTCAGGTTCAAGCGAGTCATCCCAGCCAGGACACGCTGCAGCAAGTTCGTATCCATCGCCAGACGATGGCCGAAGGCCAAGAAGCTCAAGCAATAGCCGAACGTGAGTTTCAGGCTCTTGAAAAGCAGCTCGCAACTCTAACTTACGAGCAGGAAGCACTCCGAAAAACCGAGCCGGGTCCCAGCGGCAGAACCGCCGAACAGATCGACGCGGGTCGGGAGCGGCTCTTCACCGCACGAGCCGATTTGTTGCGGCGTGCCGGGCTCGCGGCAGCTTTGGAGCAAGCTCGCGCTTCCGCGGAAAGCTCCGCTGAGACGATGGAACCTGTCCCCTCTTGGCTTATCGCAACGATAGCTCTGTCGGGCATCTTTCTTGCCGCGGTCCTGGCCTACAACGAACAGACGAAATTAGCTTTGGCCGCCGTCCTTTTCATGTTCGCTTTAGCTGCGGGCCTACACACGTGGCGCGCGAGAGCCGCGACCACCTCTGAGACCCGTGGGCACCGACAGGAAGAAGTGCGCCGGCGACTCAGCGAGGTCGAAACAGATTTATCAAAAGCGGACCAGGACCTACAAGCCTCTGCCTCTTTCTTCAATGTAGCACCACCGTTGAGTTCAGAGATGCTCGATCGCTTGGACAGAGACCTCACGAAGGAGACCGCTACGAGTGAACGCAGACGCTCGTTCGACCAGCAGGCAAATCAATTCGCCGAGAGGGTTCAACGCGTACAGCAAGAGTCACTAGACGCGCAGCAGACCCTAGAGTCCGCTGTCCTGACTCACAACAAGGCCAAGGAGAGCTGGAAAGACTGGCTTGCCTCCCACGGGTTACCTGAGGACCTGAACCCAGATAGCGCTAGAGACCTCTTAAATGACATTCAACGCCTAGCGGAGTGTCAACGTCGAGAAGAGCGCCTGCGCGAGATCGCGGACGAGGCGAGAACTCAAGCGCAAGTACGCCGGCAAGTCCTTGAGGAGACGCTACTTAATGTTGGTCGCCAACTTGAAGCGGCCAACTTGGACAATCAGATCACCAACCTCATCGCCGATATCAAAGCTGACGCGGCAAAAGCCACCCGCCAAGTCGAACTCCAAAAGAGACTCGTCGAGGCTAACGATCGTGTGGTTCGAATTGAGAAGCAGGGTCAAGAATTCGAAGAATCGCTCCAAAAATGTCAAGAGGCTAAACATGCCGCCGAGACGTCATGGCTTGCCACACGGGGCGACCTGCCGGCCGAGACCCCTGAAGCAGCGCTTGAGGTCCTGCAACGAGCAGAAACTGCGCGAAGCCTTCTAGACCAAGCCCAACGGGAGAGCGCAAAAAGAGAAGAGGCGGAAAGAGCCACGGCGAGCCTGTTTGAAGATGCGTGCAGGGTCATCCACGAGGCCGGCCGACCTGCCCCACTGCAAGATGAACTCACCTCTTCTCTGGACCGACTTGTGACGGATCTCCAACAAGCGGAGAGCGCCGAGGAAGAGCGGACACGTCTCATTCGGCAGCGGGAATCAGACCCAGAACCGCTCGAGGCTATGAAAAGCTCGATTGAAGCCCTCGAAGTCGAGGTGCAAAAGATGTACGACCAAGCTGGAGTGTCAGATGAAACCTCGTTCCGCCAGGCCGCCGACACAGAGCGGACTAGACTTGAGTTTCAGAATGCGAAACAGTCTCACGAACAGACCCTCAAACAGATAGCCGGGGGGGCTGATTTCGAGACCTTCATTCAGCATCTTGAAGACAGCGACACGGACTCGCTGCAGCTAGCCCTTGAGCGCTCACGGGAAGAGAAAGAAATACTCGGCCAACAGGTGGGAGAAAAGCAAATAGAGCAAGGACGAGCGGAGTCGGAACGTGACACTCTCCAGGTCTCTGGCGAACTTCCACGCCTTCGCCTCATTGAGGAAAGTCTCAAAGAGCAGCTCCGCGTTCTCGCTCAGGATTGGGCGACGGTAACTCTGGCGACCCACCTGCTTGAGCAGGCTCGCAACAGCTTCGAGCGAGAGCGCCAGCCTGACGTCCTACTGCGGGCCAGCGAACACTTTAGCCAGATGACGGGTGGACGCTATACGCGTCTGTTAGCACCGCCCGGAGACAGCAAAGTGGTGATGGAGTTGGCGAACGGTTCACGGCGCGAAACCCACGAGTTGAGCACAGGGACGGCCGAACAGGCCTATCTGGCCCTTCGTCTCGGCTTCGTGCACGAATTCAGCCAGCGCTCAGAGCCGCTGCCGCTTGTGATGGATGATATCTTCGTCAATTTCGACCCGCAACGATCAAAGGCCGCCATGAGAGAGGTTTTAAAACTCACCGACCGTCACCAGGTGCTGCTCTTCACTTGCCACCCCGAGACGGTAGAACGCGTGCTAGAGGTCGATCCCACAGCGAGCGTTCGAGAACTCTCGCCTTCTCTTGTGGGGGTTTAGCGGGTCTTGGGCGCAGTGGGTCATGACCTGGGGGTAGTTGATGATTGAAAGCATCCATCTCGCGGGAATCGCTACCGATGTAGACCGTGCCGCCGCTGCGACCTGAGACGACCTTTCCTACCAGCTTCTAAGCAGCAATCCGTTTTGGGTGTCAAGAGAGAAGCGCTGTTCGAACTCCTTGTCATCAGGATGACTAGGCGACTCATTTCTAGTGACCTCAATCACGGTGCTGTCCGGATTGATCGTGTAGACGGTTTCAGAGCTAGCGATCTGCCAATCCTCTCCCTCGAGGACAACCGTTCTCATCTCAAAGCCTGTCTGAGTGCGGCGAAGGACTTCGTTGGGGAAATTCAAGTACTCATTAGAGTATCCTTCGATGTCGACCTCGCCTGGATTGCTGTTCTGGTCTTTTTCGCTCCCGTCGAGCTGGGAGAGGCGCTCGAAAGAATCGTTAAAACGTGCGATCTCTTTTTCATACTTCTCATTCGGCTCATTCTTTTTAGCCGCCTCAGCAACGCGCTGGTCATACCACTGTCCTACTCGTGCTGCCGGTCTGTTTTCTGTAACGTTCATTTCTTCTTACCTCACTATTAAGAATTCTAGATCTCAGAAGTGTGGGCGCGATGGAATGCATCCAGCACAAGCCGAAAGCATGTTAACGCGAGGTTACACCAACTCTAAACCAGTCGATGTGCGTGGGACCGCCGCCCTTCACTTGCCGTGCCGCGAAGGTCAAAGATGGCGGGTCGCTGGCGGGGGGGACGAAGACCTTCATATACGTGGGACCTCCAACAACCTTCACGGAAGGTGTCTCCGAATTGGGTCTCTAAATCTCTGGACGGTGGAAGAACATCTCGAGCTCTATATCAAGTCTCTAGAAGCTCAAGGCTCTCCAGAATCTGCGGGTTCTTTCACCCTAGCGGTCGAAAAAGCTCGCGAAAGGTTTCTCACTTTTCAGCAGCAGAGTCCGGCCTACTACCTGCTCCGGATCTTTCAAGCCGCGGTGGCCTCAGGCACACCCGAACTGCACGTGACATTCGGTCGCACCGAACTCAATCTCTGGTTTGTGGGCAATCTGGAGGCATTCTCCCCCGAGAAGGTTCAGGCAGCGCTGGTGGACCCGAACAGCTGGGATGATTCTCCCTTGGGACACCTCGCCATAGGTCTCCTCTGTGCTTTGAGTGCCGCGAGCAAAATCGTTTGGGTCCAAAGCGTGAACCAGCAAGTCACTGGCCTCGTTCTGAGTGACACCGAAAGCCAGGTGGCTCCGGCAGTGCTGTCTCATCGGCCTCTCAGCAGCGACTCTGACTTCTTCCTGCTGAGGGTTCAAAAAACAGAGGCTTGGATTGCGCTCACCAGTGCGACCGCTCAGGAACACAGCGAAGCCACGATTCGATTCCAACACGCGCCGATGCTTGTCGAACTCGACAGCCGGCCTTTGAAGTACGAGGCGCTGCCGTGCAAAGCTGACTGGTTCGACGGATTCACTCCTCCTCGAATCCTGTGCCAGGCATGGCTCGGACAAAAGATGCCCTGGTGTGCTCACTTTACAGAGGTCGAAAGTGACCTCTGGATCAATCGACGGCCAGACACCAAACCTCTGGTGCAAATGTCTGTTCCCCTATGTTCGGGAGTCGGAGAACTCCGTCTGCCGGTGGCTCTAGAAGGCCCAGACGTTGTGATTCTCATCAAGCACGGATTGACTCTTGGAAAAGTTGTCCTAAAGGAGAAAGGATTGGGAGCCGAGTTTATCCTCCATTGCAACCTGCCCACAGACCTCTCTGGATTGGCTGTCCGCGAATCTTCCGAGCTGCAGGCCCTCAAACTTGAACTTGAAGTCTTGCTCCAAACGGTGCGGTGCCGCATCTTGACTCATCTGAACCGCCTCGAGATCGTCGCGATTTCCGCGCTGGGCCAAACCGGAGAAACGGCCAAGGGTCTCGCAACAGTCGCGGCTTGGGGTGGTGAGTTAGGCCTTCTAGCGATCCCTTTCATAGCCCTAGGGTCCGTCGGAGTCTACGCCAAGAATGTGGCCAAACGATGGAACCTCGGCGACCTCAAGGAGCACCTTCTCCGCGAGATCGGCCGGCGGCTCCAGGTCCCAACAGGCGAGAGCACGGCTGCCAACACGTCGACGAGCGTTGTCTAGCGCAGTCGGAAATCGGCTACGTCCGGGTCATTGGGCTGGATGCCTCCGTGACGCTGGTGAACATCGTCATCAATATCTCTTGAGAGATGGCTCGCACCGCTCCACCAATCGTTCTCTAAGCTTAGTGTTTCGATGAGCGCCTGAGAATAGCTCCAATCCTGCCGGCTCCCCCGCCTCCAGCGACTACGTCAGTCTGACCGGGGCCACCAAGACGTCCTCTAGAACAGTTCTCTGCGACTTTCAAACCCAGGGACTTTGCTTCTCAAGAGGGTAAGGCACAAGCCATGAACCAGCTACCGATCGATCCCCTTCGCCCCAAGTTCCTCTCTGTTTTCGACGGGCTTTCGGCTACTGGTCGAATCGTTCTCACCGCTCCCACGGGAAGCGGAAAATCCACGCGCGTTCCGGTTTGGTGTCAGGAAGCGACCCAAGGTAAAATCTTAGTGGTCGAGCCTAGGCGGATAGCCGCTAGGACTCTCGCCGGCTGGGTCGCTAAGGGACGGAACGAACGTGTTGGCGAGTCGGTCGGTTACAGTATCCGCTTCGATTCCCAACAGAGCGACCGGACTCAGATTCTTTTCGTGACACCGGGCGTGGCCCGACGATATCTTGTGGATGGCGCCATGAAAGACATGTCGGTTGTGGTCTTCGACGAGTTTCACGAACGAAGTTGGGAGACCGACGCGCTCCTTGCTCTTTTGGCGGCCGCTCCTGACGGTCCGAAGCTTGTTATCATGTCGGCGACGCTGACAGCCGACCGGCTTGCTGCTCGGTATGGAGCCGAACTCCTCGAAGCTCATGGACGCGCCTTCGGAGTCACTGTCTCCTATGACGATGGGGGTGAGGCGGAACTGACCGTGCCGTCGTCGGTCAACTTGGTGAAACGCGTGGTTCGAGCCGTTCGTCGAGTTTGGGATGAAGGAACCCAAGGAAGTGTTTTGGTCTTTCTTCCCGGATTGAAAGCGATGACAGAGGTCGCGTCGTCGCTGGGGAAACTTCCCACAGTTCTTCTTCACGGTACATTCAGTCAGCAAGAGCAAGCGCGGGCTTTTTCCGAAGCTGAGCGCCAGGTCGTTTTAGCCACCAACGTTGCCGAAAGCTCGTTGACAATTCCAGGAATCACAGCAGTGGTCGATTCAGGTTTGGAACGGCGGCAAGTGCATCAGTCGGGCCACGTGGCTTTGGCCACAGTCCCCATCGCGCTGTCGTCGGCCGATCAGCGGACAGGGCGCGCGGGTCGCGTCTGTGAAGGAAGAAGCCTTCGACTTTGGAGGCAAGGTGTGCGTTTAGAGACCACTCGACCTCCAGACCTACAGCGCATGGAACTCGACGAATTGGTTCTGTTCTTCTCGGCGCTGCCCCAAGGGCTTTCGACGCCGGCCGAATGGGTCGATGAGCCGCCGGATTTCGCTTGGGAGAGAGCCGAAGAGAGGCTGCGAAACCTAGGGCTCATCGATCGACAGGGACGAATGACCCCCTTGGGGCGACGGGTCCAACGGTTTCCCGTCGAAATGGATTGGGCTCGAGCGATCGTTCTGGCGCCGCCGGACCTCAAAGGCGATCTAGCGGATCTCTGCGCCCTAGCTACGGCACGCCGAAATCCTCTCCAGCGAAATCCCGCTGAGGATGTTCTCGCGGCCCGTGTGACCGACTGGGGTCAGGAGCCATGGGGGCGGACATTGGCGATATTGCGGACGGGGGACCCGGTACGACACGGCCTGGAAGCGGAGAGCCTTCAGGGCAGTCGTCGGATCGCCGGTGAGTTGCGCGAACTGGCCGGCGCCTCGGGGCTTTCCGAGGCGCCCTGCAAACCGCATCGCGACCTGATGCTCTACTTGGCCCAGACCTGGCCGAGTCGTTTTTTTGTGCTTCGAAAGGGTCGAGACGCTTGGGGCAATGGTGAGGTAGAGTGTCGATTGGCCCGGGGCGAAGAGTTACCAGACGATTGCCGGGCTGCTTTTTTGCTCCAGGTGGAGCCCATCGTAGCCCGAGGACTCAAGGTCGAACTTCAAGGACGTTGGGGCCTACCCGTCAGGCTGTCTCTCCTCCGGAGCGCGGGCTTGGGGGAGCCCGAACTTAGCAAGATCAGATGGGTCAAAGGTCTGCTTCAAGCGAGAGTGGCTTACCTTTACGCCGGTCGCGAGTTAGGAAGTGTAGAGGAGGTCCTCACTGGACCGGCCTTGCGCTCAGCCTTGGCAACTCTCGCTTCTGAAGGTCGGTGGCGGCCAGAAGCTAAGGATCGTATGCTGGAGGAGCAGTTCTATCTTCGTCTTCGCGCGGAACTGGATGGAAACGACGCCGAGCAAACTTCTATCAGGGAACTCATGGAGCAACGGTTGATGAGTCTCGGTGTCCAGGAGTGTGCGGATCTCGAACTCGTAGAGGACGACGATTTCTTGAGTGGCCAGATGGAGAACTACGAAACACAAAGTCTGCGGTCGGACTATCCACGACTTTATCGCTTCGCTGGAATAAGCTTCGAAATGGAGTTCCAGCCCAAGAAGCGGCGTGTCATCATGAACTCTTTGAGTCAGGAAAAGGGTGTCAAGATCAAGCCGCAGCATCTTCCTCGCTGGAACGGCTGGCGGGTGGAACTTCACGAACGTGGGCGTGTAACGATCCTTCGATAGTCGCACACGTCGCAGCGACCGCCCACCGGCGCCAACCGCAACACCCGAAGCCGCAACGCCCGAAGCCGATAGCTCGGCGCCAACAGCGACCAGCGAACCGCCACCAGCGACCAGCGAACCGCCCACCATCGACCAGCGAAGCACCGCGCACATCGCAGCGAACCGGCCACCGGCGAGGCCAACACTTCGCCGAGGGGATCCGCCTTTTTCCGTAACACGTTACAGATTTCGCAGGATCCCCCGCCTCCAAGCCCCACGCTGCTCGCCGGTTTCAGCAGTCGAGCGAGAACCGGCGAGGCCGCCACTTCGCCGAGTGATCCGCCTTTTTCCGTAACACGTTACAGATTCCGCAGGATCCCCCGCCTCCAAGCCCCACGCTGCTCGCCGGTTTCAGCAGTCGAGCGA
>JBBKWP010000085.1:0-19608 GCA_037968995.1 Candidatus Xenobia bacterium
ATTGGCGGGGGCCTATCACGATTGGGGGCGGGTGGACGTCGGACTGCTGTTCACGGGCGATCCCCAGAGGCTTGACGCGAACCTCGTCCAAGCGCTGACAAGGCGACTTTTTAGGATGATTGGCGGCGGGGTTGATCCGGTTGAACAAGATCGAAGAAAAGCTTTCTCTCCGGCTCCGGTGTGCCCTGAAGAGGTGACCCCGCGTTATCTGAAAGGCCTGATACGTCGTCGAGCGCTCCTTAGGTCTTCCACACTTTTAGAAGGACTAGCCCTACTCACCCTGGTGTCGCGGGCGTTAGAGATGTTCGGAGCGGATTTTGAAATCGGGATAGAGAGGATGGAGGAGTTACTGACCCATGGCGGGGGAGCGCCCGGATTAGCGTTGCCTATGGTTACGGACTTGGTCAGGGCTCTATCTTGAAATCCTCACATCCCACATGGTCACAAACGGCGTTGAAGACTTCGATGTCATCGACGAAGCCGTGTGGAGAACGAAGGTCGTGTTCTGCGTCGTCGTGATCGACGAAATAGGAGACGGCGGCCTGCACATGAAGAAGGCAATGAATGTCGCAGGCTTTGACCAGCTTCGAGAGAGCACCGGCTAATCTTTTCGCGGCCTCGATATCTGGGGCATCGTTGCTTTCGGGGTGTCCGACAACCGTCTTAAGGTATGAGCCTATCCTCTTCTCCAGAGCTTTTCGGGAGGCGAGTACCTCACCCAAAAATCGAGAATATGAGCGTCGTGTTTGAGGGGGTAGGTTCTCTGGGAGTTCGGAGTTCATAATTTGGATTGACGTTTCTCTAACGCCTGGCGGCGAAGTTCTTCTTTGAGAGGACGGGCCGGGTTCCCAAGATAGGGTCCCGGCTTGTCCAGCTTTCCAAGGGCCAAACTGCGCCCACCCAATTGAACTCCAGAGGCCAGTTCGGCGTCGGGTCCCACCGAAGACTGTCCGGCCAAGATCACGCCTGGGTGGAGATGGGCGTCGCGGTCGACCGAACTTTGGGCCACCAGTAGGCAGCCCGAGCCCACCCGGCTGCGCGGACCGACCACCACCAAATTGTCCAGTTTAGCGCCGTCGCCTACCACGACGTGGTGAGAAAGGCTGGTGTGGGCGCCCAGATCGACGGTGTCACCGAGGACCACGTGATCGCCCAAGTGAGCCCACGGCTCTAATTGACAGTCCCGTCCGAGTTCGCAGTTCCGACCGACCATCACGTGGGCCATCAGCCGACAGTCCTCCTTCAGAACCGTCTGCTCGCCCACGGTGACGAAGGCTTGCAGTACCGCTCGCTCACCAATTTTGGCCAGCGGTCCGATAACGCAATGGGGACCCACGAACGCCGACGTTGCGATTTCGGCCCTCGGGTCGACCACGGCGCTCTGATGAATTCCCGCCTGGTAAGCTGGCGCGGGATGAAAATGTGCGAGAACTTCCGCGAAATGTAGCCTGGGATGAGGACTCGCGATGCCTGGGGTAGTCACCTGAAGACTTACTGGGTGGAGAATTGCTGTGAACTCAGGATTTCTCACAGCCGTGAGCTGTTCGGCGGTTTCCGCCATCATCAAGTGCTGAGGGCGCGCCTGTTCGACGCTGCAGACTCCGCGAATTTCCAAGCTTCCATCGCCGTGATGGGGTATCTCTAACATCTTCGCGAGGTCTTCTAAGGTCATCGGTGAGAACTCTTTTTGAATGGAACTCCCCTTCCTGCAGGACCATTGCAGATGAGGACGTCGGAAAGAGTTCGTCTCTTGCACGGAGAACACGCCTGCCATCGAACAAATTTTCTTGGTTACAGTCGAATCGAAGTCTGGTTTTCGTGGTTGAGATATAGAGATCGTAGGAGTGTCATGCCAAAACAACACAGTTCCCGTCCCTTGCAAAAAGCTTTAGCTGGGCTCGCTTGCGCGAGTTTCTTGGCGTTCGGGTCGCCGACAGTCGTCGCCCAGAATCTTCCCGTCGACGCTCGGGTTTCTGTTCCGGTGGCCCCGGCAGACTATCCGGATGCCGACGCGCTGTTGATGCTAGACGATATCGTCTTCGAGGTGCGTCCAGATCGGAGTAGTCTTTTTGATGAGCATGACGCTGTCAAGGTCTTGACCCCGGATGGAGTCGACGAGAACGCGACCCTAGACCGTATCATAGACGATAACCAGTCCAAGATAGAAGTGCTCGTCGCCCGAACCATCAAAGCCGATGGACGCATTATCAAGGCACCGGCAGCGCAAGTGACTCCGTTGGTCAAAGACTCGCCACTCTATAGCAATATCAAACGGTTCTCATTGAAGTTCCCTGAGGTTGAGGTAGGCGACACCGTGGAGTTTCGACTACGAACCTCCCATAAGCCCAAAAGGGGCGGACATTTTTGGGCCACCACCTATGTCGAGAACCCGATGCCCATCGTCAACTCTAGCTTTACGGTAAAAATTCCCCAAGGCGTCTATTTTCAAGCCGCCGCCCCCGGTTTAGCGAAAGATCAAGGTACCAAGGATGAAGTGACCGAGGGCGGTGTGAGCTACCAGCGCCTGCGTTGGCAGATTCAGAATCAGAAAGCGTTCACTTATCGTGCTTTGGCCCCCAGGACGCTGAGTCTGCTCAATCGTATTGAGGTCAGTTCCTTTAAAGACTGGGACGAGGTAGGTCGCTACATCGGTGAAGAATGGCGATCGCACAGTACGATCTCTGAAGGATTGGCTCTGCGGGTCGCCGGATGGCTACCCAATTCGGCCGACACCGGGGCGCGGGCTTCGGCGATTCTCAGACAGTTGGCGGTAGGAAGGAAGGCTGCGTCGTTTCTGTCGGAAGATCAGGGTTTTCACACACCGTCACAGGTGTTTGACCAAAAATTGATTTCTCTCAACGATGCGAGTCTGTTGACATCAGTCGCACTGGCCAGCGCTGGTATCGAGAACATACCGGTGGCAACCCTTGGAGTCTCCACCCAAAGTCTCAAAGACGAATTGCCTCAGCCCGAAAAGGTACAAAAGATCGTTCTGCAAGTGCCGACCTCCAACGGAGAGTCCTACTGGATAGACCCTGAATCTGTAGGTTTTCTGCTCGCGGAGCTTCCGGCGGGGACTTCGGATACAGCAGCCTTGAGTTGGGATCCTCGATTTTTAGGTGGAGTGGTCGGAGCGATCGATCTGGAGACAGCTTCGGCTGTCGCCAACCGAGAAGAGTTGGCCGTGGAAGGTCGTCTGGAGCGAAACGGTAGAGCGGAACTGACGCTACAGTTCGACCGATACGGAGGCACGGCCCTGAACGCTCGCCAAGCGGCCCGCGACATCCAGGAAGGCGCCCGAGAAGTTCGCGATCGCGCCCTCGATTCGTTTTTCAGCAACGCCGCCGGCGCTTATGGACAAAGAGCGCGACTGTTGGGTCGCTATTTTGAAAGCGACCCCGAGGCCCAAGACCCTTTCAGCTTGGCCTTCACTGTCGCGGTTCCCAGTTTTGGGAAAGTGGAGGGAAACACCCTAACGGTTCCCTTGCCAAGGTTTTTGTCGGCCAATATTCGTGCCGCTGTGCTGGAGAAGCGCCGAGAGACGCCACTGCGTTTTGACCAACCTTATCAACAGGATGTTCGAATCCACCTCATCTTCCCTGAAGGAAGCACTGTGACCGACGCGCCCTTGAAGATTGCCAAATCGACCCCTGAGACCGAATTCGTCGCGACCGGGCGGGCTTCGGGAAATGAGGTTTGGTATGTCGGACGTCTGACGGTGATGGACCCGTGGATCGATGGTGATGGTTTGTCGCGGGCTCTCGATGTTCTTGGGACGGCGATAGAGAGCGAAGACACCGAGATCTCGGTGTCTCTGCCAGTGGAGTATCAAGCTGAAGAACCAGAGGTCGGTTCCGAGGATGACGAGGGTTGACCGTTGAGGCTCCGGCGAAGATCAATCTAACCCTTGAGATTACCGGCACCGAACCCAACGGCTATCACACTCTAGACACTCTCTTCTGTTGGTTGGAACTTCACGACACGCTGGAATTGGAGACCGCGGATCAGTCGAGTCTGGAAGTGCGCGACGACGGTGTGAGCATTGAGTTGGTGACAGCGGGCGAGGAGAATCTCGTCTTGAAAGCCCTGCGGGCTCTTGAAGCCTGGGCTCAGAAGGCCCTTCCCACTCGATTCGTCCTACACAAACGGATTCCAGCGGGTGGTGGTTTGGGGGGGGGAAGCGCCGACTCGGCCGCGGCCCTTCGAGGATTGCGAGATCTCCACGGGTTGAGGATCGACGATTCCGAACTGCACACTCTAGCTTCTAGGCTGGGGGCCGATGTCGCTTTCGGCCTGATAGGCGGATTTGCCCGCGGGCGTGGATATGGCGACAGGCTCGAGGGGCTTTCTTTACCTAAGGACCTCTGTGGGCGGACACTGATCTTGTTGGCCCCAGGATTTGCCTGCCCCACTCCCTCAGTCTATCGAGCCTTCGACGAGTGCCCCGACCGGGTGGCCGACGGTGCGACCCAACGTTTTCTCGAAGCGGACGCCGATCATCGCCTGAGTCATATCGCCAACGATCTCGAGCCGGCCGCGAGTCGACTTTTTCCCGACCTCGTGGATTTAAAAAGAGAGATGTGTGGGGTCGGTTTGGAGGGGGTTTGCCTTTCTGGAAGCGGTTCCACTCTGTTTGGTTTCGCTTCGCGAGAGGGCTCGACGCGTTCCGCCGAAAAGAAGTTGAAGAAGTTCGGTCGAGTGACCGTAACGCGATTGAAGGAGAATGAACGCTGTGGGTGATTTCCCTAAGACGGTCGAAGCTGTCTTGCTGGCCGGCGGAAGATTTGAAGACTTGCCTCCCGGCGAGGAGATTCCTCAGGGAAAAGGACTGCTAAAGGTTGGCGGAATGCCGATGGCGGCTAGAGTTCTCCGCGCCCTGAAGGCTTCTCCGGCCATTTCTAGAGTGATTATGGTGAGCCCGGTAGACCGCTCGGAGTTAACCGACCCGTGCTGGGACGGGGTGGACGACGTCGTTCCGGCGGGCGATCGTCTGATCGATTCCTTCAAGGCCGGGCTCGAAGCCGTCGTCGATCCCAATTCTCCAGCTTTGGTCGCCGCGGGCGACCTTCCGCTTCTCACCGCGGAGTCGGTGACCGATTTCGTGGAGCGATGCCGGGTACGCTCAGAAGTCTCGGTTTGGTATGGATTCTTGCGTAAGGAAAACTCCGAAGCGGCTTTTCCGGGCGTACCGCACACCTACGCGAAGTTGGCAGAAGGCACTTTTTGTGGGGCAGGGCTATTCATGAGTCGTCCCAACGCCTTGTCTTCGTTGTACCAAGCTCTCACAAATTTGACCTACGCACGAAAGAAGCCGTGGCAACTCGCTTCTTTATTGGGATGGGAAACCATCAGTGCATTTCTCGCGCGCCGACTGAGCGTTGCCCAGGCCGAACGCGGTATGGCCCGGCTTCTAGAGGGGACCCCGTGCGCCGGAATCGAGTCGCACTATCCAGAGACAGCGTTCAACATCGATGACCCAGACACCTTAAGAGAAGCAAGACGATACTTGGAGGCCCTATGAGTCAGTCTCATATCATTATCAAAACATCCGACGCACCCGCGGCCATCGGCCCATATAGCCAAGCGGTGCGACACAACGGAATACTCTTCTGCTCGGGACAGATCTCCCTGACCGCCGACGGCGCGGGCCCTGTCGGTAAAACGGCGGCAGAGCAGACCGAGCAGATCATGAAAAATGTGGAAGCCGTTCTGGCGGCAGGCGGAGCCGACTTTTCAAAGATTCTAAAAACTACCATTTTTCTCGTGGACATGGCCGACTTCGCTGCGGTGAACGAGGTGTACGGGCGCTTTTTCTCTCAAGCGCCTCCCGCCCGCTCGACGGTGGCGGTCAGTGCCTTGCCGAAAGGCGCTCTTGTAGAGATTGAAGTGACCGCCGCCGTTGACTGAGACTATCGACCCTCAGATTTCTGAAGACCATTTGCGAATCGAACTGACGGTTCTGGACGCGAAGCTATTTCGAGAAGCTGCGGAATGGCCCCAGGGCGTTCGCTCCCGGCTGCTGTTTTGCACCAAGTACGAAGATGCCATCGCCCCTCCGTGGCCTTCGGACGGTAAGCAAGGGCTCTCCGTCTGGGTCGGACCGCTGGCCGCCTTCAAAGACCCTAAGGTTCGCTTGCTTTGGGAGTTGGAGAAGCGTCGCAAGCGTTCCACTATTGTTGTTTTGACCTCGCAGAAAGGGCGGGCTTTTCTACGGTCCTACCGTGAGATGGGAACTTTGTTGAG
The DNA here is from genome assembly GCA_037968995.1 of Candidatus Xenobia bacterium. Classification (GTDB taxonomy): domain Bacteria; phylum Vulcanimicrobiota; class Xenobia; order Xenobiales; family JADMJV01; genus JAEXNA01. The sequence continues at coordinate 6,244 of JBBKWP010000085.1, forward strand.
CGATACCACTCTGGCCCCATTTTCCTTCGTCCGTCGGCGTGGGCGAGAATGGGATTCCCTAGATTTCTTCTCACCGGGCGACTCTCCGTTTATGGAGGGCGCCAAACCTCGGCTCAAGCGACTCAAGCAAGCGGCCTGGGAGTATCTGGTGGACACCCTGGCTATGGTGGACCCAGAGATCAAGAAAGAATACTTCGAGACCCTCAATATCGAACGGAACGTGCTACTCCAGGCGACCACCGAGGCGCTGAGGCGACGGCAGTTGTCCCCTTTGGTCGGGATCGCCGGGGAGTGTCTCAACAAAGAGTGTCTTTTCGGACTTCTCGAGGAACCGCTACTGGCGGGCGTGATCGACGCTTTGAAAGGTCAACCCGCCCCACCGCCGTCCGAATTTCTGTTGTTGGCCAAGCGGAGCATGGGAGAGGAACTGCTGCTCTTTGGCGACGGAAGTGCCAAGTTGGAGGTCGGTCAGATTTTACAGGGGGCTGTTAACCGGACGGGCACCGCCAATGAGTTTGCCGTGAGTCAAATTCTGCAAGAGTTATCCTCTAGCGAGGTGGCTGGTTCGGAGCGGATGTATCGGGTGAAGGTGGATTGGCGTTACTCCCCTGACCGTGAGATATCGAGTGTCTGGAAATTAAAATCCGTCCGCCCGGCAGGCTCTGACCCCACTCATGGAAAAGTGGCGTCGACCATGGATTGAGAGAGCTCGGGGGGGCGAATTCCCCCTTCGGGACTCGTCGAGGAGGAATTTTGAGAAATAATTTTTGGACGAAGTGTTTTGGCTTCGTATTAGCAGCGTCATTGACGGTCGTCGGTTGCGGCGGCGGTGGAGATGACGGAAACTTCGTCGGCGGTGTAACCGGCGGCGGCGGCGGCGTGAACGGTGGCGGCGGCAGTACCGGCGGCACCACCGGTGTCGGATTGACCGGCACCACTGGTGGTACTGGAATCGGCGGTACCGGGACCGGCGCCACCACTGCGACCAGCGGAACCGGCACGGCGACAACGACCGGCACCGCCACTGGTACCGCCACAGCCGGCACCACCACAGGCGGCGCAGGGTTCAACGCCAATGTCGTAGGCGTCAATGCTGTATCGGCTCTGACGAACCCGACTCAGTTCTTAAGAGTGGGCAACCGCCTCTACTACGTGGAAGGTTTCGACCGCGGCGCCAGCAACGGACGCCTTAGTTTTGTGACGTTGGCCCTGAATGCAGCCGGAAACGGTTTTACCGTGACTGGACCTACGGTCATTACGGCGGAAACGGGTTCGCCCTTATCGGAGAGTCTGACGAGTCCCTACGGTCTGGTGACCGACGGTTCGGGGGATATTTTCCTTTCGGTGGGCTTCGGACTGCCCACCGATGGAGCGATCCTTAAGGTCTCCAATCTGAACACTACGAGCAACACGGCTCGTTTTGAAAAGATCACCAACGACAACACGGCAGGTTTCGTCACCAACCCGACCTTCATGCTCGTGGAGCAGGTTGACGGCACCGAGTACTGCTACTGGTCCGAGTATTCTTCGAGCACCACCGGCGGTCGCGTTCGACGTGTGCGCACCGACGGAACGGGAACCATCGATTTGGTGGTCAATAACCTGAACTTCGCCGCCGGTCTAGCTACCGACGGAAGCAACTTGATCATCTGTGACTCCGGCGGCGGCGCTGGTGGACAGATTGTCAGGACCCCTCTGTCTTTCACTGGTCCTCAGCCTTACGTTCCTGGAACGGCGCCCGCTGTGATCATCCAACCGGCCAGCGGGCAGCAGGCCATCCGGCAGCCCTTTGATGTCACCTATGACGGTTCCAACGGCTATTTCTTTACCGAAGGAAACGCCATCCAACCGTCTGCTCTGTTCCCTACGGGGCAGGCTAACGGTGCCGTTCGCTACTTGCCCAGAACCAGCACCACGGCCACCCTCATCTCCAACGGACTGACCAACGTGGCGGGCATCGACTCCGCCCCCTTGGGCGGTAACAGTGTCGGGTTGCTCTTCTGCGAGAGCATTCCCACCAACGGACGCGTTCTGCGTCGAACCGTTGATGTCAGCAACGTCACCAATGTGGAACCGGATGAGATCGACATCGGTCTCAATCGCCCCATCGACGTAGCGATCACAAGCGCAACGGCCCCGATTTTTGCCGCCCTCGTGAACTACAACGGTGGTAACAATCAAGGAACCCTTCGGGGCTATCTCCCGGGCACTCCCTAAACTAGAGACAATCGGTTGCGAAAAAGAGGCGGGTCTTCGGGCCCGCCTCTTTTCTATTAAGGGGACAGGAGGCTCGTCGAGCGGCAGTCTGTGTTCACAGGTTGGAAACATACGGCAAGGGCCTATCACACCAGCGGACCGCCGATTTTTCACGGAACCCATTGAAATCTGGGGCTCTCCATGAGTGCTCGAAACATCACCTGTTTTGTGTGGTTGTCCCGGCGTTAACATTTTGTTAATAAACATGACTTCATGACAGCGCCCGAGAGTGCTAAGCTTCTTACAGAGGCGACGACCGCCAGGAGGAACGAAAACAATGGACGCTGGAAAATTTTCAAATCTGAACTTCGGACAAATCGGCAAGCAGCATCAGGTTCAAAAGAATCAGGGTGTCACCCAAGAACCCAAGACTCTCAAAACTGATCAGCCCCAAGATCCTATCGAGAGGTCAGACATCGGGTTTCAGCCGATGCTTCAGGTGGACCCTAAAGTTCTTCCCAACGACTTGCCGAGCGCTCAGGAGAGCATCACAGCCGGCGCGGGTGTCTCCCAGACCAGTGTTAGTCAGCCCACCTTCTCGCTCTCCGGTCCACTCAGCTTAGACTTGGTGAACGAGACCCAGACCGCATCTTTTAACAAGATGACCGGACTGACCGGGCTCAACGGCGTCAGCAGTCCCTACTTTCAGACACTCAGTGGTGTCACGGTGGCCTCAGCCAGCCAGATGACTCCGGTTACCTCGGTCAAGATGCCTACCACTTCCGTGGCGACATTCGGCTTGGATTCCACAGAATTGGTGACTTCCAGCGGCCGAGTGATCTCTTTGTCGGACGCTAGATCGGCAGGCCGTATGCCAACCACCTCGGTGACCACCAACGGTCTAGGAAGCACCGAGTTCTTCTACGCCAGCGGACGAAGCGTCGCGCAATAGACTTTTCCGAAAGTCCGAATGAAAAGAGCACCCATTAAGGGTGCTTTTTTCGTTGGAACTCTTGCCGTGTTGGCGCTCCGAGTAAGGACGCTCAAACGGGAGCCGACCTAATCAACAAAGTCTAGAAACTCGAGGCGATGGTTCCGCCGCCCAGCACTTCATCCCCATGGTAGAACACCGCGGCTTGGCCGGCGCTCAACGCCTTTTGGGGCTCGTCGAAATGAATCGAGAGTTCGCTGCTCTCGAGGGTCCCTTCCAAGCGTCCCGGACATCCCCGATGGGTGGAGCGATATTGAATCTCAGCACGCTCTGGAAAAACCGATGAGATCCAGTTGAGTTCGTCCACAGTCATCCCGGCTTTGTCGAGTTCCTCGGTTCCGCCCACCACCAATGTGTTTTGGGCGACGTTCAGTTCTAAGACGTAGCGTGGCTTACCGGTGTGAATGCCTAGGCCTCGTCGTTGCCCCACGGTGTAAAGCCCCAAGCCGCCGTGCTCACCGATGACTTCTCCGTCGGCGTCGCGGATGGGTCCGGGGGCTTGGTTGGGCAGGCGACCGGAGAGGAATCCCGCGGTATCTCCGTCCGGGATGAAGCACAGGTCCATGCTCTCTTTCTTGTGAGCGACTCCCAACTCGAGATCCACGGCCATCTGACGGATCTCGCTCTTGCCGAATTCTCCCACTGGGAAACGGATCTTTGAGAGTTGCTTTTGGGTGAGCGAAGCCAGCACATAGGACTGATCTTTGGCGAGGTCCTTTCCTCGCAATAGTTTGTAGCCAGTGCCCGCAGTGTTGGATTCGATGCGCGCGTAGTGTCCCGTGACCACGGCCTCAGCGTCGAGGGCTTCGGCACGCTCGAGAAGCGCGTCAAACTTGATGTGCTGATTGCAGCGACGACAAGGGTTCGGGGTTCGACCCTTTTCATATTCGGAGACGAAGTCAGAAATGACGTGCTTTTCGAACTCTTGTCGGAGATTATAGACGTAGTGGGGGATATCGAGTTTCCAGGCCACCTTCTCAGCATCAGTGACGTCCCAGACCGAGCAACATCCACGGCCTTTGTGCGCCGAACTCTTATCGTTCGGTGCCAAAGTCATGGTGACCCCGATCACTTCTAGGCCTTGAGCTTTCATCAGGGCGGCGGCCACTGAACTGTCCACGCCGCCACTCATGGCGACAACTACACGTTTCATCGAGCTATCTTTTCCTTATGTATCATCTTTTCTACAGTTTCGAGCACAACCCGTGCGGCCCTTCGCACCTCTTCGCGCGTGCTGTTCCAGCCGAACGAAAAGCGGACCAATCCCATGGACTGAGTTTGGTCATATCCCATGGCGGCGACAACCCGAGAGGGCTCGACAGCATGAGAGGAGCAGGCTGAACCTGACGAAGCGCAGATATCCAAGAGATCGAGTCGTGTCAGAATGGGCTCAGCCCCAAGATTATCAAACAGCCAAGCGGAGATGTGGGCAGCTCTTTTGTCCGGGCTGGCGGGTCCTAGCGCGTGAGCCGCACCGCATTCCTTAAGCGTTTGCTCAAAGAGATCTCGAAGTTTTGCAAGCTCGCTCGGATCTTCGGCCAAGGTCGCTTGCAAGGCACGAGCCATCGAGACGGCTCGTAAGACTTCCGAGGTTCCGGCCCGGCGTCCGTCTTCTTGCGCGCCGCCGAGGATCTGAGGCGCCAGCGGAACGCCCTGACGAACGTAAAGCAGTCCCCCAGGTAGCCCTCCCATTTTGTGTCCCGAAAGGGTCAAAAGGTCCACGGCCCCGGCGTCGATCAACTCTTTTGCCTGATGTGGAGCCTGAACGGCGTCAACGTGAAGGAGGGCGCCGTGGGAACGACATATCGTAGAAACTTCTTCGATGGGTTGGCGGGTGCCGATCTCGTTGTTCACGGCCATCACGGATACCAGTTGCCGTGGATTACCCTGAAGAGAACGCTCCAACGAATCTAATAAAATTTCGCCTGTGGAGTTGACCTTCATCCAAGACACCGCTTGGCCGTCTTCTTCCATGGCTTGAGCGGTCTCAAAGACGGCGGCGTGTTCGACACTGCTGGTGATGAGGCCGCTGTGTTTGATGTCGGAATGGCTCAAGGTCCCGCGCAAGGCAAGGTTGTCGGCTTCTGTGGCCCCCGAGCAGAAGACGATCTCTTCCACCTTGGCCCCGAGGAGATTCGCGCACTGTTCTCGTGCCTCTTCTAAGTAAAAGCGTGCCTTTCGCCCAGCGCGATGCAAGGACGATGGATTGCCCAAGGGTTCTCGGGCGATCTCGTTGAGAGTGTCGGCGATACCAGGGCGAAAGGGGGCGGTGGCGGCGTAGTCTAGGTAGATCATGGTCTTGCTGGCTTGAGCTTCCGCGTAGGAAGTGGAGGCTTTCCCTGGAAGTATAGGTCTCCGTCCACCCAGCGTCAACGAAACGAGGGCTCAAGAGCCACTCAGCGACAGATTGTTAAGCGCTTCACAGTGTGACGGTGATCGCCGCCCAGCGGTCCGAGAGGGTTTACAATCGCACTATGTCCATCAGTACTTCTAGTCTACCCGCCACCGAATCCGCAATGTCTGCCCAAGATCGCCGACCGAGTTTTGAAGAGCTTCTCGGGGTGCTCGCCTATAACCAAGGTTTAGTAGAATTCGCCGACAGCAAAGCCGGTAGTCTGATCCTTTTGAACTCGCTGCTGATCGCCGCTGTTTCCGCGCTCCCTAACAACGGGAATATGGGAATGTTCAAACTGGTCTCTGTGGTGGCGGCGTCCGCGGCCGTCTATCTGTGCTTTCAAGTGATTTCCAGTAAAGCTGGAACACCTGAGGATGGACCCACGACTCCGGTCGTCAAAAAGAAGCCGGGAGCCTGTTGGAAGAAGGACGACTTTCTCTTCTTCGATTGCATCACCGCCCACAAAACCGGCGAAGATTACTGTCGCGCTTACGGAAATTCCGATCCGGACGCGCGTCGCAGAGCCCTGTTGCAAAGAACCTATATCATCGCCGGGATCGCGAAGAGAAAATTCACGCAGTATTCTTTGGCGCAAAAAGTGTCCTTTGGCGCGCTCGTGGCCTGGGTCGTCGTGAATGTGCTGCCCTTTGTTTACCATCATCAATAAGACGGGTTTGTACTTTATTTGACGGCGAAGGGGAAAGGATTCAAGGCGCAAAGTTCTCTATGGTGACTGTTCAACGCTTATTATGCCCAGCCTGTCAGGAGCAGATGCGTCCGGTGGAGTTGGGAGACCTGAGCATCGACGAGTGTCGGTTTTGTGACGGCCTTTGGCTGGACCGCGACGAACCCGAGCAACTCGCTAAACTTGACGTCATCGGCAAGCATCTTCTGCAGCCCATGACCTTCGACGACTCCCGGAAAACGAAACCTGAAGGAGATCGAACCTGTCCACGCTGCCAGATCAACCTGGAAGTTCACCAGTACAGAAGCTTGAGCTTAGATATCTGTGGTGAGTGTCGCGGAATGTTTCTCGACCGTTGGGAACTGCAAGAGCTCTTTAAATAGTGACCCGTCTCGACTGGGCTTGTCTTGCTTGGCTTCTCCTTCTGTTTTTGGTGGCTATCGCCGCACTCATTCCCGCACCGGCTCAATTTTTTTGGTTTCTTCGCGTGGGTGTTCCAGAGCTTGGAGTCCTGTTCTTTCTGGCCGCGTTGCCGGCGGCCGGTTGGTTGGCTCGAAATTCCCCTAAAGTGAGTTTGGCCTTCGTGCTGGCTCTGGGCGGACTTTTTCTTTTTCCTTGGTTTCAGGCCGTCCTTGTTGCACGCACCTTGCCGGCTGGGATGTCGCGAGCTTTCGGTGAACCGAGTCTCGAGCGTTCTCCTCTGCGCCTGGGAGACCTGAAGAACATTGAAAAAATCACCGAGATCTACCATGACAAGCTGCAGTGGGACCGCTACCGGCCCGCCGATGGGTCCGTGAAAGCGAGGCTCCTGTTCGTCCACGGGGGTTCCTGGCGCAACGGCACTCGCGACGACTACCCTCAGTTGTTCAGCTATCTAGCCGGTCGGGGATATGAGGTAGTCTCGTTGACCTACGGCTTGGCTCCGGAGCATCCCTACCCTGAATCTTCTGAGGATATCGCGACCGCCATCTCTCTGCTCGTCGCCGATGAGGTTCCTCTGTTTCTGGCCGGCCGTTCCTCAGGAGGACATCTCGCGTTACTGGCCGCCTACACGCACCCGGATCAGGTGGCCGGTGTGATTGGGATCTATGCGCCGGTGGACATGGTGTGGAGCTTTGAGAACCCGAGCAACCCGGCGATTTTGAATTCTCGCGAGGCCCTGCAACAGTTTCTAGGAGGGACTCCTCTTGAGAAACCTGACGTTTACCGAGAGGCTTCACCCATTTTTCAAGTCACCAAGGCCGGACCACCAACCTTATTGATTCACGGCGGCCACGACAGTCTGGTCTACCTGCGACAAAGCCAGATGCTGTCCGCCGCGTTGTTGAAGAAGCAAGTGCCTCGCTATCTCGTGGAGTTGCCTTGGGCCGAACACGGAAGCGACGTCAGCATTTACGGTCCGACTGGGCGACTGACCGCTTGGGCCATCGAGGATTTTATCTCTCGGGTCGTCGCGACCTCAAGTCCTTAGTCTCTGCTCCCCGCTTCGGAATCGATGGGACCTAATTCTCTCCTCAAGGTCCGAAGTAGGTGCAAAAAGCCGAGCGACATGAGCACAGTCGCCACAACGCCCTTGAGGTAGAACCCCAGACAGAGGTACCCCACCGAGAAGATCCCTCCCACTAGGAAAAGGGTGCCGGAGACCAGTTTGGGGAGCAGCCCTTTGGTGACGGGCCTGAACTCACAGTCTTTGGTATGCTCGGGTTTCCACCATCCGCCGGGGCCCACTCGTTGGTAGAAGCTCCTCAAGGTCTCTTCCGGTTCGGGCTTTGTCAGGAATGTGACGATCAGTGTAATGCCTATGGAGAGCGGAACGATGACTAACAGTTTGAGGTGATACTGCAAAGGCGTACCAAAGAGAACCGGGAGATTTTCAAAGAGCGCGCCGCCTTCACCACGATGTTGCCAGATCGCTAGAAGTTCCAAGCCGAAGGCGATGCCGATGGAACTCCCCATGGCGGCAAGCTCTGACCAAGCGTTCAGACGCCACCAGAACCAGCGCATGAGTAGGACAAGACCGGCTCCGGCGCCCATGGACAGTAGGAATTCCCAGGCAGAACTGATGTCTTTCATCTGATTGGCCAACAGCACGGCCAAAACCATGAGAACAAGTGTGGCCAGTTGACTGACTCTCACGTAATGTTTGGGATCGGCGTCGGTCTTTATGAATCGAGCGTAGAGATCGTGCACCAGATAGGAGGCGCCCCAGTTGAGGTGGGTGTCGATGGTCGACATAAACGCCGCTAGAAAGCTGACCACCAAGAGCCCCTTCATTCCCGGGCCCAGAAAGTCTCTCACCATCATGGGGTAGGCGGCTTTGTCGCCCAAGGCCAGGTCGCTCACGTCTGGAAACGCGACCATGGAGGCCAGGGCCACCACGATCCACGGCCAAGCGCGCACGACGTAGAAAAGGAAGTAGAACCAAAGAGTGCCCCAGGCGGCATGAGCTTCATTCTTGGCCGAGGACATGCGTTGCACGATATAGCCGCCTCCGTCGACATCAAATCGGCACCACCACATCATAGAAATAAACATGATGATTTTGCACATGGGCGAAAGAAGAAAACTCTCATCAGGCCCAGGCATAGGTGGGAAAAAGTCAATTTTATGAACGTCAATCTTGCTGAGAATGACTTGCATCCCACCCAACTTATAGACCGACAAGAAGGCCAAGGCATAGGCACCGAGCGTCGCAATGAAAAACTGGACCACGTCGGTGACGACAACGCCGTAGAAGCCAGAAAGCATGGCGTAGATCAGGGCCACTGAGGCGCAGCCCCATAGAGCCGTGGACTTTTCGACCTCTAAGAGCACAGAGAGAATGGAGGTCATGGCGTTGAGTACCCATCCCATAACCACGAGGTTATAGAGGGTGGCAAAGAAGAGAGCCTTGAACCCTCGTAAAAATGCCGCGGGTCTGCCGGCATAGCGGATCTCGATCAGTTCGTTCTCGGTGAGCACTTCTGCTCGACGCCATAGACGGCTGAAAAGGAAAATAGCCAAAAGGCTGGCTGGAACCGCGCTCCACCAGTACCAGTTTTGCCAAATGCCGTACTGCCGGACGAACTCGGTGAGCGCCAAGGGGGTGTCGGCGGCAAATGTCGTGGCGACCATGGACGTTCCCACTACCCACCACGGAAAACTCCGGCCGGACAGGAAGTATTCTTCTTTGCTGGAGCTTGCCTTCTTGGAATAATAGACGCCCACTCCCAGAGAAGCGACAAGGTAAGTGATGATCAAAAACCAATCGATGGGGGCAAGATGCACGGCGTGGCGGTCTCCTTGTTGAAGGGTGCGCGAACCAGGGGTTTCACTCCTGGTGAGAAACCGATCGGCCATGAAAGCTGACCTAGAAGTTCCCCGTTGCGCGTTGGTGGTGGGGGCCCATCCAGACGACTGTGAGTTTGGTGCCGGCGGTACCGTGGGTGTCTGGGCCAGGCACGGGTGTCGGGTTCATTTTTTGGTGGTGACTGACGGCTGCAAAGGCTCCGCCGACCCCGACTGCGATGAAGCTGCCTTGATCCGGAGGCGTCGCGAAGAGCAGTTGACGGCCGCCGAGGTATTAGGCGTGACGTCTTGTCGTTTCTTGGAGTTCACCGACGGTGAGGTGACCAATGACCTCGGTCTACTCAAAGAGATCGTCAGAGCTTTGCGCGAGCTAAAACCCGAGGTCGTGCTCACCCACTCTTCGGAGAGTTTGGATCACCGTCGATTCGACGGACGGCGCGGACCCTGGGTCAACCATCGAGACCATCGTGCCGTAGGGCAAGCGACGCTCGACGCCGTGTATCCTTACGCCCGCAACGCCCAAGCATTTCCCGAACTCGGACTCGCATGCCATAAAGTGAAGCAAGTCTATCTTTGGGGCAGCCGATTCGCCGAATCCGTTTTTGATTGTACGGAGTTGCTAGACACAAAAGTGCTGGCCTTGGCCGCCCATCGGTCGCAGTTTCCCGAGGGCACGGATTGGGAAGCATTGAAAGGGGCGTGGGGCCCTTCAGAATCCTTCGAGATGGTGGAATTGGAATCGTGAAAATAGTTTTGGTAGGCGCGGGAAGCGCGCAGTTCGGATACGGAACCTTGGGGGAGATCTTCCACTCGGAATCGCTAAAAGATTCGAAAGTGGTGCTCTTGGACATCAATCCTGAAGCGTTGGCGACGGTTGCGCGCACGGCTCACTCCTTTGTCGAACAGCACAAGCTTCCCACCCAGATCCAAGCCACCACCGACCGATCCGAAGCGCTGCGGGGGGCGGACTTCGTCATCATCTCCATCGAGGTCGGCGACCGATTCGAACTTTGGGATCAAGACCGAACGGTTCCTCAACAGTATGGGATTCGTCAGGTCTACGGGGAGAACGGCGGCCCCGGAGGCCTGTTTCATTCCCTTCGCATCATCCCCCCGATTTTGGAAATCTGTGGAGACGTCCAACGACTCTGCCCGCAAGCTCACATCTTCAACTATAGCAACCCCATGAGTCGAATCTGTACCACCGTTCATAGGGTCTATCCGGATCTGCGTTTCGTGGGCCTATGCCACGAAGTGTCGTCTCTGGAACGCTATCTCCCGAATATGTTGGGTACGTCGTTTGTGAACTTGGAACTGGTGGCCGGCGGCTTGAATCATTTCAGCTGTCTCTTGCAAGCGACCTATCGCAACACGGGTGACGATGCCTATCCAGACATTCGCGCCAAAGCGCCCGAATTTTTTGAGAAGCTTCCCGGAGCTAGTGACTTCCTGCGACGCTACCGTGAGTCCGGCCGACTCGTGGAGACCGAGGGCGTGACCGATATGGTAGCGGCCGCCGAATCGGCTCGCCGTTGGGTGGAGCGGGGTATGTTCGGGTTTGTACTCGACACCTACGGCTTGCTTCCCATCACCACCGACAGCCACATCGGCGAGTATCCCGCTTGGGCGCACGACATCGTCGACCATCAGGGGATTCTCGATTTCTACTCCTATTATCGCATCTGCATGGGCAGCGTAAAGCCGCACATCGAACTCAAGACCAAAGAGCGGGTGGTACCTATCATGGAAGCCATCGCCACCAATCAGCTTTTGCAAGAAGCGGCGGTGAATATTCCCAATGCCGGGTTTATTGTGGGCTTACCGTCCGAATTGGTGGTCGAGGTTCCCGCTGCGATCGACGCCTCCGGAGTCAAGGGGCACACATTGAACGCCATGCCCGTCGGCTTCCTAGCGCTTTTACAGAATCAAGTCGGTATTCACATGATGACCGCCGAAGCGGTGGTGAAGAAGTCCAAGAAAGCAGCCGTTCAGGCGCTTCTGGCCGACCCCATTATGGACCAAGCCCGTTGTGCCGCCGAACTGATGGAAGTGATGGTGGGGCTGCAGTCAAAGTTTTTGGGGTACTTGGAGTAGCAGCGACAGTCAGCGCATCGGAGCTTAAGGCCTGCCGCTCAGAGGCACCTGGGCCACGTCCTCGCCGCAACACGCGCCGATCCACTTTCGGTGTGAATCTTTTCATCGAACCTGGATCAACAACGCTCCAAAGCTGGCCACGCCGCGCGGTGCGTGGTCGCTTGCTCAGAGGCGGCGGGGCCGCACCCGAGCCTGAGTGGATCTTTACGCCAAGCCAGGCTTGGGTGCGCGGCGGGCCGCGAGAGTCTAGGCGGTCCCAAAGTTTACTCAGTGAGGCTTTTAGGATCCTAATAGACTTGCCGATATGGCAGACCAAGAAAGTCTGCAAGACGTTTCGTCTCCTTCAAGGCATAAGACTCCACCGTGTGCCGATAGACAGTCAGTCGCTCGCCGCTCTCTGACTCTAGCATCAGCGAATAGACTGCGATCTCGCCTTTACCTTCCGAGCGACGTTCCATGTGCCGGGTGGTAGCGACGCGGATGTACTCGTCCAGGGAGCTTTCGTGTTTGCGTTGCTTCCAGAGCGAATGGTTGTTTTTAAAGCCATAACCGCCTCTGTAGACGACGCGAACCGTGCGGGCCTTCCGGTCGATTTTCACGACGCGGTAGCAGGTTGCAACCCATGCTGACGCTATCATACAGGCCACCGTGAAGGCAGTGATACCCCATCCCCAAAACGCTCCGCTGGTGAGCCGGTCGTAAATAGACCAACCCAGGCCTGAGCCGCACATCAGCAACCCGGCGATGCCTATGGGAACGAAGGAGTCGCTCACCCGAGCGGTGTCCTTGCTGTAAATGACCTTCACTGTAGGGAAGATTCGAGCGCTCGATTTGAGTCCCCTCGTAACGTCGGCTGCCCAAGCCCTTTTTTAACAGTGCTATCCCGGCAAGTTCTCCCCACCGTCATCCATCTTCTTGGGACGCGCCCAATAATTGAATTGCGGTGTCCAGGAACTGGCGTCGAGGCCGACCAGGCTGAGTAGGCTCCACATGGAACAGAAGATGTCGCCGGGACCGAAGTGACTGCTGCTGACGCGATAGATTTTTCCGTCTTTGCGCGAATAACAGACCACTCCGGGTTGATTGGTGCCTCCGCCTAACCCCTGTTCTTTAAGGTATTTGCCCCCTTCGTGGGAGGCCATACGGAAGCGCCAACCACGGGCGTTAGCAAACCTCCGCTGAAGTTCGGGTGGGTCTTTGGAGAGCACCACGAAACCTGCCGCGTTTTCTAAGTGGGGCACAAATCCGTTGAACCCATCGCCCCAAAGCGTGCAGTAGCGACAACCTTGGCCCATGTTGTGGATGGCGATCAACTTGTCGCTGTCGCCGAAAAAGTCCGAAAGAGAGACTTCGCCCTCACAGGTCTTGAAACTATAGTCTTCTACCTCGATGGGGTCGACTTTGGCGCGAGCCGCCGCCAGTTCCACCATCAGTTCTCCGACTTGTTGTTCGAGTTCTTGTACGGTTTTGGGCATGAGTCTCTCCGTTCTTTGTAATGGAGTGGTTCGAGCCAGTCATCCTTGGTCCTTCGGTGACGCCTAATGCTCAACGGGATGGGCAGGCGGCTAGTGCACGGGGCGAGGCTCCTTGGGCAAACCTGAGCGCCCGCGCCGCGGACTAGTACCGGTGTGAGTTTCCTTGAGAACCCGCAGCCAGACAGCGGGTCGACCCACTCGCGGGGAGAAGATCCACGGATGGGCGCTCGCGTCCGAAGAC
>JBBKWP010000086.1:0-30267 GCA_037968995.1 Candidatus Xenobia bacterium
GAACCTACGCTCATCGCGGGGGGGACGGGGCGGCGACCCGCATCTGGCGGGACGCTCCGCGCTCCGCGGGCAAAGATGTGACGTTTCTCGTACGGCTGTTGGCCGAGTTGGGCCGGCGGTCGAATCGACCGGAATTGATGCGACAGAGTTCGGCAGTCGCGCAATGGCAACGCTCTGTCCGTCAGGGCCGCAGGATCCTGTAGGACTTCTCGCGGCGGGGGCTAAAGCTCGGTCATGCACCGCAGTCTACTTCTACTATTCATTGCACTCTTATTCGCTCCGGCCCCGCTTTCCGCCAAAGAAAAAACCAAGGACAAGTCCAAAGTTCAATCCGCCCCGCTTCTCGCGATGCCCATGGCTCGCAAAGGCAAAGAGAACATGATCTGGATGGAGCAGAGAGTCAAAATCGGTAAAGAGTCGGTAGTTGGCTACATCCAAGGCATCGGTGGAGCCGACGACGCCATTATGGTTTTCAACTTGGAGGACGAGTGGGACCTGCTGGAGGCGACCGTCGGGTTTCTAGCGACCACACCCGAGGGTCGAGAGGCAGAGTTTTTCGTTGAAGGTGGCGGCAGGACGCTTTATTCCTCTGGACTCATGGTCAGCGGTGGGCCCTCTCAGAAAATTCGAGTTCCGCTGGAAGGCAACAAGAATTTTCTGATTCGAATCTCAGCGGACCGCTACAACGGAACCGCGGGCGGAGCCTTTGGTGCTCCCACGGTCTACAAGGGCCTTTCAGCGGAGGAGTTGGAGTTGAGTTGGACGCTCGATGTCAACGGACGTAAGACTCCGCTCATAGGGAATGGACCGCCGAGAGAAGTGTTTCTACCCGTGGATGTGCCCACCGGTGAAGAAAAGGTTTATCTCGTTAAGATTCGCAAGGACCCTGGTACCAACACGGTCATCGTGGAAAAAGAGGAAGTTTTAGACCACTGAGCACCATTGGTGTAGAACTTTCGGCCACCCTGGTCTCGGTACGCGGGGGGCATCCTAGGCTGTACCTTGATAGCCTGGAACCCGGACGCCTTCCAAGCGGGCCTCTTGAAGAAGACGACCCGACTTTGGAGCTCGGTGTGCGAAGACTGCTCGAGAAGTTGGTGTCTCAGCCGGTGGGCTACATCGAGCAGCTCTACACCTTTGGAGACCGTCAGAGAGCCCGCCGCAAAGCGACGGCGGATCTCCGAATTCTCTCGATTGCTTATCTGGCTCTGTTGGAGAGCCTTCCTCGGGAAAGAACGATATCGTTCTACGATCTTTTCCCTTGGGAGGACCGACGTCAACCCTGGTCGGCGAAAACCGAGTCGATGTTGGACGAGCTAGAGGTTTGGAGCCGGGGCTCAGAAGATAGAGATTGGAGATTCCGGGTCTACTTTGCCCAAATGGGGTCTCCGTGGACACCGGAGCGCGTGCTAGAGCGCTATGAGTTGCTCTACGAGGCCGGTCTCGTACAGGAATCGAATTCCCAGAAATTTTCGGGGCTACCGCTTTGGGCTGACCATCGACGTATCGCCGCGACCGCGTTGACTCGACTGCGTGGTAAACTCAACTACCGACCCCTCGTGTTCGAGTTGCTACCAGACCATTTCACCCTCACCGACCTACAAGAGACCGTGGAGGCCCTCTCGGGGGGTCTACTTCATAAGCAGAATTTTCGTCGGATGGTTGAGACGGCCGGTCTCGTCGAAATGACAGGCGATACCAGAAGTGAAGGACGAGGACGTCCGGCGCGACTCTATCGTTTCCGCAGTGACGTCATCGCCGAGCGGCCTACTCCGGGCATCGCCGCTCGGTCCTTTCGGAGCTAGAATACCTACGTAGTCGGTTGGGCGAGGTCTTAACGGTTTAAGCGTCGCAAGAATGGTCGTTTCTGTGCAGGCAAAACAGTTTGGCGCTGGAACTCCTACTCTATACACTCTATGGCAAAACGTCCGCAAAATAGTGACATGAACGCCGCTCTCAACGCGGCCACCCAGCAGAGTCAAGACCGCCGGAAATCCGTTCTAAGTCCCCAAGAGGCATGGCAGAATAAAAGGCTTGGTGAGCGGCGAAAAGGGCGGCGCTTCACCGCGGTGGTGATCGTGCCCCTGTCCATCCTAGCCCTCGTAGGATCGCTTTGGAGCCTAGGTTTCATACGCTTTGGGAAGCCGGGAGCACTAAGCGAGGCGCTGGCCAACCCCGACGGCACTCGTGAGCTCATCCTAGATAACGCTCGACTGGGCTCCTTCCCAGAAGACCTTTTGGGAGTGACAGGATTGGAAGTCCTTTCGTTGGCTAACGACGAACTCGATGTTCTCCCGGAAGGCATTGATCGCCTGAAGAACCTTCAGGTCCTATCCCTGCAATACAATCAACTTAAGTTGCTTCCTGTCGGACTTGGAAGGCTTGATACCCTGAAGTCGTTGAATCTCAAGAACAATGAACTCACGGCCCTTCCGTCTGGATTTGGGGATCTTTCAAAGCTCCAGAGCCTGGATCTGAGCAACAACCACATCAGTTCCCTATCCGAGGAGTTTGGACGCTTGAAAAGCCTGAGGGAGCTCAGTCTGCGTGGCAATAGTCTTTCTCATCTTCCGGTGAGTTTTTCTCGCCTCCATTCTCTGGTAGAATTAAACTTGAACGGTAACCCACTGTCCGAACTGCCCGCGCCGTCGTCCTTTCCTAAATTGCGACGTCTCGAATTGCGTGGCACGAAGGTTCCCGAAGCTACCGTTCAAAAGTTCCGAAAAGAACTACCGAAAGTGAGTGTCGTCCAATGATAAAGTCTGTAGCCCGCAGGTCCTCAGGGGGGTTTACGCTTATCGAGTTGATGATCGTCATCGCCATCATTGCTATCCTAGCCGCAGTGTTAGTACCGAACTTCATCAGGGCTCGGGCCATGGGTCAGTTGACCGCCTGCAAGTCCAATCTTAAGAATTTGGCGACCGCGCTGGAGGCTTATTCGGTGGATTACGGGGCTCGCTATCCAACGGCCTTAACGAGTCTGACACCTAACTACATCAAAACGATCCCTGCTTGCCCGACGGCGGGGAAGCAGACTTACAGCGGATCATTTGTTTCAACCATCGATCCAGATACCTATCTCGTCAGGTGCGAGGGCGTTTTCCACGCTTCCCTTGCGATTCCAACGGACTATCCTCGATATGATTCCGGTCGTGGTCTCATCGAGCGCCCATAGGACATCGTGAAGTCCACCCAAGTTACTCGCGGCTATGGTCTGCTCGAGGGTTTGCTCGCCCGTTGGCGTCAAAAGCAGGCCGATAAACTGATAGGCGATTCCAGTCGTGACGGCCGTCTGCTGGATCTTGGCTGCGGCACCTATCCATTAACTCTGACCTTGACTCGGTTCGGCGAGAAGTACGGGCTAGATCGTAATTTCCCACCCGAAGTGGTGGCGGGTTTCCAGGACCAGGGGATTTTTCTCATGAGTCATGATTTGGAACACGCCGAAAGCTTGCCGTTTGAATCACAATTCTTTGATGTTGTGACCATGCTGGCTGTGGTGGAACATCTGGATCGACCGGTCTTAGCTCGGATCTGTCGTGAAGTGAGCCGTGTCCTTCGACCTGGCGGACGTTTTATCGTGACCACGCCCGCGGTCTGGACCGGTCCTATCTTGACGGTTTTGTCGAAGATCGGTCTGCTGAGCAAAGAAGAGATCGAAGAGCACCGTCCTCTCCTCAGTCGTGAAGAGATGGCTTTGTTGATGAAAGAGAACAGTCTCGTTCAGGTGCGGTCCGGAACCTTCGAATTCACTCTCAACACGTGGTTCTTGGGACTTTCTCCTTAGAGTCTGGACATTTCGGGCGGATCTGGTCTCTAGATTCCAACCGTCGAACTCGGTCGCCTTTGAGGGAATACCCCCGTCAAGGTATTGACATTATTTTTGCTCAGGTGTAGCATAATGTCAGATTAATGCTCTACTTGAGCAAAAAAGGGAGAGCCCCACCCATGCACATGACTTTAGAAGTGGTCGGCGAGAAGCTGACGAAAACGATGCCAGACTTTGAATGGCAGCTACGTAAACCCCTGATCGAGCGAATTCTGCAGCTCAAGAAGGAAAAGAATGTGGTGGTCCTCGCGCACAACTATCAGGTGCCGGAGATCTTTTACGGCATTGCTGATGTGACCGGAGACAGTTTAGCTCTGGCTCGCGAGTCCGTCGCCCGAGAGGACGCTGCCGCGATTTTGTTCTGCGGAGTCCATTTTATGGGCGAGACCGCTAAGCTTTTCAATCCCGACAAGCCGGTCTTGATCGCCGACCTCGAAGCCGGATGCTCTCTGGCCGAGTCGATCACCGGCGCACAGGTGCGTGCGCTTAAGGCACAGCATCCTGGCGCACCTGTTGTGACTTATGTCAACTCGTCGGCCGAAGTGAAAGCGGAAAGCGATATCTGCTGTACTTCCGGCAACGCGGTGGCCGTGGTGGAATCGTTAGGCGCGGACAAGGTTATCTTCTTGCCCGATGGCTATCTGGCGAGCTTTGTGGCTCGACAGACGAACGTTGAGATTGTCAGTTGGGCGGGTACCTGTATGGTGCACGAAGAGTTCACGACCGAACAAGTAGCGGCCTATCGTGCTCAGTATCCTGGTCTCAAGGTCTTGGCGCATCCGGAATGTCATCCCGATGTTCAAGACGCCGCCGATCTGGTCGGTTCCACAGCTCAGATGAGCCACTTTGTAGCTGAGCAGCCGTCTGGGACTCAGATCGCCTTGATTACGGAATGCTCAATGTCGGACAACTTGGCGGTCGCTCATCCCGAAGTCGAGTTGGTCAGACCCTGTTCTATGTGTCCGCACATGAAGAAGATAACTCTGGAAAAGATCATCACCTGTTTGGAAACCTTCGAGCCGCAGATTCATATCCCGGCTGAGATCGCCGGTCCGGCCAAGCGCGCGGTGGAAAGAATGTTGGAGGTCACGGCTCCAAGAAATGTGGTCACGCTGTCATGAGAGACTTTTTTGATGTCATCATTGTAGGCTCCGGTGTTGCTGGACTCTCGGCCCTTCTGGCTTGTCCGGATGCTCAAACCGTTGCTGTGATCAGCCCAGGAACACCTTTGAGCGCCGGGAGTTCTTGGCGGGCTCAAGGCGGAGTCGCCGTGGCCTTAGACGCCGAGGACAGTCCCGCCGAACACGCTCAAGACACTCTGCGCGCCTCCAAGTTTTTGGCCAACGAGTCGGCGGTCACAGTTCTCACGGAGGAGGGCCCAGATCGCGTCACAGAACTCCTCGTGAACGGTTTGGAATGCGATCGCGACGAAATGGGGCAGCCGATTTTCGGTCTTGAAGCCGCTCACGGTCGGGCTAGAGTAATCCATCAGCAGGATCGGACGGGCAAGGCATTGATCCGCCACCTGTGGGGCGAAGCGAAAAAGCGGGAGCGAACGGTTTTTTATACCCAGCGAGTCACCCGCTTGGTGCGTGGCGCCCAAGGGATCGAAGGGTTGCTCCTCGACAACGGAACCCAGTTGGCGAGTCCCCGAGTGATTTTAGCCACCGGCGGATTCGCGGGGCTCTATCAAGCGACAACCACCGGACGGGAAGTTCGAGGGGAAGGACTTGTTTTGGCCGCCGATGTCGGTGCCAGATTGACGGATCTCGAGTTTGTTCAGTTCCATCCCACCGCTTTGGCGGATCCTGAGGTCAGCGAGGGGCCACTTCCGCTTCTGACCGAAGCATTGAGGGGCGCAGGAGCGGTTTTACGAGACGTGGGCGGCAACCGATTCATTGATGAACTTAAGCCCCGAGACGAGGTCGCACGCGCCATTGCCAAGGAGCGAGCCCGAGGAGAGGTCTATCTAGACCTCAGTCCGGTTACTGATCTCGCCCGACGTTTTCCCGGTGCGGCGGCCCATTTGGCGCGTTTTCCAGAACGTCCGGGACAGTTGCCGGTAAGGCCCGCCGCCCACTACACCATTGGTGGAGTAGTGACCGACCTCAACGGGGCCACCTGCGTGCCAGGACTCTACGCTTGCGGTGAAGTCGCTTCCGTTGGCGTCCACGGCGCCAATCGACTCGCTTCGAACTCGCTGCTCGAGGGCTTGGTCTTTGGTTATCGGGCCGCTCGTCACGCAGCAACCACGATCCGTTGTTCGGGTCGCCTGACGCAGCAAGCGGTATTGCCCTTAGAACGCGCACCCGAATCTATCATGGTGGAATTTCGAGAGCGCTTCGAGGCGGCCTGCGGTGTGGTGAGAAATGCTCAGGGGATGCGGAATTTCACAGCTTGGCTCGACACTCAACCCCAGGGTGTGGAAACGACTTTGGGCCGGTTGGTGGCCCAGTCGGCTCTGTCGCGTGAGCAGAGTTTGGGTGCACACTTTCGAGATGACGATACCAGTGCCGGCGTCTCGCCGGTTCTGGCAGCCGTCATTTGAACCTTACGAAAGCGAACAGAACTTCAGATGTTTGAACTCTTGTATCGAGATGCTTTACGAAATTTTCTTCTTGAGGACCTCGGAGTGGAAGGGGACGTCACCGGTAGCCTATTGGACCTCGATGGACAGATGGCGGCGGCCGCTGTCGTGGCCCGCGAGGCGGGAACCGTTGCCGGACTCAAGTTTATACCCACTCTTTTCCAGGAACTGGATCCACGCTGCTCGGTGGAAGGGCAAGTGCCTGAGGGTTCAGATTTTGACGCCGGAGCGAGCCTTCTGCTGATCAAAGGCCCCGCCGAAGCACTTCTCGCGGGAGAACGGACGGCCCTCAACCTTCTGTCTCGCTGTTTCGGAATCGCCACGCAGACTCGGCGTCTGGTCGGACAACTCGCAGGAACCTCATGTCGACTTCTGCCCACCCGAAAGACTTTGCCGGGACTGCGCTTCTTTGACAAGTATTCCGTCAGCACAGGTGGCGCGGACCGCCATCGCTACGGACTCAACGACGCCGTGATGCTCAAGGACAATCATCTTGTCATTGGGGGCGGAATCGACGCCGTATTGCGACGGGCCCGCGATCGGGTCGGACACATGCTAGTCATTGAACTCGAGTGCGATACTCTCGATCAAGTTCGTGAGGCTCTGCGTGTGGACCGAGAGATGCTGGCTGAATTCCCACGTCGACCCGGGATCAATGTCCTGCTCTTGGACAACATGGGCACCGCGGGGTTAGCCGAGGCGGTTCAGCTGATTTCAGCGCACGATAGGGTCATCTTGACCGAAGCCTCGGGCGGGATTCGTCCAGAGAATCTTCGTGAGATCGCGGGAACCGGGGTCGACTACATCAGCATGGGGGCCTTAACGCATTCTGTTATGCCCATCGATCTTGGCCTCGATTTTTTTTAGAGGGTTGCGGGTGGGAGACGACTCCGACAAACTCCTATGGCGCTGAAAAGGGCCAAGTCGCTTGCTCTGGGAATAGTGTCATCAGAATGGTAGCAGGACACGATTTGGGCCCCTGGGGCTGGAATGATCAATGGCAAAAGACTTGGGACGCTCTCGCATTAGGCGATGCCTTTTGTCCTGGACGCATCCGCTCTCAACGGGAGGACGTTTTTCACTTGATCACGGCGAAGGGCCCTCTGTTGGCTGAATCCGCCGGAGTGCTGTTCCATCGCTGCAGTCAGGAAGAGCGCCCCGCGGTGGGTGATTGGGTGGCGGTGGATCTCTCTACCGAGGACGGTGCTGTGGTGACCCAGGTTCTTCCACGTCGCTCGAGGTTTTTAAGAGAGGCCCCCGGCGCCCGCGGCGTCGCTCAAATAGTGGCCACCAACGTAGATACCGTATTGATCGTGATTCCCGTGGCGGACCTGAACCTCAATCGGTTGGAACGATTCCTGGTAGCAACCTGTGCCGGCGGTGCCGACCCTACGGTGATTCTTTCCAAGGGAGATCTCGTCGATCCGGATTTGCTGGAGCCTATGACTGAGCAGGTGCGCGCCCTGAAGGAGGACCTGACTGTCGTCTGTTCGGCCAACCCACTCGCCGATGCCGAGAAGGTTCGAACTCAGTTCGCTGGGTTGCTGGAGGCGGGAGTCACCTACGCTCTCGTGGGAAGTTCAGGGGCCGGAAAGTCCACGCTCATCAATGCGCTGGCCGGAGCGGATCTGCAGCAGACAGCGGAGGTTCGCGAGGGAGACGGCAAAGGACGTCACGTTACCTCCTTTCGGGAACTCTTCGCGTTACCACATGGCGCCCTGATGATGGACACGCCTGGTATGAGAGAGTTCGCCTTGTGGTCCGACGCTGGTGGTCTCGAACAGGTTTTTGGAGAGTTGGAACGTCTAGCGGCCCGCTGCCGATTTTCTGATTGCGCCCACGACGGAGAGCCAGGATGCGCGGTCGCTCAGGCGGTCGCCGAACGCGAACTGACCGTTCGTCGTTTAGAGAATTGGCGGGCTTTGCAAGCGGAGATGGGCGAGAACGTGGCCAGGCGAACGCTCGCCCAAGGACGCCGCGACCGGACCGACCTTCGTCGTAAAAAGAAGCGCGATCGCAGATTCTCGGGACGTTAGGGCATGTCGACCGAAGTTGGGACTGCCCCCTCGCGTTGGATCTCATGGACCGGCAGTAGCTTGAGTTCGGTATCCGCCGCGGAACTTCAGCAGCTTCAACTGGAAACCGTGCAGGGTTTCTCTGTTGGCAGCGGGGCGTTTCGAGCGATTCTTGACCAAGGTGATCTCGGCAAGACGCTCGACCAACAGCTATGTGACTTGGACCCAGAAGATCCTAACAGCGTCATGATCGCAAGCTTCGGTGCACGTTCGGCTCTGCTCAAGGCTCACTTGCCAGGAGATTTGGAGGAAGAGTTGTCGACGGCCTATACCGCGTTGAGCGCCCAGGCTGAAGAAGGCGAAGACTTCGAGGCCTTGGTGACGGTACGAGCTAAGGGCGAGAGTCCGTTGGAGGGTAGCCGTGTCCGTGGCTTGGCTGCTCTGCGCAGGGCTCTGTTGGCAAGTTATGCCGAGTATCTGTCCCGCGCGATTATGGAGGACACTTCGCGACCCCTCGCAAGCTTGAAAGGAACTGTCCCCGAAATCCTGGTTTGCTACGCCACCAGCTTTGACTGCTCGGGATTGATGACGACCTTCGAAGCGAAGACCGGAAATCA
Source organism: Candidatus Xenobia bacterium (assembly GCA_037968995.1). Taxonomy (GTDB): domain Bacteria; phylum Vulcanimicrobiota; class Xenobia; order Xenobiales; family JADMJV01; genus JAEXNA01. Next base: position 9,049 of record JBBKWP010000086.1, read on the forward strand.
GAACTTCGTCGCGGTGACCTCCATGTGGGGTTTGGCCGAGGACATCTCACGTAAGGAGTTGGCCCGAGACGAATACTTCGTTCATAAGCCGACCTTACTCCAGGGGTTCCAGTCTTTGGTTCGGCGACGCCCCGGACACAAAGAATTCCGTCTCGATTTTGATATCAGTGCAGACCGATTGCGACACAGTGAAGTTCCCTCGGAAAGGATCCGTGAGTTCACCCTCTCAACCGAAGAGGTGTTGCGTCTCTCTAAGGCGGCGATTCTCTTTGAGCGGGCTATGGGCTGCACTGTGGAGATCTCTTGGGGTATGGAACTCGGCTGGGGTCGGGGTCTTTCGCTGTTGGAGGTTCACGCGGTAGCGCCGCCGTCACCTAAGCCCTTTCAATTGGTTACCTTAAAGAGTCACGGCGAAACGCTTTTACAAGGGGTCGCGGTGGGTGTCGGGTTGGCGGTGGGACGGGTGCGTGTCATCGAGGATCGAGATGACCTAGAGCAGTTTCAAGCGGGTGAAATCCTTGTCACCCGTCGCACCGAGCCTGATTGGGAACCGTATTTCCGTCAGGCTTCCGCCATCTTGACCGAGGGAGACACCCGGGTGTCCCACTCTACGATTCTGGCTCGTGAGATGGGTATTCCCGCGCTGCTCGACGCTAAAGGGTGTAGTCTGTTCTTGGAAACGGGACAGTTGGTGACGGTGTCCTGTTGTGAGGGCGACGTAGGGTTCGTTTACGATGGCGATGCCGAGTACGAGACTCAGGATTTTGACGCCGGACATCGCCCATCATTGAAAGCCTCGTTGGCACTCAGCCTCTCCATGCCAGAGCAGGCGCTCGTGGAAGGAAGTCGGCCATGGGCCGGTGTGGGACTTTTGCGTTCGGAATTTCTTTTGACCGGTTGGGTACGTATCCATCCGCTGGCCCTGCTCCATCCCCAGCGTCTCCCCTTGGAAGTCCAAGCGACGATCGACCGACTCTGTCGAGGCTACGACACGAAGAGCGACTACTTCTTGGACCAGATGGGCCAGGGGATAGCCACCATCGCGTCGGCCTTCTGGCCTCGTCCCGTCTTGTTAAGACTGTCAGACCTCAAGAGCCACGAGTACTCCAAATTGGTGGGTGGAGAGCCTTTTGAACCCAAAGAGGCGTATCCCGTGATGGGTTGGCGGGGTGCCGCCCGCTACACACATCCTGATTATCAGGAGGCCTTCGCCTTAGAACTCGCCGCTATCCGAGGAGTTCGTCAGCGGATGGGGCTGACGAATCTTCACGTTATGATTCCTTTTTTGCGAACTCCTGAAGAGGGTGAGGCCGTTCTGGAATTGATGGCTCAGGCCGGACTGCGGCGGGGGGAGGAGGGGCTTGAGATCTGGATGATGGCGGAACTCCCCAGCAACGTCATCTTGGCCCACGAATTCGCCGAGATGTTCGATGGCTTCTCTATTGGAAGCAACGATTTGACACAAATGACATTGGGAGTCGACAGAGATTCCGAACTCGTCGCCGACCTGTTTGACGAAATCCATCCGGCCATGATGATGTCCTACGAACGTTTGCTGAAAGCGGCCCGATTAGCGGGTATAAAGACAAGTTTTTGCGGGCAGGTAGCGAGTGCCGATCCGCTGTTCGCGGCCACCTTGGCCGAGATGGGTGTCGACTCGATCAGCATCCCTTCAGACGCTTTTCTCAGCACCTTGACGAGTTTACGCTAACCTCTTCATGCTTGACCCTTTGAAGCCCGCCCTGCTGTTTGCCCCCATGGATGGCGTCACCGACGCTCCCATGCGCGCACTTCAGGGAGAAACCGGCGCCTTCAGTTTCGCTGTTTCCGAGTTCTTGCGAGTGAATCAGACGCCGATTCCGGAAAAAGTCTTTCATCGCACCGTTCCTGAGCTACTGACCCATGGTGTGACCTCCTCGGGTATGTCGGTGCAAGTTCAGATACTCGGCGGGCACGCCGGGCGAATGGCAGAGTCCGCTCGCAACGCTTGGCTTGCTGGAGCGAAGTCGGTGGATATCAATTTTGGCTGCCCAAGCCCCACGGTGAACCGTAACGACGGCGGGTCCTCTCTATTGCGCTGCCCTCATAGGATTCGCGAGATCGTGGCGGCCGTGCGCGACGCACTGCCTCCCGAGGTGCCGGTGTCGGCCAAACTTCGACTGGGCTGGGAGAATGTGGACGACATTCACGAGAATGCCGCTATGGCCGCAGAAGGCGGAGCCACTTGGCTGACCATTCACGCCCGCACGAGAGTACAAAAATATGCGCCTCCAGTCTATTGGAAGTTGCTGGGCCGGGTTCGAGAGGACCTTAACCTGCCGATCGTTGCTAACGGCGACATCTGGAATTTAGACGACTTCCGTCGGTGTCGCGAGGAGACCGGTTGTATCCACTTCATGCTGGGCCGAGTCGCGCTTGCCGACCCTCGGGTACCTCACCAGATCGCCCGCGAACTGGGCCTTCCCAGCGGGCCGGTGGAAAGCGAAGTGGACTGGACCAGCTTATTGAAGCGTCTCGTGGAGTATAACCATCGATTTCCTGATCGTCCGGACAAGCTAAAACTTCATCGTCTCAAGCAGTGGCTCTGCATGGCGGACAGGTTTGGGAGTTTTCCACACTTTCAGATTCTCAAGAGATGTCAGACAGAACAGTCCTTCTTCTCTGCACTCGACGAGCTAACTCAACAGCAAAAACGAAACGACCTTACGGAAGTTCGATGAAATCGTCGGGAGAATGGAGCTCTTGATTGAGTTCTTCTTCCAAGTCGGTTAACGGCTGTGGTTGCCAGAATCGGAAGATCACAGACCAGCCAATGGTAATGGCCGTGATGTAGAAAAGATGAAAGCCGAAAATGAAGACCGCTCCGAGAATGGAGATAGGCGGCACTTCGCGGGCCGGAAAAAAGCCGATGTAGACAGCGAAGCCGATGACGTGGGCTGCTATCCCCAATTGCATCAAAAGTCGTTCTCGAATCCCTGTGGATTCGTCGCTGAAGAGATCCGAAACGGCCCAAGGGAGCGCTACGGTCCAGGTCACCGCGCCCGCGGCGATGTGCCCGACGATGATAAGGCCAGGCAACAGGGTCTCGTTCCAGTCGACGGCCAATTTCCCCAGCACACAGGCAACCACCAGCAAGAGGCCGCCGAGAGGCCCACACCAGAGCCAAAGCTTGGTCCAATCACGTGCGGGACCGTCTAAGCGGGCGATCGGGGAGTGACGCAAAAGCCAACGAGAGGCGTAGATTCCTCCCAGACTCATAAAGAGCTGAATGATGAGCAGCAGTGTGCCGAACCAATCGGGCCGAATCAGCGGATGACCGCGAAAGACCGTATAGGCCCAGATCTCAAGAGCTACGACCAAGAGGCCGAGAGCGTAAACTCGTTTCATACCGGATTCCTTAGATGAGGATAGTCTTGCGCTTCGAAGCGAGGTTCAAATCCCTTACGCCGAAAAACGTCTTTCTTCAAACTAGCGACGCGGTCCAGAAAAAGGATCCCGTCGAGATGGTCGACCTCGTGTTGTAGGCAGACAGCTTCAAGTCCTTCGCTTTGCAAAATAACGGGCTCGCCTGTGGCCGAAAACCCCCGGATGACAATCTCTTGCGGTCGGCGGACTTTGGCCGTGAAATCGGGAATGGATAGGCACCCTTCGCGGCCGGTTTTGGGCATATCGGCTGTTATGATTTCTGGATTGATCAAAACGATCTGTCCGTTACCAGGTTTGGGACGGATGTCCACGACGATCGCACGTTTCGCCACCCCGATCTGAGGCGCCGCCAGGCCCACCCCAGGGCTCGCGTCCACGGTGTCGATCAGATCTTGCACCAAGGCCCGCCAGTCAGGGTCCTTCAGATCGATCGGTTCGCACACCGTCTTGAGAATCGGGTTGGGAAAAAGCACGATGTCACGGCAGGCCATCTTTACAGGTTCGCGCTTTCGACGTCTTTGATTGTCACCGAACATCCCATGTCCGACCCTAAAGTCAAGAGTTCCGTCTTGAGGGCTGAAAGCGGGCCGCTCTTTTCGGTAGGAACGATCTCTAGGAGCAAGATGTAAACGGGGGCAGACCCAGTGATCTGTTTGGTGGAGAGATCCGTCACGTTCCAACGGTGACGAGCAATCAGGTCCGCCACCTTCCAAGTGATTCCGGCTTGGTCGGCACCATAAACAGACACCATTTGAGGATCGCCGGTGGCGCGAGCTTCATTGTCTGTTCCGTGGTGAGTCGGCCCGGCGGCCACTTGAAGCCCCCACTCCTGCCCCAGAGCCTCAAGCGCCACTCGCAGGACCTCCGTGTCGGTCGCCTCGCTAGTTTCCAAAACCATGACCACGGCGAACTGGTCTCCTAGAATCGTCATGCTCGAATCCAATAGGTTACAGCCTTGCTGGAAGAAAACATTGCAGAGTGCGGCAACGATGCCTGGACGGTCTTTCCCTACCGCGGAGAAGGACCATGCCCTGGGGATTTGTTGGTCGGCGTTTGTCATAAATTTTCTCTTTGACTTGATCGCGACTGGCGCCTTCTTTGCAGAGAGTTACTAGACCGTTGCACCTCGATTCCGCTCCGGAGTTGTTCCCTCGATGGATGTTCCTTAAGGAATACCAGGAGAAACCTGACGCCTATTCGTAGGTTAAGGAAAGGATTAAAGTGTGGCGCGGAGCGCATTGCGGTCCATTGTGGAGGTATGGGATGTTGAGGTTGAGAGCGATTCTTTGTGTGGTGGCGTTGGTCGCTACGGCGGCGTGGGCCGCAGCGTGGGTAGTAGAACCCGGCAAGGGCGTGGGGACGCTTACCCTCGGTATGACTCCCGAGCAGATCGCGAGCCAACTGACCGCTACCGAAACCATCGGGTCTACCAACAATCCTAAGTGGATCAAATATGGCGGCGACATCTTAGTGGAGTACTCCGCGAGCAAGGCCATCATGATCACGCTCAATAAAGCGACGGTCTCGACCAAGGCCGGACCGGTTACCTGGACACCGTTTTCCGGTGCCGGCATCGGGACCCCTTGGTCGAACGCTGAGAACTCTTTGGGAAAAAACTATGTGGCTCGAGATCTCAAAGTCGCTAAGAGTCAAGCTAGGGAAAGTTACTACGCTTACACCAGCAAAGGTCTAGGTTTTCGAACGCGTGCGGGAGTGATCGTTCAAGTTGATGTTTGGAACGCGCACTAATGAACTCGGTGCATATCTGGCTCGGAAAATTCGACGATGAAGACGCTTTAAAATCTTACTTCCAAGAGCAGGTAAAGGATGACGACGCTCCACTCAACGGTTTCGCCGAAGACCAGGGGGTTCTGAGTTACGATACTGATGGTGTCGAGTTTAGCTTTCTTGGTTCTGGAGACCTGAAGGCCCAACTGTCCGGGCACTCCTATTCGGAGAGCTACCTAGAAGACGTTCTGGAAGTGGCCCAAGACCGTGAACTGGAAGCGATGAACACCTTTGTCATGGCAAGTGCGGACGACTTCCCCGAACCGGTGTCCATGACGGCGGGCGATTACGAGATTCATTATCTGGGCGAGTTCAGCGCCGCCCCATAGACTGCTCGGGCGCTAGATTGACTGAGAACAATTTGTCGAGAAGGATGATATGAAAGTTCAAGTAGAGGGCGACGAAAACGAGATTGAAATTCGAGTAGGAGACAAGCTCTACACGGGAGATCTCAATACCATGTCCGAGGATGATTCTGGAACCGAGATCTGGGAGATCGACGGTCTGATGATCGAAACTGAGCAGATTCTATGCTTGGGCGATCTCGAGGATCTCGCTACCGAGTTTCTCGAACAGCGTACGATTGGGTTCACCTCTATCGAGGTCACTTCGGACTCCTTTGACGAATAGCGTCCGCTCCTAGCGTCCGTTGAGGGCTCTGATGCTAAACGCTGTAATGTGATGGTAGGTAAACTCGGGTCTTCCCCAAGACATAGAATCGTCGCTTGGATCAGCGTGTTCTTGCTGCTCGTGGCAGGCGCTTGGGCTCAATCGCCCTCTCCCTCGTTGTCTCCCGGCACCGAGACTGGCAGTCCGATCTCTGACCCGAACTCAGGCTCAACGCCTTCCGCGAGCGCGACCCCCGCGCCGGAAGCTACCAGCACAGCTATTCCGGTAGAGTCGAACATCGAGTCGCCCGGTCTGCCCAGGGCAAAGGAGACACCTCTCAAGCCTGCAGTTCATCTTCTCCAGGGACCGCTGACTTATAGGCGGCTCTTTCCTGTGGCCGCATCGGGTAACTATACCGCGGAGGAGCGTAGCTACCTCATATCCCGACGACTCAACAATGCCCTCACCGACGCTGACGGTGTGGCACCGCTTCTTACGCTCCAGGAGGGTCAAAACAACGTGGTCATTCGAGCGGGCCATCGAGTTGTGGCCACCGTCCTGCCCGAAGACGTCTTGGCTACCAGTCCCGGCATGGAAGTCACCATCGACGACATCATGGACACGGCCGAGATTTGGCGGGAGGAACTCGAGGACGATTTCGCCGAGGGCATTGCCCTCCAGAATCCTCACTATTATTACTACGCGACAGGGATTGTCGTACTTCTCTTTCTTCTCTGCCTGATGATTCACAAGAAGCTCAATCACATGGCGTTGGAAGAGTCCGCTCTTCCCCGTTGGCTCATTCAGCTTTGCATCTGGGTCTTCTACGTTGTCCTAGCACTTTGGACATTCCCTCCGCTGCGGCAATGGGCTGTTGCCGTCCACCAAACGACCTTTCTGCCAATATTTCGCTTGATAGGAGTCATCATCGCGACCTCTTTGGTCGTGCACCTATTCGAGAAAGTCACCGTCAAGTACTTTGAATCGTTGTTGACTCACGAACACAACATCTTCAGTCGAAAGACTCGACGGATCAAGACTCTCCAACAGGTAACCTTGGTAACTGGCCGTTTGGTTCTGGTGTTGATCGCTATCGGCGTTTTTATCTCGTTGCTCCCCATCAATTTCACCCCGATCTTAGCCAGCGCCAGCGTAGTGGGAGTAGCTTTCGGCTTCGCGGCCCAAGACACGCTGAAAGACCTCTTCGGAGGGCTCTCGATCCTTTTGGAAGACAGATTTGGGGTAGGGGACTGGATCGACTGGAACGGTCATTCGGGAGCCGTGGAGGGGTTTAACCTCAAATCCACACGCTTAAGAACCGTCGACGGTTCGGTGATCATCATTCCTAATGGCGATCTGCGTGTGGTCAGCAATCTCTCCAACGAATGGGCTCAAGTGGATTATCGTATTGGTATCGCCTACGAAGCGGATTTCAAGACGGCTCTCGCTTGTTTGGTTGAAGAGGCCCAGGCCTTGAGCGAAGAATGGCCGGATCGGGTGATCGGGCCGCCGGATGTCAAAGGTGTCGAAAAGTTGGGCGACAACTCCGTGACCCTTAGACTTTTCCTGAAAACTCAGCCCTTAGCTCAGTGGGACGTGCACCGGGAGATGAACGCCCGGGTGAAAGCCCGCTTTGATCGCGAGGGTATCTCCATTCCGTTTCCTCAGCGTACGGTATGGTTGAGGCAATCTAGCGAAAACCTCCAGGGGTCGAGTCTCGACCCGCCGTCTTAGTAGATGAAGATCGGCGCTCGGTAGTAGCCCGGCCAGGAGTAGCCGCCGTAGTCGTAGGCTGGAGCACGGGTCATGACCTCCTTGAGATCGGGATAGTCTCTGCCTATGGCGTCGCGCTCTTTCTGGTTAAGCGTGACCCAAGACCGTCGCATTGAGGCTTCGGCGGAGTTCATGTCGATGAAATTCTGGTCTCTGACGGCTCGTTGGTAGTCCTTGGTTGTTCGAACCATGTCTTTGTATCCAGAGCTTTGTGTCGCGTCTTGAGTCTGAGGGGACCAGGTCGAAACTCCGGTGGGGGGACGGGCATTCCGTTGTCTAGCCACGCCTAAGATCTGATAGGCGAGATCACCGATGCATCCGGCGGCCAGTTCGCGGGCGACTTTACCGGCTTCCACTTCATCGTTGGCGTTCTTGACTTCACCCACGCGGACTAAAGACAACGGTTGGTCAAAGATGACCTTGCGGTCCGCTCCGCTGTAGGCCCAGAATCGGGCGGCGCCAGCCACGGCCACAGCCTTAGTCTCGGGCTTAAAGTCGGGCTGAAAGCGTATGGAGACCCAGCAGACGTACCCAGCCCCATAGGCTCGGCAGATCTTGTCGGCCACTTCAAGTGTCGGCGGCTGCTCATTTCCGGCCCTATAGCCGAAGGCCGTCAGATCCGCGCCGCGGCTTAACTGCAGGCCGGCCTCTGGAGCCAAACTCTGCAGTTTCAAGTTCAGTATTTTAGCCAGCGCTTCGGAGTCCAGAGGGTCATAGTAGCCCGGTAGTTCAACGGGGAGAATCACGGTGTCCGGTTTAGGTTGGGCCCAAGCCGACACCGTCATCACCATTGCCAACAGGATCCTACAGAGTCTAGTTGTCATCGAAACCTCCCGAAGCGATTGCTATCTGATAGCTTTATTTTTAAATTTCATCGTTCTTTCACAGGGGATGGTATCCTCTTTTTGACGCAATGCAGAGATTCATAACGTGAAGATTTTTGAGTCATGATGGTGGATCCAGGAGAACAGCGGTTCCTTGGACGAATCTGAGAGCATGAGTTCTGAGTTTCTCGATAAGCACCAGTATACCGAAGCCGGCATCGAGTTCGAAGTCCTGCACAACTCCTTACGTCCCGGTGGCAGGCTGCTTTTCACGGACTATTGTTGTGCGGCCGGCCCAAGGTCTGAAAGTTTCGCGAACTATGTCGCCGAGCATCACTACGCTCTACACACCCTGGATGAATATCGCGGTCTGGTTGAAGCGAATGGTGGTGAACAGCGCTGGGGTCTTGTGACCGCGAGCAGAAAGACGAGGAGCCGCTAGTTTGAGCACTCCACGCGCAGCGGTCATTCTTATTATTGATGATGACGATGTGAGTCGCCTGGCGTTACGACGACTTCTGGAGAAGGACGGCTTTCAGGTGGAATGCGCTGCCGACGGCCAAACGGGCTTGGAACTTGCCAGGACGCTGGACCCCGATCTCGTTCTGCTGGATATTATGATGCCGGAACTCGACGGATATCAAGTGTGTCGTGCTCTACGCGACGACGAAAATCTGGCCGAAATTCCGATTCTGATGCTCACATCCTTGGAAGACCAAGAGTCTCGAATTCAAGGGCTCGACGCCGGCGCCGACGATTTTCTGACCAAGCCCTTTCAACCCAGAGAGTTGAGGGCTCGAGTACGAACCGTGACGCGTCTGAATCGCTTTCGCAGGCTTCGCAATGAACGAGCGCGTTTTGGATGGGTGGTGGAGGAGGCCGACGTAGGATACCTGTTGCTGGACCCTGTTGGAGAGTTACTCTACGCCAACGAAAAGGCGGTCCGCCTTTTGGGGCTGAGTCAAAATCCCGGCAAGGTCGCCTTGAAACCCATCCTTCAGGAAAGATTCTTACTGCGGCCGGAAGCCGAGTGGGAGAACTTTCCCCAACTGGGAGAGAACTCCGTTCTCTATCTGGTCCATCCTGAGACTGTCGACTCGAGGGCCCACTGGTTGGCGGTCAAGGGCTTTTCTCACGCGGCGGGGCACAGCGGAGAGAGATTGATTCAGATTCGGGATGTTACAGAGCAACACGCATCTATGCGAAGCGTCTGGAGCTTCGAATCCATGATCGCTCACAAGATTCGGACCCCGTTGACGAAGATCTCCTGGGGACTCACGTTCCTCCGCAAGAAAGCGCACAAACTCTCTCCCGAACAGGTGGTCGAGTTCGCCCAGCAGGCCGACGACGGAGTGGAGGAGTTGAGGGGTGAACTTGAGGATGTACTTCGCTATGTGAACTGTCCCTCGGCGCTCCCGCGAGGACCGGGATTTTTACTCGCAGATCTTGAGGACCTCGTTGAAGCCACCTGTGCCGAGTTAGAGATTCCAGAACCCCAAATACGGATCGAGTGTTCGCCGGGCTTGCGCATGGAAGTGAACTCCCGGGCCTTCGAACTGATCCTCTGGGAGGCGCTAGGGAACAGCAGGAAGTTTCATCCATCGGCCACTCCTCGGCTCACTATCGTCGCGACGGCTGGACCCAAGTTCGTCACACTGGATATACAAGACGACGGTCGTCACCTTTCCCCTGAACAGTTGGAACGTGCCTTCTCGGCGTATTTTCAAGGCGAGAAGTCTTTCACGGGGCAGGTGCCGGGTATGGGTTTGGGCTTAACTCTGGTGCGATCGATGCTCTGGGAGGTGGGCGGCGAGTGTGAACTGTTCAACCGGTTAGAAGGTCCCGGAGCGGTGTTACGCCTTCGCTTTCGGAGGCAGTGCTAGGATGCTAACCGGAGGACTTCTTTCCCACCAAATGGGCTCCTTCGCTCAATCCCCCGGAGTTGGCCTGTCGAGGTGCGAGAGGAGAACCCCAAAGGGTTCTAGAGGAGTGAAACAAAGAAGCTTCGGATGACGTCCCAAGAGATCATCAGTGCCGGCAGCGCCTTACGAACTCTGGTTCATCAATTCTCCGACCCTCTTTCGTTCTATCGCGAACTGGTTCAAAATGCCCTCGACGCCGGCAGTCGCCAGGTCGACATCCAGGTCCGCTACACTGAGGAAGGACAGACCGAGATCACGGTTGAGGACACTGGGGCCGGTATGACCCAAGAGATCATCGACTCTCAGCTCACCTGTCTGTTCAGCTCGAGGAAGGACGACGACTTCACGCTGATCGGTAAGTTTGGCATCGGGTTTGTCTCCGTCTTTGCTCTCGATTCCGAGTTGGTCACCCTGGAAACCGCGCGCGACGGTGAGGCGTGGATAGTAGATTTTTTCCAGGACGGAAGTTTCGAGCGACGACCCCTCAAAGAAGTACGAGAGGGCACCAAAATCCGATTGCTCAAGGCGACCAGTCGACAAGAGTTCGAAGCGCTCAAGGCGCGATCACGCGAGGTTTTGCTTTACTGGTGCAAACACGTCCGCGGAGAGATCTCCTTTTGCGGTGAACGTCTAGAACGTGCCTTTGGAATCGATGTCGACTGCCCTTTGGTCTGGAGTGAGCCCGACACCGAGATTCAGATCGGCTACGCCAAGGACTTCCATTCCTTCATCGGTTTTTACAATCAAGGTCTGACCTTACTGGAAAGCACAACAGAACACGTTTTCGCCGGTCTTGTCGTCAAGATTAACTCACGGTTTTTAGAGCACACTTTGACGCGCGACCAAGTGGTTCAAGACGATCACTTCGCTCGGTTGATGACGCGAGTGGGTGAGATGGTGGAGACCGAACTCCCCGGACGTCTGTTCGCGGAACTCGAGAATCGCGACAGCCAAAGAGACCCCGTTTGCTTGGCCCTGTCTGCCCACTATGGAGCCCGTCCTCTGCGCAGACTCAGATCGAACCATTTCACTCATCCCCGTGGGGAGGCCGCGGGTGATCACTGGGTCGGTCGACCGGGATTGCACAGCGCAGGCCTGCTTTGTGATGGACCGGCCGTAGAAGATCTGGGTGCAGTCCAACGTTTTGAAGTGGCGTTTTGTCTGGGGGTCCCCAGCGACGCCTACACGGAAGCGGACCTTTCCGTGGCGGAGATCACAGTGGGGGAGACCGGAACGACGAACATCTTGGTTCGACGGGAACTCAAGGTTAAGGATTTTTCAGAGGGGTCGGGCTGGAGCGAGTTCGTTCTGGAGGTGGCTTATGGTCGTAGCCAACGTCTGGATTTCCGGGTGGACTGGAAGGGTCTCGTGCCGCTGTTTTTCAACGAGGTACAACTGCGCGAGCCGGCGCCTCGCAGGAGGGATTGGAGTGCGGCAGGACTGCGAAGTTTGGCTTTTCGTACAGTCCAGGGAGGGAAGGCCAGCGTGAGTTCCGTTCTCGAGGCCCATCGACGAGGGCAACTGGTTGTGGCGACATCGAGCACCGCCCTGAGCGACCAAGCCGAACAGTCTGGATTTATGGTGCTGAAGATGGATGTCGGTGGCGCGGAGTTTTCCCTTCTTAAGCTCATCGTCGGGTCCGAGCCCATCAAGTTACGAGACAGCTATGTGATGCCGGAGGTGATAGAGTCCGAGGTTCCCAAAGCGCTGCGAGATTGTCTCAAGCTCCTGGCTCCGGCATTAGGCATAGAACTGCGCGAGGTGCGCCTGGGGCTCAGTTGCTGTGGGCAAGACTGGCCCGTTCTGTTGCTCAAAGAGATCGGGCAGCTAGAACTTCGGTCAGACGCGGCTCGACTGCCTCGGCCTTCGAGGTCAAAAGTAAAGAACATTATGGTCATCAACGCGGAGCACCCCGCTGTGGAGAGAATTCGATCCCTTGTTGACGAGCAGGCCGCACTCGCCGCCTTTCTCTTGCTCAAGCATTTTCTGGGCCAGAGCGGCGTGACGGCCGAAGCCGATTCAGCCCTCGCCCTAGCCGCCTGGAAGCTGGTGAAGTCTTGAGCGAGGTGACGCGCGGACATTTCACTCTCGACCGAGCGAGGGCGAGGGAGAAACTGGCCCGCTATCAGTTGGCCAACCCTTACGCTTACGTCTTGGAGTTGGTGCAGTCCGCGGTGCTTCGAGGCGCCCAAAAGATTGACTTCCACTTCGATGCTGACGATATGGTGATGCGCTTTGACGCTGAACCGTATTTCGCTCAGGATCTGAGTCATCTGGAGATGGCTGTCTTAGAAGATGCTACCGATTCGCCTTCCCGTTCCCGCCGTCAACTGGCGGCGGGGCTGTTGGCCGCGGAGGCTCTCAGTCCCGCTCAGATGTTGGTCGACTCCCACGGCGGAGCATGTCTCGACATACGGGGCGCTAGTACGACTGAAAAGCTGGCAGATTCTTCCAAGAAGGATCCGGGAACCCTGATTCAGATAAGGGAGCGCCCGCACTTCAAGCTTCTCCTCAAGCTTTGGCGTAATTTGAAGGGCACCGGCGTTGAACAGACTCTGCTTAAGCACCATTGCGCGGCCACGGAGATTCCGATCACCGTGAACGGTACCTTGGTGTCTCGACGACCGCACGGCTTCAGCCCGGGCACCAGGTCTGGCGAGGTGGTCGTGGAGGGCGAAGGCGTGTCAGGTTGGGGCGGCTTTATTGTAGGACAACCCTCCGAACTTGAGATCTCGATGGACGGGGTCAGAATCGAGACCGTAAAACTCGATTTTGGTGCTTTACCGTTTCGAGCCGTTGTCCATGCAGAGGGGCTGGCAAAGGATCTGTCGGGGGCCGCGTTGCAGCGAAACTCTGCCTTTGAGAAAGTGATGGCTACGGTGCGACAGGCTCGAGAGCGGGCCGTCGCAAAGCTATGCGATGAGGACTGTGGCTCGTTCCCCCAGGAGTCCCGAGAAGAGCTGTTGGCTTTGGGGGATGTCAGAAAGCTAGACGACCCCTCGTCCTATCCGGGCTGTTTAGCGAAGCTCCGAGTTTGGAACTTGGCTAACGGGGAGCGGGCCACTTTCGAGGAGTTGACCAAGGCGACAACCGCCCACGGGTTTCTTCCATATTCTACTGAGTACGGGAGCGGCCAGAGCATCCCAGGTCTGCCGATCGTTTGGCTATCGGAAAAAGACCTCCACGTTGAGATGAAAAAGCTCCATCATCTGCGCAACGTCACGCGTCGATTACGAAGCTTGCGTGAGACCGAGAGAAATAGGGAACGATGGCGCGCGACCCCTACTCAAGCCAAGCTTCAGGGGCGCGGATATCTAGCTTCGCAGGACGTTGAGAGCGATGGTGTGGTGGGCCAGATCGGCCTTCGCAAAACTGACACCCCGGCGACCATTCGATTGATTAAAGACGGCTGTCTACTCTGTGAGATGGTCCCCTCAAACTGGCCGTTGGGTGTGGACTTAGTGTTAGAAGCCGATTTCGAGCCCACGCCAAATTTCGATGGAGTCAAACCCGACCAGACTCTACAGCGGGCCTTGGTCTGTGGGCTCCAACCGTTGCCAACTCTTATCGAAAGGATCTCCAAGCCCAGTTCTATCCCGTTCTTTTGGTCCAAGCCGCAGGCCACGCTCAATATTGTGGCGGATTATCTGTTGAGCGCCTCTCGTCCCAATCCGATGCGTTTTCTCTTGGAATGCTGCGGGCTATCCATCGAAGACCCGGCAGCCTTAGAGAGGCTCCCCGGTTGGAGCACCTTTTCGGTCGTGCAGAACAGCGCTCTGCTCGATGTTCGTTGGTTGACGACTCAAGCAGGCGAGAAACGCTCCTTGCAAGAGATCGTTCGAGATCCCAACGCGAGTGGGACACTGTCCTTGGGATGGAAAGAGAAGAGGACCCTCCAACGGCTACTGGGCGACGAATTTCTCGAGCAGTTGGCGGTGGGTGAGGATTCAAGACAGGAGACAAAAAGAACCGAAGTCGAATTTGTGCCCGATGAGCACTGGCTCGAAGAAGAGTTTTTTCTGGCCGCGTTCCGAGGGGAGTTGCGCCGCCTCGTAAAGAGAGACGATGACATTTTGGTGTCTGACTTTCGTACCAGTCGCATCTTGTTCAGTGATCGACCGAGCGACGTACCGGTGGAGTTGGACGCGACCGGGCTGATACTTCTCCACCGACATCATCCCCTGATATTGGAATGTCTGAGTCACTATCGTCAGGATCCGGCCGTCTTCGTGATCCTGACCTCTTTGCTCTTGAGCGCCTTGAATCGCCGGGCTCCCAAAGTCAACGATGCCGACGAAGCCCGATTGCAAGAAGCGCTACTCGACCAAACGATGTCTGTCCATTCTCGAAAGCTTTCTCAAGCCTCGCTCGAAGGCGGCGTTCCCCGCGGGTATCTTGAGGCTTTCTGCGATTCCGGCTACGGTACCGGGTGGGCTTGCGATCCCTCAGGGTTGGGCGTTCGTTTCTACCTTCAAGAGCCCAGTCTGCAGACCGAACCGCTGATCATTTTGGATCTCCATTCGCCCCGCCAAGACGGGGGGCACGACTTTCTCTTCGAGCTACCCCGAGAACTCTTGGACGGGCGGCGCTTGAAGCTCTGGGCCTGTCTAGTCGATCCCCGCACTCAGAGCCTGCACAGCTTGGCCGGTTCTCCGCGAGTCTTCGCCCCGGCGCTTCTCCAGCCAACGCCGCCCGTGGGTTGGCTGGAGGAAGTCAGCCAAACAGGATTGGCCACCGGTTGGTGTCTCGACGCCAACCAACCAGAGGGGAAGCTGCGAGTGGAATTCTACTTGGACGGCAATCATCTCGAGGGGGAATATGTGGGAGCATGCTGGGCTGACCAATCGAGGCCTGAGGTTCTTGAACTCACCGGGTATGAAGGAGACCACGGATTCCGTTTTCAGGTGCCTGAACAGCACAATGACGGTTCAACTCACATGCTCTGGGCCTACACCTTCGATCTGGAAAAGGTCTCTACCAATCCGTTGCTCATGGGCGCCCCCCTGGTTTACGGATCACGAAGTGCCGCGCCCACGGTGAGCCGAGAGGACAGAGACGTCGCTCAGCGGGTACGAGAAGAGACCGTCCACGCTTCCGCCCCTTCGCCTGGGGTTCAGTGCGAGGGCCGGACGCGCGCCGGAGCGCAATGCAAGCGCTCTCCTCAACCGGGATCGCGTTTTTGCTATCAACACGTCGACTAAGTCCCGAGCTATCGGTTTTCGAACTCTCAAGCCCAGACGCACTCGAAAAGCTGAGTCGATCGCCCCGAGTGTGCGGGTTCGTCGATAAACTTATCAGTAAACTCGCAGATTTGGTCCGCGTTGGCAGCCTCGCCAGCCGGACTCGAGAAAGACCTCCTCGTCGATAGGGAAAGGGGTCGCGACATTCGAGGATCCCTCTCGGCATTGGAAACTACGAACGCGCCATCGGTCGTCGCGTCCAAGACGAAGTGCGCACCCGTCCCGAGGCGCAAACTTTCGATACTCAAGTTCGCCATAACTGAGCTTCAGAACGCCGTCGAGGAAAGAGACTCAGTAGAAACCCAAGGCACCTACGGCCATGAACGCTGTAGGAATTTTAGGATGGATCGGGCTTGTGCCGCAAACTCTCTAGAAACCTACGGCGAGACTAGATGCCCAGGAGTCTCCAGGAATTGAGGAGCACGCTTCTGCAAGAAGGCTTGCACGCCCTCATGGTAGTCCGGACCGAAGTAAACTGCGCGGCGCATACCCTGAATGTATTCGAACTGAGAAGGACTTAGTGGAGTGGCCTGACTGAGCAGGTTCAGAGACTCCTTGGCCACCGTTACCGAGGCCGCTGAGCGCGAAGCGATCATCTTGGCCATAGCGTAGGTACGACTCTCGAGTTCGGCCGCCGGAACCACCATGTTGATCAGACCTGCCCGCTCGGCACGGTCAGCCTCGATCAGTCCCGCGGTGAAGAACATCTCTTTCACGATGCAGAGCGGTAAGCGAGCCATGAAACTCAAAAAGCCCGACGGATTATAGGGCAATCCCAGTTTGGCGGGTGTGATAGCGAAAGCGGTTGGGAAAGCGGTTGGGAAAGCGACTGGGCATAGCCGAGGAGATTCAGATTCGTTGGGAATGTTCACAGATGGAAGGCGGATTCCAGTGCGTCTCAACGAAGGTAAATTACTCTACTGACAAGGAGGGCCCAGCATATGAAGCTCAAGCAGTCCAAGGAAGAGATTCTGACCACACTTGCCGAGACCACCAAGCTTGGTGATATCAAGAAAATGGCCAAGGTCATCAAGAAAGACCATGACTTTGCCATGGAGTTGTGGAGTAGCACTGATTTTCATCAACGCATGCTGGCGGTCCTGATTATGGACAAGACGCGATTGGATTCCGAATCCTTGGATAATCTGGTGGATGGCCTGTCAGACCAAAGCCCGGAAGAACGGGATCAGATTGCAGATTGGTTGCTGGCAAATCAGCTCATGAAGAGTAAGAAGACGATCGAGCTTCTCGAGAGTTGGGAGAAGGCAGGGAAGCCTTTGATGCGTCGATTGTTTTGGTATCACCAGGCTCGTTTGCGCTGGACGGGACAAACGCCGCCGGATAACACCGAGCACCTCCTGAATTCTCTGGAATCTGACATGGGGAAGGCCGAACCCGAGGTGCAACAGACCATGAACTTTACAGCCGGCTGGATTGGGATCCATCAGCCGGAATACCGTGCCAGATGTATGGAACTTGGTGAGAAACTGGGTCTGTACAAGGGTGAGCCTGTGTCTCGTGGTTGCACCCCGAGTTATCTTCCGGAGTTCATCCGGATTGAAGTGGCCAAGCGCGAAGAGGGTAAGCCTCGCTAACCGATAGAAGTTACTCCTGACAAGCGTTCCGCGCCCACGGTGAGCCGAGAGTACAGAGACGTCGCTCAACGGGTACGAGAAGAGACCGTCCGCGCTTCCGCCCCTTCGCCTGGGGTTCAGTGTTTAAGAAGATCATGTCCCCTAGACAAGTGGCTGCTCCAGGGGACACTTGGAGGTAGTGGAAACTCGCAATGTCGGCAAAACCCCTTTACCCCCTGTTCTGACGGCCGCGGCCAGACGTTCGCTTGCGGCTCACAGCGGCAAGGCTGAGCTTGTCAACGGCCCGCTAGATCTCTACATCACCACCTCGGGGAAGCCGCTGGGGGCGGACCCCAACTTCGTCGACACGATGGAGACAGCCTCGTTACCGGAGGCTATGGCCGAGGTTGCGCGCGACTTAAACGAAGCGGGCGCCGACCTTCCCGCGCTCAAGCTACAACGCAAGAACCTTCGCAGTGAACTCAAAGAGGCTCGTGATGGGCCTTTAAAGGACCAAGCGCGCCTGCACGTTACCCTTCAGGAAACGCAGGAGCAACTCCAGGCTGTGGAGCGCGCCAAGCGCCAGAATCAGTGGAGCGCGCTGGCCGGCAAGGAAAAGATTTCCTCCACCTTTGAGAACTACTTCACGACCGGTCGCCACCCCGTGAAGGAGATGGGCGAGGTTCTTAAAGTCGCCCACGAATTGGCCGACCCCAATTCTGGAAGACGACTCAAGGGTAACAGCATCGAGGTCCTCACCCGTGGAGAAGTTTGGCAGAAAAAGATGGAGTTGATGGAGCAGGCGGCGAGCTCTCCCAAGGGCGCTCGAGTTGACGCCGAGTACTTCGAACTTTCAAGCCCCGATGCACTCGAAAAGCTGAGCCGAGCGGCCCGCGGTGGAGCCAATGTTCGGGTACTCATTGATTCCGGGCGCCTGCAAGCCGACGGCGAAAACCTCGACGCGAGTTCGCTGGCCAACCGACTGAGCACAGTGAAGAGCCTTGAGAACGGATCCCGGGGACAAGCTGGTGTTCAGTTTTTTGCTAACCAGGAAGTGCTCGGTTCTCGAGGCGACCTGATGCACCGCAAATTGCTAAGGGTCAACGACACAGTACTGTTCGGCGGGATGAACGCCAACTCCGGATCCGGGGAGAACGTCGACAACGGTATGACGATGCAGGGTCCGGCCGCTCGCAATCAAGCCGAAGGCTTTCAGCGCGACCTCGACCGCTCGGCTGGTCGCGACGTGCAACAGATCTTCGGCAGTCAACTTAAAGACCTTCGCGAGAAAGAGAATGTCACGGTCAGCACCCTCGGACTACTTTCTCTCCTTGAGGCCTCCGGGACCCAGACCCAGAAGCCCGGGAAACGTTACCCCGAACGGGTAGAGTCGGCGATGGAGTCGGCGGCCTTTCAGGGTGTGAAGGCCCAGGACTTGGCCAACATTCCCGACAGCGACAAAGACGGCAAGATCACTGACGCTGATGCAAAGGCCTTCCTCGTCAAGGGCCACGGTTCGGTTCAGTTGACCGAGCGCGGCCGAGAGTTTCTGGCCGGCGGCTTAGAAGCCGCCGTGGAGCGAATGAACGGCAAGGAGCGTCAGGAGAAGCTCCAGGCGGGTGAGTTGCCCAGCGACAAAAAAGTGGGTACTGACACCGTGGCCGTTGGCGACACTTCCGCCGAGCGCACAGCTATGCTTCTGCACACCATCGACACCGCCGAGAAACGGATCGACGTCTCGGCTTTCGTGGTCAGTGAAGAAGTGGCTCGGGCTTTGGTGGAAAAGAAAGATCGTTCAGGGCCCGACTTCCAGGTTCGAGTGGTTCTAGATCCAGGCATGTATGGCTACGGAGGAACGCCTAACGAGGTGGGTTATCGCTATCTCGAGGATCATGGGGTCCCTGTGAAGTGGGCCGTTCTCGACCGCAGCAACCCCGAGCATGATCGCAAGGTGCACGCTAAACTGATGGTCACCGACAAGATGATGCTGACCGGAAGCACCAACTTTTCCAGCAAAGCTCTGCGCGCCAACTGGGAGCTTTCCGACGTCGTATATTTCGGCGAAGATGAGAAGAGTAAAGACAAACAAGATGAGCTGAGCCAAGATTTCAGTCGCCTATGGGATCGTGAGGCGATGAGCATCAATACGCGCGCCATCGCCGAGCGCAAATACGCCGAAGAACCGGCCGGGCCTGAGAAAGACCTCTTGATCGATAGGGAACGGGGCCGCAACATTCGTGGCTTCCTGCGCGGCATCGAAAACTACGAACGGGCCATCGGCAGTCGCGTCCAAGACGAAGTGAGCACCCGCCCCGAGCTACAGTTCAACCTTGAGCAACACGTGGCTCAAGGAGAGTCCCGCGGGTACGCCCTTTTAGATCTGATCGGGGAAGAAAAGATGCAGGCCATGCGCACGGAGACTCCGGCTTATCAAAAGCTCTTAGCGATGTCCGAGACACCGTGAGGCTTGCTGGAAAGGACTCGGTCATCGCGAAATTTTGGGCCATGGGAGCGTGAGCGCCCAGATGATGGTCTTGAATGGATTTAATCCGAGCGCAAAGCTTGAATAGGGTCGAGTTGGGATGCTTTGACCGCAGGGTAGTAGCCAAAGAAGATTCCTATGGCTGCGGAAAACCCAAAGGCCAATAACACAGACCCTGAATCCACCAGTAGGGGTAGGCTGGTGAACCTTGTACCCAACTGAGCAGCAACTACGGCGAGTGCTATCCCTATAGACCCACCCAAGACAGATAGGAGCACGGACTCCACCAAAAATTGCAAGCGAATATCGGCTTTCTTAGCGCCTACAGCCATGCGTATTCCTATTTCCCTGATGCGCTCGGTCACCGACACCAGCATAATATTCATGACTCCCACACCGCCTACCAAGAGAGAAACCGAGGCGATGCCCGCTAAGAGCGCTGTGAACACGGCTGATGATTCTGCGGCTCTCTCGGCGAATTCGGCCTGAGTACGTACCTGAAAATCGGCATCCTCACCCTCCTTTATGCGGTGACGACGAGTAAGAATAGCCGTCACTTCTTTCACCGCTGCGTCCACCGAATCTTCATCCACAGCAGAGGCCATTATAGTGCGCAGAGCGGTCAGCTTAAACAAGCGCTTCATAGCCGTGGTGTAAGGAACAACCACGATATCGTCCTGGTCACCACCAAATTGAGAGTCGCCCTTCACTTCCAGTACGCCGATAACACGTACCGGTACCGAACCCAGGCGAACAGTCTTTCCCAAAGGCTCCCCTTCTGGGAAGAGATTATCCACCACACTTTGCCCCAGTACAGCAACTTTAGCCGATGTCTTGACTTCCGACTCAGTAAAGAAACGACCGCGCGCAACTTGCCAGTTGCGAATGCTCGGAAAATCCAATCCCGCTCCATTGACCGTGGTGGACCAGTTGTTATTACCCACCACGGCCTGACTGTTGTTCTGTGTCAAAGGTGTGACAGCACTCAATAAGCGGGCTTCTTGGGCTATGGCGACGGCATCTCCTGCGAGCAAAGTCTGACTGGAAAAAGCGCCACCACGAACGCCACCGCTTTTGCTCGAACCGGCACCCACCGAGATGGTGTTCGTACCCAAACTTGCTATGCTAGCCTGCACCGATGTCTTGGCACCATTACCTAGGGCGAGCATGGTGATCACAGCAGCCACACCGATGATCAATCCCAACATGGTTAAGATCGTTCGCATGCCATTGCGATAGAGAGAACGCCAAGCCAATATCAGTGTATCTACGACTTTCATGCAGAGACACTCAACAGATCCGATTCCGCTCGGCGGCCACCTTGCACCAACTCATCACTCAAAATTCGGCCGTCACGAAAGGTGACCAGGCGCTTGGTATAAAGCGCGATTTCCGGTTCGTGGGTGACCAATAGCACCGTCAACCCCTTGTCATTTAGCTCCTGCAGAATACGCATAACCTCAAGGCTTGTTTGGGTATCCAAGTTTCCGGTGGGCTCGTCGGCCAGCAGAATAGAAGGTCGAGTCACAAGGGCTCGGGCAATGGCCACACGTTGCTGCTCACCACCCGACATCTGTGAGG
>JBBKWP010000087.1:0-17729 GCA_037968995.1 Candidatus Xenobia bacterium
GTACATAAAGCGTTGGGAATTGGACTTTTCGCAACTTCGAATGTCCAAAGGATGTTGGCCAACGGGGATTGAGCGGCCACACGACCTCCCAAATCTTGAACACGGCGCTGCTGCTCCTCAGTGCCCCCTTGAGTCAGTTGAGACATAATCGCCTCGAAGTTCTTTTCCGCGAGACGATAGCCGGGACGTTTCTGAGACTGCTCTCGGCGGGTCTCAGAGGACTGTATCTGGGGAGGGAGCGCGGGGACGGCGGCGATTCCCGGTGGAGCATAATCAACGGTACCGGTGGCCTGATTCACACGCTTCTCATACCCCAACCACCCCAATAGAGCTTCCCATTCGGCAAGCTCTCCGTAGGGGGTGACAGCGAAGAGTTTCTTCTCTCCGCTGGGCTTAGTAACCGCAAGTTGGCCTTCTGTCGATTCAAAAGTCGCCTCGCCAAGTCGCTCAACAATAGCGAGAAAAGCGTCGACCTGAACCAACTGGGACCCGTTGGCTTGGACCACCGGAAGCCTCTGATTTCGAAGATAGACTGTCTCGGCGAACGCTGAACTGTTGAGCGTAAATAGCAAAATAAGGACGTAAGCCAGAAGCGACGTAATGGGAGTTGTACTGCCGTATGGAACTTCGAGATATCGCACGTTGACGTAAGATCTTGCCTTTGCTATACTCAGGACCACTTTGGCACCCTAAGCAGAAGACCTCTTCTCACCGTATAGCCTCAGCTCATACGGTTCGGTCCTAAACGGGAATCCTTGGATTTTCCGGGTAGGCCCACATGCTTTGTAGTCGGGCATACGCTCGTCATCAGAGTCTGTCGATTGCTTAAGCTCGGAGACCTCATAGAAGGCGACCGAGTCCAACGATACCGTTGGTGTCGACTGTGATAGTCGGAAAGGAATCTATTATGCCGAAAATTCGGACAAGAAAAGCCGTAGCGAAACGCGTCAGAGTCACCGGTACTGGCAAAATCAAGAGAATGAGAGAATTCTCTGGATGTCACCACATTCGCGAGAAAAAATCTCCCAAGCGCACCCGGAAATTCCGTAAGGTTGCGATGGTACACTCCACGGACGTGCACAGAATTCGTGCTCTCGCTCCGTACATTTAGAAAGGATCACACGCCATGCCAAGAGTGAAAAGAGGAGTTATAGCCCTCAAAAAACGACGCAAATTGATGAAATCGGTCAAGGGCTATCGTGGGTCCCGCAGCCGTCAAGTCAACTCCGCGCAGGAGGCATTCCTGCACGCCCAACAGTATGCTTATCGCGACAGACGCAATAAGAAACGGGATTTCCGTCAGCTTTGGATCACACGTATCAACGCGGCAGCGCGATTGAATGGACTCACGTACAGCCGTCTGATCAATGGCCTCAAGAATGCTGGAATCACCCTCGATCGCAAGGTCTTGGCACTTCTAGCCGTTGAGGACGCCGCAGCATTCACGGTTATCGCCGAGAAAGCCAAAGCGCACGTCTCACCGCTCGCTTAGGCCTTCTCGCCACTAGAAAAAAAGAGCCCCGCCTGGGGCTCTTTTTTTCTAGTCCCTTGGAAGGTTTTGATGATCGAAAACGGTAGCCGTCACGTATGAGAGCGTCCCTAGGATCCAGCAAAGAATGGCGATTCTGGTATTTCGCCATCTTAAGCGGACTCGGCTCTCTTCTACTGGGGTCCATGGTGGGAGCCTCGTGGCAGGCGCTTGGATGGCTGATCCTCAGTCGTCCCTTGGTCGCCCTGGTTTTGACCTTGCTTCCAAGAACGACTATGGGAGACTACCGTCCCTACCTCGGCGCCGCGGCCTTTACAGCCCTCTTAGTCAGCCTTGTTGGGGACGTGACCGGGCAATCTTTCTTCATTCTCGCCTTGGCACTCTATCTCGTGATTGATGTGGCCTGCGAAGCGCTGGTTGTCGAGCGCAGCCCTCGTTACGAGTGGCTTGGTCAGTGGGCACAGCTCTTGTCGTTTCGCGCAGGAGGGCTCTATCTCGGTCTTTTTTTGGCTACATTGCTTGCCAACACATCAGCGAGCTTCATACATCTCGTACAAGGACAACTTGTTGTCCTCTGTTTGACAACGTTCCTGGTGAAGGAAGCACCGCTGAACCGAGATATCCATCTTGGCTTGCAAGATGACCGCATCCCCCGCCTCGCTCTGGTCATCGATTCGCTGAGGTCCTGGGTCGCCGGCCCGTCTATCCGCTCCACCATAGGGCTTTTCTGGCTCGCAACCCTCTCAGGTTTGGTGGGCAGTCAGCTTTTACCGATCGCCAACTTGGACCAAACAAGCTTATCCCAAGTCCTATCAGAACCCGGCCATTGGCTCATGGTTTATGCCAGCATCATGGTTTTGTCCCTTTGCCTTGAAACCTTGAGGTTCGAGTCCGTCCTTCTCTTCTTGAACTCGCTCTTTATAATCGTCATTGTTCTAACGCTAATGGATCTTCCGCCCAGCGCGGGAAACCTCTTGGTGGACGTAGCCTCGGGACTGGTCTTGCTGGGAAGCCTCACCTCTGCCCTCTCAGTCCAAGAAGCCGTCGACCCTCGTTTGCGGACCTCTGTCCTCTGTGTCGTTTGGGTCGCGGGGCTGTGGCTTGGCGAAAGCGTTAAAGCTCAGACCTCTCCCAGGACGCTCTTCATTCTCATCTTGCTTGGCCTGCTAGGAACCTTGTTGATAATGGGCTCTTTGTTCTACCGCCTCAGAACGTTCACTCAGGTTAAACAAACCCACGTGCTCGACGATGAACAGGAACGACGGGCCCGCGGTCAAGGCCTGCACGGTGATAAGAAACTTGACTTCACGGCCGTCCCCATGGAGGCGCCCACTAAGCGTCGGCATCTCGTAGCGCGGATTTGGCACTTCTTCACCATTCGACTGCCGGTATCGGTCATGCTAGCTCTGCTCATCGGCTTGACGCTGGCGGCCGTCTGGCAAACATCGGTTCAAAAACAGAAGTTCAGGGGACAGGCCGAAGACACATGGAAACAACTTGAAACTTCTATATTCTTAAGCAGTCTTGGACGACGCGTCACTGAGGAGATGCTGGCCTCCAATCGTGTGCCTAGAAATTGGCCCGAGTTCATCTCTGCCAACTTTCAACTCGACGGTCGCCCGATGAAAGACCGAGACTTCTGGGATACGCCTCTCCAGTTTCAGGTCACTCCCAAGGAGATTCGACTGATCAGCGCGGGTCCGGACAAAAAGCACGGCACATCTGATGACATTCGGCGCGACGTCTCACGGCCCGACGGCGTGCAATAGGCTTGCTCTAGGGGAGCACAGAGGCGTCGCCGGAATCCACTTTCGTGACTGACTCTAGTAGTCGCAGGATCGCGGTATCGTGACGTTCCTGAGCGATCCGAGAAGGCACTCTTCCCCGCTGGTCTCTCAAGGCGGGGTCCGCTCCGGCCTCAAGCAGTTGCCGGACCAGTTCAATACTGCCGCTGGCGACAGCTTTGTGGAGCGCGGTGAGAGATTTCTTGTCCGCCAAATTTATGTCCACACCGGACACCAGCAGCAGAGCCACGTTATCTCCACGCTTGTTCTCAACCGCGTGATGAAGGGCCGACCGTCCCCTATGGTCCTGAGCCTCGAGATCAGTCTCGGAAGCAAGGACTATCCGTAAAGACACAGGATCGATGGAGCGAGCGGCCATCATGAAAGGGGTCTCTCCCGCTTTGTTCGGGCGATGGAGGTCCGCACCACGACCCAGCAAATCTAATCCTAGAGACGCGTGTCCTTCGGAAAAGGCCCGAAAAAGTGGCGTATCTCCCAAAAGATCGACCGCTTCGAGGTCAGCCCCCTCATTCAGGAGTAGGTCCGCCATACGTTGGTATCCCAAAAAACTAGCGAGCAAAAGCGGAGTCGCTCCGTCAACACGGGTCTCGAGCAGAGTCTCGGCCGCTGGAAGCGAGGACTCCGCCTGAGCCTCAAAGATCTTCACGACCTTATCCACATCGTTGTCTCGTACAGCCTGGTGGAGCGGCTGTCCGACGACAGGAGCAATAAAAAGTAAACTCAACAACCAAAAACGCATAGTGGAAAACTTTGCCGAGCTTACTTGTCCTCCTGGTCAACCGGATAATCGCCGGCGAATAGAGGCCATCGACGTTGAGGGATCGGCAGCAGCGGAGAGCGAACACTACCAAATGAACCTCCATACTCCTCCACTTTTAGCTCGATTGGAGGAAAGTCAAGAAATTCTCATCCTCGGCGCGGGTGGAGGATTTGATGTCTTTGCCGGTCTCCCGCTTTTCCATCACCTCAGCGCCCAAAAGAAGTCTGTTCACCTTGGCAGCTTGTCCTTCTCGGACCTAAGCAAGACCGACGGCCATCGACGTCAGCAGAACTGCATCGAAGTGGATCACGAATCCGTTGGCCCCGCCGACTACTTTCCAGAAAAATATCTGGCTCAGTGGTTTTTCCAACAAGGCCTTCGTGTTCCTATTCACTGCTTCAGCCCCGCTGGTTCCGCGCATCTCCTCAGCATTTACACAGAACTCATAAAAAAGCTGGGGATCGATACCTTAATCCTCGTGGATGGGGGCACCGACTGCTTGATGAGGGGTGACGAGCCCAGTCTGGGCACTCCCGCCGAGGATATAGCAAGCATAGTGGCCGCCGATCAACTGGAACTGCCAACCAAACTCCTTGTCTCCCTGGGGTTCGGAGTGGACACCTTCCACGGCGTTTGCCACGCCTACGTCTTGGAAGCCATGGCGGACCTGACCCGAAACGGCACCTACCTTGGGGGGCTCTCCCTTCTTCCTCAGATGCCGGAGTTCCAGTGTCTCAAAAACGCTGTGGAGTTCGTCCACGAACGCATGCCCGAGAGAAAGAGCATCGTGATGTCGTCGGTGGTCGCCGCAACAGAAGGGCGCTTCGGTCACGTTGAGGGGATCGTCGACGATCCGGAGGCCCGACTTTTCATCAATCCCTTAATGTCTATGTACCACGGTTTCGAGTTAGCTGGAGTCGCCCAACGCTGCCTCTATCGCGACTATATGGTCAAGACCTATTCCCGTTGGGATGTCACACGGGCCATTGGAAACTTCCTTTACGTCGCGGACTCCCGCGAATGGATGAGCCTTCCCTTCTGAGGCTTCTATTCAATCGTGCGAGAAGGTCCAATTGACAACACCCCTGTGTATCGAACCTTGATCGCTTGACCGCTTGTTAACATCCTCACCGTGGAAGTTTACATAAAATCAAAGAGATTAGTGTATGGTGTTGGTAAGTCTTTATGAAATCTCCCAACCTCACCATAGGCAGCACTCCGCTCCGACCCGATCGTTTTGGTACGGAGTCTCTCCAGAAATTGACCGAAGCGGCCTCGAACTCCATGGTGCGAAAAGGCAAGAAAGCCAGCCAGGAAGCTCTCAAGAATTGGGAAGAGCACAAGACGATCTCGCTAGAAGACTTCGAAGCTCTCGATACTTATGCAAGTGCCAGCGAGACGAGATACAAAGAGCTCAAATCCGAATGGTGGACACTGTTCAAGGCCAAGGAAACGGGACAACCCCTCAAAGATGTTGAGGAGAAAATGGCCCGCGAAGGAAATTTTCTCACCCCGCACACCAAACTGATGGCCGAACTTCGAGAGGCTACCGCCCGTACGGCGGTGGAAGCGATGGCTGGGACCGCCTTGGGGCCCGCTGGAGTCATCGCGGCCTACACTGCCTATTCTAACGGCCCCACTTGGAACGGCACCGCGCGACGAACCACGCAAGAGTTGATCACCAGCGTCAAGGACCTCCAAACCGGAAAAGCCGCTATGACCAGCCATCACAACGAAGTGAAGGCTGTTCATCGTGAAGAGCTTTGGAAGACGATGAACAACACGCTCGACCAAGCCATCGCGAACGGTAAGGCCGGCAAGCCCGAAGAATTAGACCTTCAATATTACGAATTGACTTCGCCGGAAATGACCGGAAAAATCGCCGAGGCCGCCAAGGCCGGCAACAAGGTAAGACTGAATCTCGACGCTGGACGACTGAGTTTTCCCTCCAAAGACGGCGACGGGGACAACTATTTTTCCTTGGACGCGACACCCGACAAGATTCGTACTATCCTTCAGTTGGCGACGGTTCCAGACGCTGACATCGCCGTCTCGCTCTTTCCGCAAAAAAAGCTCCTCAACAGTCCGACCGACCTGATGCATCGAAAAATCATGCGTTACGGGGACCAAGTATTGATCAGTGGAATGAATGCCAACATCGGATCGGGAGAAAATATCGATGCTGGCTATCTGATCAAAGGACCCGGCGCGCGACAACTGATAGACAACTTCTCTCGCGACGTACAGGATTCCAGGGGAGCTACGCTCGACGACATCTGGGGATCCGAGCACATCGAAAAATTCCAAGAGACCAACCTCCGACTTGGCAAACGGGGATTCGTAGCGCTTTTCGACAGTCTCGGTAAACCCACACCCGCCGGCACCATCCTTCCCGATCCTGGCAGCCTGGCAGAACTTGAAGCCCTCGCCAAAGATGCCGGCGCAAACCTTAAGGACTTGGTGTCTGTCCCCAAGGAAGATTACGAAAAGGTCATGACCAAAGTCGCCGAGCGTCGAGGCGAGGTCGAACTGTCGACCGCTGGCAAAAAGATGATGCGGGCCCTGATCGAGAAAGCTATCGACGTTACTACCTCGCCGAAGAATTTGGAGAGGCTCGATGACATCCAACTCCCATCCGACAAAAAAGTGGGCCAAACTCGAGTCGACGTGGCCGATCTTCCGGTCGAACGGGAAACGATAGCGATAGAGGCGATTTCAAAAGCCGACCAGTTCATCTACCTTCCAGGGTTCGTTGTGACTAAAGCCATCGCGGCTGCCATTGTGGAGCGACGGGACCAGCTCAAGACCGACGGAAAAGATCTCGATGTGAGAGTGATCGCCGACAGCGGACTCTACCCTCACGGCGGGACACCCAATTCCGGAGGTGTTAAGCACTTAGAAGATCACGGGATCCAACCCCGTTGGTCGATGCTGGAACGCACCAACTGGCACGATCGCAAAATACATGCCAAGCAGTTGATCACTGACAAGGGCGAGATCACCGGAAGCACAAACTTCTCTAACAAAGGAATGACGGAAAACTGGGAAACCTCCGTTTACGTTCATTTTGATGCTGACGATAAAAAGGCTTTGAAAGAACGCGACCACGTCAAATCTCAATTCGAAGATCTGTGGTGCACTTCTTACGAACTCAACAGCTTCGACCAAGCGGCCTACCTCAACAGGGACCGTTCCGTACCCACTTCGGAGTACACCATCGACGAGGACCGCGACCGCAGTATACGCCACGTGCTGCGTCTGATGGTTAACTTCGAAAAGCAGTCCGGTGAGATGTTCCAGTCGCTGGTCGCCCAGGTGCCGGATATACGCACAAAACGAGATTCTCTGATTGAGGAAGGCTACTCAAAGGGTGATGCCACCTTGATGGCCGCCAAGGCTCATCTCGGCCCAGAGAAATACCGTGCTGTCATCGAGTCCGTACCCGGTGCCGGGCAACTGAGAGAACTGCAGGACGAACTGGCGATGTGGAAGAGCGGCATGAGCCTTCCCGAAACGCCGGACTCTGCGCCCGAGGGAAGTGCTACGGAGTCACCCTCGAGTAGGAACACATCCGATCACTACATAGGCGGCCTCCGTGAATCCGAGACGGCCCATTTGGCCAACTTCCGTTAGCGGCCCCTCACAGTACGGCAATTGCCAGAAATTCTATGCCCAGCGTGCCGTTCGAGGAGATCACATCCCCTCGCGGAAGCCCCAGAGACGACATTGAGCCTCCGCGAACCCTTTTTCGGCGTTCGCCCCCTCAATGAGTCAACAACTAGAAAGTGGTACCCAACATGAAACGCATCCTATATTTTCTGATAGCCATCGCTCTTGCCCAGCCCGCCGTGGCCCAGGATGTCCTCCCTTTCGGCGTGACGCTGGGTGGACAGAGTGCGGCGATGGTCGAAGGCGACTCCAATTTCGCCCATATCGCGAACCCCGTGGTCAGTGGCGCCGCCTTAGCCGTGAAAGACGTAAAAGGACAGGTCATCGTCAACATTTTCCCGTCGGATGACAAAGGCGTCGTGGCCAGCGGAGTACAACCGGCGATCCTCCTGTTTGACGCTTCCGCGAGCAAAAGCATTGACGAGAACATGCAGGGCAAGAAACATCCGGCGGGCTGGTACGCGGCAAACATCGTGGCCGGCGGCGGAACCTCACGCGTTCTTTTCCAGGTGAAATAGCTCCAACCCAGATATCGCAACTCTGGCCGAGTGCCTGAAGCGACAAGAAAGGGCAGCTCAATTGGGCTGCCCTTTCTTGTCGCTCGATAGTAGAGACGGATTCTCAGAACTTCGGTACGTAGTCCATGTTAGCCCATACGAACGAGTAGACATCAGCGTCTAAATCGATCTTCTGGTCGGTGGACACCACACCGTGACCGGCTTTGGTCTGAATCCGGATCAGGACAGGCTCATCGCCCGCCTGCGCTTCCTGGAGTCGCGCAGCGAACTTGAAAGAGTGAGCGGGAACCACCCGGTCATCGTGATCGGCGGTGGTTACCAAAGTGGCCGGATAGCGTGTTCCGTCTTTGACGTTGTGATAGGGAGAATAAGCGCGCAGATATTCGAACATCTCCTTGGAATCTTCGGCCGTTCCGTAGTCGGCGGCCCAACCGGCCCCAGCGGTGAATGTGTGATAGCGGAGCATATCGAGGACCCCGACCGCCGGCAGGGCCACCTTTGCGAGATCGGGTCGTTGGGTGATGGTGGCGGCCACCAACAGGCCGCCATTGGAGGCCCCCGAAATCGCCAAACGATCGTGTGACGTGTATCCTTTCTCGATCAGATACTCACCCGCAGCGATGAAATCATCGAATACGTTCTGCTTGTTCTGCTGGGTACCGGCTTTGTGCCAGGTCTCCCCGTATTCTCCGCCGCCTCGAAGGTTGGCGGAAGCGTAGACCCCGCCTTGCTCAAGCCAAGCGATCCGAGACGATGAGAATCCCGGGGTTATTTTCGCGTTAAAACCGCCATAGGCGTAAAGATAAGTTGGGTTAGTACCATCGAGCTTTAGACCTTTTTTATGTACAACGAACATGGGCACCTTGGTCCCATCCTTGCTTTGAAAGAACACCTGTTGAGTCTGATAAGCATCGGGATCGAAATCCACTTTGGGCTTACGGTAGAGGTCCGAAACTCCAGAGTCAATCTCGTAATGATAGATGGTGTCCGGAACCGTGAACGAAGTGAAAGCGAAGTAAAGGTCACGCTCGCTCTTCTTTGCCGAAAATCCGTAAGCCGTACCAATTCCAGGCAGTTCGATATCCCGCTCCAATTTGCCATCGAGGTCGAACTGCTTGACAGCCGTTTTTGCGTCAATCAAGTAGTTGCCGAAAAGCTTCCCACCCCCGGTGCTTGTGGCCAAGACGTTGTTCGACTCAGGTATCACGACCTTCCAATCCGCCTCCGTGGGCTTTTTCAAGTCGAAAGAAACGACCCTATAGTTAGGAGCTTTGATATTGGTAGCCATCCAGAACTTTGAACCAACGTTGGTAACCACCGAACAGTCAGCGTCGTAATCTTCTGTGACCGCCACAAAATCGCTCTTGGGGTCATCGAGGTCCTTGATAAATACCTGGTTGCCACTGGTATTCTGAGCCGCCGTCACCACCAGATATCGCTGGTCCTCAGTGACCTCACCCCCGATGTATCTGGTCGGGCGGGCATCTCCGCCGAACACTAAAACATCTTGGCTTTGAGGCGTGCCGAGCTTGTGCCAGAGCAGTTTGTGATTAGCGGTCTTGGTGGAGAGTTGACTGCCGTCGGCATTGTCAGGATTCTCATAGCTTGAGTAGTAAAATCCGTCATTGTTGCGCCAAGAAAGACCTGAAAATTTCACGTCAACGAGGGTCTCACCAAGGACCTTCTTGGTCGCGGTGTCGAGCACGATGATTTTTCGCCAGTCCGATCCACCTTCGGTGATCATGTAAGCTGCTAGCGTTCCGTCCTTTGTGAAAGACACCCCGCGAAGGCCGGTCGTGCCGTCTTTTGAGAAAGTGTTCGGGTCGAGGAAGACCTCGGGTGTGGGGTTGGGGGTTCCGAGCTTCGTGCGATAGAGAACGGAGTGATTCTGCAGCCCATCGTTTTTGTAGAAATACTCGTAGGCCCCCTCGCGAAACGGCTGGCCTACTCGTTCGTAGTCGAGGAGTTCTCGCAGTCGCGTTTTCAAGGCCGGCCGAAAACTCAGGGAGTCGAGATAGGTGCGGGTTACCAAATTTTCGGCCTCAACCCAGGCGGCGGTCTCCTTCGAGCGGTCATCCTCTAGCCAATGATACGGATCCGAGACCTCGACATCAAAGTAGCGATCGGTGTGTTCAACCTTTGTGGTTTCGGGATAATCCTTGAGGGTTGGCTGAGCCAGAGCAGGCCACGAGAGCGCCAAAACAAGGAGGACCGAAGTGATAGTCTTTTTCATCGGGTCGGGTTCGTTTTGGCTCCGAAAAATCCGCCCTGGGACGGGGGACGAGACGAGTAAGTCCTCGTACACCCCTTGAAAATCCTGTATCTGCGAGGTCTGTCACCATGAAAGTTCCATCGTTCAAAAGTGTCTTACGCCCCATCCTTTGTGCACTCTTCTTTACCGCTCTCTTAGCTGTCCCAACGCTTGCCCAACCTAGCGTTCCCTTGAAAGCCCTTCCCGGCAAGGACCCCACCGAGATCACCAAGGTCGTCAAAGTGCTCATGGAAACCGACGCCGGAGATTTGCTGATCGAGATCTATCCTCAAGCCGCTCCCAACGCGGCTAAGCGCTTCCTTGAACTCGTCGACAAAGGTTTCTACAACAACACCCCCATCTTTCGAGTGGTGAAAACCCCCAAGCCGTTTGTGGCCCAGTTCGGGATCAACAGCGAGTTCTCCGATTGGCAAGAGAACAACTTCGACGACGACCCCACTCTTTTCGATTTAGCCCGAGGAACATTGGCCTTCGCCAAGGCGGGCCCAGATACGAATTCCACCCAAGTCTTCATCAACTACCAAAACAACAATCGCCTGACCGCGCCAGACTTGAACTTCACAACCTTCGGTCAGGTCGTTAAGGGTATGGAAGTCGCGGACCAGTTCAAATCCGTGGGAGATCCCGGCATGGGCCTGGACCAAGACGCCCTGTGGAAAAACACCCGTATGGTGGATGACCTCGCGGAAAAGCCCACCATGATTCTACGGGCCAGCATCGTTAAAGCCAAAGAATAGAACTGCGAGGCTAGCCATGCATAGATTCACTCCCCTCCAATCCGCAGACTTCTTAGAATTCTCCGAAATGATCGCTGACTGCTTCAATATGGAAGGCGAGAAATGCAAGGATTGGATCTCGCGCTGCGATAAGGAACTTTGGCGTACCCTGAAGTCCTCCGAAGGCGATCTGCTGGGTGGACTTCTGCGTATCCCCATGGCGCAATGGTATCACGGTCGAGCGGTCTCTATGACGGGACTTGCCGGAGTCGGAATCTCCGCCTCTGGGAGAGGACTGCGCGCGGGTCAAACTTTAATGAAGGAAACCCTTCAAGAGTTTTACAACGAAGGTGTGGCCTTGTCGGCCCTCTACGGCTCGACAACCTCTTTCTATCGTCGTTGTGGCTATGAACGAGCGGGGTCCTATTTCCAGGTAGAGTTGCCGCTGCGCGGTCTTGACAACCGAGGCGGCCCTTTAGAAGTAAGACCGCTGACCGCCGAGAGCGAGAAAATCGCGGAAAAGCTGCAGGCCGACTCCGCTCGTGGACAAGCCTGTCTCCTGCGCGGACCTTACCTTTGGAAACGTATACGCGGCCCCCGCGGCAAGACTGCTCAGGGCTTCGGGTTCTATCGCGGGGAAGAACTCGAAGGTTATACTTACCTGATCAAAGACAGCGCGGGCTTTTCCGACAACAGTTTGGAGGCTACTGATCTCCTACTGACCACGCCTGACGCGGTCAGTACTTTCTTGGGTTTTTTAGCCGGGCATCGAGCCTTCTTCGTTACCGCCACCTTGCCGAGTGCGGCGAGTTCAGAGATTTTGATGTCCTTTAACGAACCATGGCAGTTCAAAGTTCGCCTTCACGAACATTGGCTGCTTCGGATCGTCAACGTCAAAAAAGCTCTAGAAGAACGAGGTTACCAGCGCGGCGCTGCCGGAGAGCTTCATCTCGCGATTGAGGATCCTTGGTTCCCCGACAACAATGCGTTTTTCATGTTAGAGGTTCAGAACGGCCGAGGGAAGGTCACCCCCGGGGGTCGAGGAGACCTCAAGCTGGACATCGGCAGCTTGGCCGCTCTCTACACCGGGTTCCTCACGGCCGAGAAGCTGGCACTGACCGGCCGCACCGGCGGACCCTCCGAGACACTAGAGTTAGCTACGCATCTTTTTGGAGGCGCCGCGCCGGAACTGCTAGATTTTTTCTAGATAGCCAGTCAGCGGTAACGATACGGCCAATATCCGCCGCCGTAGGCCGGCGCCGGCTGCATGAGTTCGGTAATGCCGGGATAGTTGTCGTTGATGGCTTTGCGTTCCGATGGCGTAAGTTGAGTCCAAAGCATCTGCATGTCGGATAGACTACTGGTGATATTCATCAGACTCTGATTCTTCTCCGCACGCTGATAGAGTTGGGCGGCGCTCACCATGTCTTTGTAGTTGGCGCTCTGGGTCGCCTGAAAATCCTTGGGCGGCTGCCAGCTGGATACGCCAGATTGAGCTTGAGGCTGTTGCTGACGATAACGTGCGATGCTTACGATCTGCACCGCGAGATCTTCCACGCAGCCCTGCGCCAATTCTGAAGCGACCGCGCGACTGGCTTCTTCGTCCGTCACATCCTGGACGTGGCCGGCGCGCACCAAAGACACTGGTTGGTCGATGACGACGCTTCGCTTATCTTGACTGTAGACCCAAAGGCGAGCGGCGCCGCCGAGAGCCAATGAGCCTGTCGACTTGTTGAAATCCGGTCGAAAGCTCACCGAAGTCCAGCAAACGTAGTTCGCTTGGTAGGCTCTGCACATCTTTTCCGCCACTTCGGCGGATGGCGGCAGGTTTGCTCCCGCTTTGTACTGATAGGCGGTGAGGTCTGCGGCTGTACTGAGCTGAATGTCGGCCTGAGGAGCTAGCTTCGCGACTTTCTGTTGGAAGATCTTGGTCAGCGTCTCGGACTCCAGAGGGCTGTAGTAACCCGGCATCTCGATCGGCAGGATCAGGACTTCTGTAGGTGCTTGGGCCCACGCCCCCGCGGCTAAGCAGCAATACGTCATCAGGATCGATAAAATCGTTGTTCTCATAAAAGCTCCTTTTAGACGGGAGAGCTCTAGACTTCAGCCCCCGCTGCCTTCACGGTTCCTTGCGTCTCGGACCGATCCTTCGAGGAGTTCTTCAAGCCAACAGCTCAACTCTTCAGCGCTGGTCACTAACGATTCCGAGAAAATTTTGTCTAGACGTCTAGAGCTTGGAGCTCCACCAACCTGGCGATCTCGAAAGAGCACCGAGGGCTTCTCGAAACGTTGAGCGAGCAGAGCTTCAGAGACCGTGCCCTCGGAGCCATCCAGAAAAACGAGCGCCGTGCAAGTCAGAACGTTGATAGAGTTTCGACTCTCCACTCCCCCACCGTCTGCCCCACTTCGCCAAAGATGAGTCTGAATGGCGACCTCGATGTACGGATTGGGATAGCCACGGGGCCCAGCACTGGCTCCTTCCTCACTACAAGGGAGAATTCCGATGCAGAGTCCTGAGCGGTCATCGCACTCCACAAAACTCTTGGCTACCGCCTCCATCTGACCGCCGCCACCGCCCGTCAAGAGGTGGACGTTGAAGCCGGCCAAGAGTCTGCCTACGGTCCCGGCATCGGGAGTCGCCACCGACCCAGAGCCCATAACACCGATGATGGGACGTCTAGTATGCATCATTTCGAATTCCGGAGATATGTTCTCCAGGCCTTCCTTTAGACAAGGCTGCTCCCCAAGGAACCAAGGCGGGAATGGCCTGATGATCCTTGGCGCGGGCCGCAATTCTGAGGTGTGAATTGAGACCCGCGCCACTTCGATGAGTTTAAACGGCCTGAAAAATGCTCGGCTCAGAACGAGACCAGTAACGCCTTGTCTTGAGACCGTCGACAAACTCTTCAGGCTTCACTCCGCAGAAAAGTCCCTGCTCGGCTCCCTGACCGCCGGACAGCTTCTGTAGTAGCCTTTCAGTCCCGCTGAAGGCCCCCAAAGGCTTCTTGTGACGGTAGGCATCCACAATGAAGTCGGCCACATTGGGGTTCTTCAAAAAACCGTCACAGTCGCCATTGCTGCCGACCAAGACCAAGGCATCAAAAAGAGGTGAGCCGGAGTTATCGAAGGTCTTTTCTATCTCCACCATGTCTTTGGCGTCGCCCTCAAGCATTCCAAGTCGCGGACCAACGAGATGTCCCTTAGCCTTCTTCTGCTTGAGTAGTTTGATCAACGCTTTCACAGTCTGAGAATGGAAGCCGTCGCTGACCAGAATCGCCACCTTCATAGACTCGAGGGAATTCAGACCATTTTTTTCGATACTGAGCGCGTCCGATGAGTTTTCGTGGGATGTTCCCGCGTCACTGGGGAACGGCGAGGTAGAAAATTCCTTGAGATATCCCAGGTCGCCGTCAACCTTTGGGACACCAAGGTTCTTGGCCACTGCTTGGGCTAGGTCAGGACTCACGTTGTAATAGAGACGCACCATTCTCTGACGAATTTCCGGAACCGTCACCTTGCTCACTTCAAAGCTCGCCCCATCGATAATGTGCTGCTTTTCCACCGCTGTTTGCGAATTCCAAAACAAAATCGCTTGGGTGAAGTGATTAGAAAAACTCTGACTCCTTTCCATGACTTTGTGCCCCTCCATCTTCTCCATGTAATGGCGAAAGACACCGGGGTCCGCACCCGCCGCGAAGGGGCAACCCTTCGCGATGCTGTTGGGTTCGTAGGCCACCCGTCCGCGGTCGATACGCTGTCGACCGTATCCGTCGCGCTGATTGTTGTTGACGTCCACGACGGGCCGATTGATAGGGATCTCCGCGAAGTTGGGACCTCCCAAGCGGATCAGTTGAGTGTCGAGATAAGAGTGCAGGCGTCCCTGCAGAAGTGGGTCGTTCGTAAAGTCGACTCCCGGTACGATATTGCCCGGATGAAAAGCGACTTGCTCAGTCTCCGCGAAATAGTTATCTACATTCCGATTGAGCGTCATTGTTCCAACAATCCTTACTGGAACCAACTCCTCGGGCACTAACTTGGTGGGATCGAGAACATCGAAATCCCACTCCGCGGCCTGCTCTTCGGTGAAAACCTGAACGCCAAAATCCCATTGAGGGAAATCGCCTCCAGTGATGGCATTGTAGAGGTCCTCATTGAGAAAATCCGGATTCATCCCCGCGATCTTCTGAGCTTCATCCCACAATAAGGATGCCATGCCCAGTCTAGGCTTCCAGTGCCACTTCACCATTTTTGCCTCACCGTCACTGGTGAGCAAACGGTAGGTATGGATTCCGAAACCTTCCATCATGCGCGCGCTGCGGGGGATCGTGCGGTCCGACATCTGCCAAATGTGCATGGCGATGGATTCAGGAACCAGCGATATAAAATCGTAAAAAGTGTCGTGGGCACTCGCAGCTTGAGGCATGTTGTTGTGTGGCTCTTGCTTCACAGCGTGAACGAGGTCAGGAAACTTGATGGCGTCCTGAATGAAGAAGATCGGGATATTGTTGCCAACAATGTCAAAGTTACCCTCTTCGGTGTAGAACTTTAGGGCAAATCCTCGGACGTCCCTAGCGGTCTCGGCCGACCCCTTGTTCCCAGCGACAGTAGAGACACGAACGAAGACTGGAGTTTTCTTTCCAACCTCGGATAGAAACCGAGCACAGGTGATGTCCTCTAAAGAATCCGTCACCTCAAACTCTCCGTGAGCAGCGAAACCACGGGCGTGAACGATCCGCTCGGGGATCCGCTCGTGGTCGAAGTGGGTCATCTTCTGACGAAAATAAAAATCTTCTAACAAGGACGGCCCTCGCGGTCCCGCCTTTAGCTGATTCTGATTGTCGGGAATCTTTGTGCCTTCGGCGGTCGTGATGTGGTCGTGAGAGGGTTTGTTGACGAAATTCTCTAGCTGCTCGGTCTTAGCATTCTTATGCAAGGTAGCGTCCCTACTTTCTCAAGGCTTATCGTGTGTCGTCCGGACATCACGTACTCCGAAGGACCGTACCATTGTGCTCAGAGACCTTCTTGGTACAATCGATTCGAACCGGGGCATACGAGGGTGGTCGCCCAGTGAAATGACGGCGTATAAGCAGGGTCAGGACGGTCACGCGGGAAGTGATTGCTATGCTTTTTCAACCCTCGCGCAGGTCAGCAGTGCTCCTGTTGCTGGCAGGGACTCTCGCTACAGGGTGCGCCGCCCCGATGTCTCAAACTAACCCGACGCCAACGCAAAGCCAAACTCAAACGTTGCTCGAGCAGGCCCGAACCGCAACTCAGGCAGGGGATCATGAGAACGCCGCTCTGACGCTTCGCGGGGCTGTCGAAGTCATGGCCCGTGAAACGCCAGATAGCCCCGAGCTTGAGGCTGCCCGCGCGCGCTGCGCGAAAGCCATGGTCGAAGCAGGAGGGAATCGGGCCTCGTTTCAGCTTTGGACAGACCTTGCTCAGAAGAATCCTTCAAGCACCGAGGCCAAACGCATGGTAGCCCGCGCCCGTTCTCTGATGCTTCAACAGGCCGAAGAGCTGAGGGGGCAAGCAAAACTCGATGCGGATGAGAGTAGACCTCAGGCCGCCCTTTGCACTGCAATAGCCTCACGTGATCTGTTGGAAGAAGCCGGTGGAACAAGCGCAGAAAAAACTCGCGCAAAAAAGCTCATCCAGGACCTCAGTGCATCTCTTCGCCTTCCTCCAGACGCTTCACCCGCGTTACGACCATGAGTTGTCCTTTCGTGCTGACACCGGAAGAGATCGCCGCGAAAGTGATGGAGGTCGCTCAGGAATCCTTACGATAACGGCGGAACACTCGAAACAGGTATGTCCCTAAAAGAATCCCCAAGATGGCGTAAGTCGCGGGATTGAGATACTGTTCAACAACCTCGTAGTTTTGGCCCAACAGTCGTCCCGCGTGGGCGAGAGCGGCGGTCCAGAGCCCCGAACCGATCACTGTATAACCCAAAAAGGCAAGAATAGGCATCTTCACGATGCCGGCGGGAAGAGAGATAAGAGAACGTAGAGCGGGGACCATCCGACAGATCAGTACGGCCGTCCCTCCGTGACGATCAAACCAAGCTTTGGACCGCTCGATCTCGTCTACAGAGACCGCCATCCAATGACCGTGTTCATCGGCCCATCTCTTGAGTCGCTCCTCACCCACTGCCTCTCCGACATAGTAGAGAACCAGCTGCCCTGCCGTGGAACCCAAAGTCCCCAGGAGTACCACTATCCAAAAGTTTAACTTGCCTTGTTCGGCGAGAAAGCCACCTAACGGCATAATCACCTCGGATGGAATCGGCGGAAAGACATTCTCCAGAAACATCAGGAGGAAAATTCCCGCGTACCCACCTTTGCTCACCACCGAAAGAATCGCCTGAAACATGATGTGCCATCTCCTCTGCACCCGACGATTCCTCAGAAGAGCAAACCCGAGCCTCCAGAAGAGTATCCTAATGGGGAAACATTTGAGACCTCCTCGCATCCCCTCCCCCCCCGAGACGATCGTATAC
>JBBKWP010000088.1:0-12793 GCA_037968995.1 Candidatus Xenobia bacterium
GAACATGACGGCCAAAAGCACCGAGACAAAGCCTAGGGCTAAAATAACGCAAAGGGAGTAGTTCCCCAGTTTCGAGATCTCCGTGAAGAACGCGGATCCCCCTCCGGCTTTCCCCAGTCGAGCCGCGATCAGTGCGAAGATACCGATGGGAGCAGTGTACATAATCAAGTTGACGATCTGCATCATGGCTTCGCTCAGACCATCGAAAAACTCGAGCACCACCTTCCCTTTAGAACCAAGCGTTGTTAGAACGCCTCCCAGCAAGAGCGAAAACATGATCAACGGCAGAATGTCCGTTTGGGACGCCGAATGGATGATATTCTCCGAAACCATCATTCGGAGAACTTTGGCGACCACTCCTACGAGCGACTTTTCACCTTCTTTGGTGGCGGCGGCGGCTTGGTCTTCGGTTTCGAACTTAGCCACGACGGCACGGACCGGCTCGCCTTTCTCCGTGTAAAAAGCCTTCTCTTTGCCCAACACCAGATAGCTATCGTCGGTCCGCACAACCATCCGACGGGGCGGCTCACCTCCGCCGTTCTGAACCGCTATGCCAACGCCCGGCTTGAGAACGTTCACAAAGATCATGCCGATGAACACAGCGAGCGCGGTAGTGGCGGCATACAGTCCTACGGTCACCAGCCCCGGTTTGCCCAACTTGCGAACATCGCCGAGACTGGCAATCCCCGAGATCATGGAGCTGACCACGAGAGGCACAATGAGCATTTTGAGGGCGTTGAGAAAAAGCTCACCCAAAAACTCCAAATGTATGGCTTGCTCGGGAGCTAAGGCGCCAAAGGCACCTCCCAGGATGACGCCGGCTATGATGGCCGGGAGAAGCCATTTGGCTCCGTGACCGGATTGAGCTTTGGATGGGTTTTCAGAGGATTTAGGGTTTTTCACACGTCGCGTTTCGTCAATCGACCGATTGCGACCTTTGCCAGAGGGTAGGAGCACCTCTACTGGCGGTTCAGTCTAGGTCGCCGGGACCCAGTTCTGCCAACCAGCGCAATACGGGGGACACGAAGGTGGTTTTCAGGCTGTTCGTCTCCAACTGGGCGAGTCGCTCACTAGGGGTGGAGGCCAGAGCGCGGTCCTTCGCGGCAGACTGTGCCTGCTTCGCTTCATAGATGCCGTAGCCGATTTTCGCGATGGGTGCCGCTACGGCCACGATTCCGGCAGGTTGTGTAAGAAAAGCCGCGCCCCGCAAGAGATACGCTGCTGCGGCGGTGCCGACCGCGAGGCCACCGAGGGTGGCCAAACTACCGTCGATAACGGCCGCCTTCTTGTTGGTCAGAGTATCGTCGCCCACTGACTTCACGATCTGCTTGGCGCCGAGAAAAGCGTCTCTCGCCCCGCCGACAACAGCCAGCGGAACGCCGGCCTTGACTGGAATCCCAAAGTAGTTGCCGGGCTGCTTGCCGCGGGCGAACTTGTAGGCCTGATAACTTCCCACTTTGGCGGTGCCCGCGAAGGCCCAGCTTCCTAGTTTCTTTAGGGTGTTGAGGACTTTGTTGGTACGCACGATGCCGGTATCTCCGAGACCGAGTTTCCGCAGGCGCGCATCGCCCTTCTTCTCCACCGCGACGCTTTTAAGCACTTCGGCCCATTGGGTACTACCGCCCACCGTCGTGCTCTGGTATCCGTGCAGTGGGTCGAATCCGGTCGGCGCCTTCCATGACTGATGGAGGTCGAATCCAGCATCCAACGGTAGGTACCCGCTGAGTCCGGTACTGTTGGAGACTGTAAGGCCCACGTGCGCTTCATCAATAATCGAGGCCCTAGTCGCCTCTAAGAGGGTCTCGGCGGCTTCGTGAACCGCGTCACCCAGGCGAACATCGCGTTGAAGATTCTTCGCGAAATGCCCTAGGTCGCGATAATCGCCGTAGAAATCTCCGCTGCTTTGGTTCTCCGCATAGTTCTGAGTGTCACTGATGGCCATGCGCAAAGCGTCTTGGGATTTTGGCTTTTCTGCTAAAACATCGGACAGTTCATCGGCCAGTCGCCCGTACGCGACTTTTACGGCGTCAATCTTTTTAAGGTCGATAGCCGACAAGGTGGGGTTAACCAGGGCGGCCATAGGCCCTGAGTTGGTGCGCGTCTCAAAGACAAACCATTTTGCCAACTGCTCGGGAGAAACACTCCCTTTAGTAGCCAACTCTGTTTGGAGGTCTTTCATCACCATGTCTAGCTGCAAAGAGCCCAATCTCACCGGAGCTTGCGACCCGACCATCACGTCAGCCACATCTTTCAACTGGTGAGCCGTCTCGATGCCGGCGCCATAGGAACTGTCGAAAGCCACGAGATCCACGGACCGGCCGGTGGACTCCTTCGCGTCGGCAAAGGATTTCTGAACATCAGCGGGAGTCAAACCGTGTCCGCTGGTTTCGTCGTTGGAAGTTCCTACCATTCCGCCGCCTTCACCGTAGACCACTACGGCGTAATGCTTGGCGGGATACTCTTTCATTCCCCATTTCAGAAAGTCCGCAAAGGATGCGGCGCTTCCCATATCCGCGTCGCCTAGATCCTCCACAACCGGAGAGACAATACCGCTCGTGTAAGGGGGAAGGAACCATTTGGAGAGCTCTTTGCCCGAAGAGTATGGAGTCTCGTTACGCTCCACGTGGTAGCGCCGCACTCCACTCCAGTCCTTCGTGACCTTGTCATAGATGCGCTGCTTGCGACCCAGTTGAGCCACAATATCCATGGAATCGTTGCTGCCGGCGGTTTCCAGTTCTCGCAAAACCGAGGGTGCCAAACGATCGGCGCCGTTTGCTTTCCCGTTTGCCCAAACCAGAACAGTCCATTCTTTTTCGATCTCGCCAGAGCCGAGGTCCACCCCATCGGAGGTGGCAGCCATCGACACTACGCCGGACACAGTCGCGGCCGGCCCAACAACAGGTTGAGCGGGGACACGAGGGAATGACGGCAAAATCTTCATCTGAGTTCAAGTATAGTCCCGGACCCTCACGAGTATGTGAACAGAGCGTTAAACGCGGTGTAAGACCGCGGATGAGGATCAAGCTGCCCCCATAGCGAAACGACCACTATGAACATACTCATAAAACACTGTGTCCGCTGAGGGTATCTTCCGAAGGCAGCGAGTCTCGCCGCCAAAATAGAGAAGGCCCTGGGAGTCAAACCGCGACTTGAAGCCGGCAGGTCCGGCCAGTTCGATGTCACCGTGGACGGTGAACTGGTGGTCGGCAAACAGTCCGTCGGAATTTTTCGTCGTCTTTTAGGAGACACTGGATTTCCAGACCCAGAAGCGGTCATCGCGGCCCTCAGGGAGCGCCAAGGAGGTCCATAAGCGGTGGAAAACTCCCGACAAGCCCGTGTGCGATCGGCCGATGGCCTAGGGCGCGGCCCTCTGAACCGCCAAAGGTAGTCCGTTCAGTGGCCTCAGAGTGATGCCCGCTTTGAGAGCGGTAGGTCGCTCTTCAAGGGACTGGAACGTCCAATCCCTTCCCAGAGTCGCTAGGACCAAGACCGCTTCCATCCGCGCGAACCCCTCGCCAATGCAGATCCTGGTTCCGCCTCCGAAGGGAAAAAAACCAAACTTGGGGGGGTCCGTTGTGAGCCAGCGGTCCGGTTCGAACTCTAGGGGAGACTCGAACCTTCGCCGATCCCGATGAATCGACCACTGAGGGGCCAGCAAAAGAGTGTCGGAGGGCACCGCATAAGGCCCTAGGTCCACGGCTTCGAGAGTCCGCCGTCCCACGATCCAAGCGGGTGGATAGAGCCTTAGGACTTCCTGAAGGACACGCCCTGTATAGGGAAGTTTGGGATAGTCGGCGGCGCCGGCCGAACGGCCTTTGAGAACGGTGCGCACCTCATCATAAAAAGGTTCGGCCTGTTTGGGGTTTCGGGCCAAGAGGTCCAGCGCGAACGTCAAGGCGTTGGCGGTGGTCTCATGGCCCGCCAGCAACATCGTCAGCACTTCGTCCTTGACTCGTCCTGGGTCCACCTCCACCATAAGGTCGATCAAGCTATCGCCCAGCACGTCGGGTCCACGCTGGGAATGTCGGTCAACGATGTCGTCGACCACAGCGAAGAGGTCGTCCCGCCGTCGACGGAACTCCCGCATGACAGGAAAGGGTAGCTTTTGAAGCTGCTCAAAGAAGGGAAGCATCAGCAGACCGAATTTCCCCAGAATCGCCTCCAAGGACTCAGCGATCCGTTCTTGATGATCGACGAGATCGGTCCCCAGCAAGGTGCGCGACACGATATCCAGAGCCAACGACATCATCGCTTTATGCGCGTCGAAAGGCTGATTGGGTCGCCATTCTGCGGAAATGTGCTCAGCACGGTCCGCCATAATCTTAGCGTAGCCTTCGATCCGCTGTTTGCGGAACGCCGGTTGCAAAGTGCGACGCTGCTTCAGATGACTGTGTCCTTCTGCTGTCAATAAACCTTGGCCCAACAAAATTTGCGTGCGCTGGAGCGCTCGTCCCTTTTCAAAACTACGATGATCGCCTGTCAACAGTTGCTCCACCAAGGACGGTTCGAAGAGAACCCAGACCGACCGTCCTAGAATTCTGAGGCGTCGCACGTCTTCTCCAGTTTGGGACAGTTCGTCCAACAGGTCCAACGGGTTTTTACGAAAACGACGAAACAGTTGTCCTGGGTACCTTTCCTTGAGAAGGGACGGTTGAGCTTCCAGAGTGTTCATTGGGTCTTCCTTTCGCAACGTAGCTACTAGCGACTCTCGTGGTAGCGAACCGCTCTACAAGGGTATCTGTGGCCTCATTTTAGACCAGAATTCTGAGCAAATTCTGAAGCGGCGCTAAAGAGGCTCCCAGGTTTAAGACGCAGACGTCCCGTAAAGCGTTCCGTGCGGAAACAGCGACAACAACTTTTCGCGGCCTGCCTGTTGGTCGCTGTTCTGCTAACATTGCCGTGGACACTTTGCCAGCACGAGTCGCTTGAGCGGCCGTTGAGAGACCTGCGATATCGCCTCAAAGCTCAGTTCTCCACGCCCGCTTCCACGGAAATCGTCCTGGTCGGGATCGACGCCCAAGCCCTCAAAGAGATCACCTTGCCGCTGTCGCTGTGGTCGGAAATTTATCTTGAAGCCACTCAAATTCTCGTGGAAAGTGGAGCGCGGGTGGTGGCCCCTGACATTCTGTGGGAATTCGACCCAGACTCTTTCTCAAGGCTGGGGTCGTCTCAGACATCGCTGCGAGACGCTCTTTTAGAGATTGAGCAGCAGTTTGCGCTACTGGTGGGCGCGGCGCCGATCGTAATAGGAGCCCACCTCGACGGCGACCACCTCAATCTACCCAGGGAATCGCTTCAAGCGATGGCGGGAGACCGGTTAGCCCTTCTGAATATTCATGAAGACCCCGATGGCGTGATCCGCCGGTATCGGCTGTCCACTCCCGTCTCCGAGCACCAGGAGACCCGAGACTGGCCCAGTTTCGGCGGGCGTATCGCGGAACTCGCGAGCCCATCCCTGAAGACCCCTCCTCTCACGGAAGGAGAGATGTTCTGGATCAACTATTCCGGTGGCGGCGGTGCCCTCCGAGTCATCTCTTTAGCTGAGGTCTTGAAGCGTCAAGGCCTAGAACGCTTTCGTGACAAGGTCGTTCTGTTTGGCCCATACGACACCCGCCTGGGAGACCTCTACCGGTCTCCATTCTCCCGAAACGGCGAACCGGATGTATACGGGATGGAGATCCATGCCCAAGCGGCGAGAACCCTTCTCTCGGGTGAGTCACTGCACCCGGCACCGCCCGTCTTCGAGATCTTCACTGGCCTTGCCTTGGCCTTGACCGTCGGTTGG
The DNA here is from genome assembly GCA_037968995.1 of Candidatus Xenobia bacterium. GTDB lineage: Bacteria > Vulcanimicrobiota > Xenobia > Xenobiales > JADMJV01 > JAEXNA01. Next base: position 5,786 of record JBBKWP010000088.1, read on the forward strand.
CTATTCGCTCGTTGGTCCATCCCTTGGGCCACTTTCGCCACATTTGGCCTTGGCGCGGCTTGGTTCACGATCGCGAGTTGGGCCTTCGTTAAAAATGGCTGGTGGCTCGACATCTCCGGCAAACTTGGACTCTTAGCGTCAGTGGCCGCCGTCTGCTATACCATTCGATACCTCTCGGTGGAGCGGTCCCGTCGACTGGCCACCAAACTTTTCGGACGCTACGCGCCCACTCAAGTGGTGGATCGCCTTCTCGACGACCCGACTCTGGCTCAACTAGGAGGGCAAAGCTACGAAGTAACCCTGTGGTTCTGCGATGTTAACAATTTCAGCACGGTGAGCGAAAAGGTGACGCCGGAACGTCTGCTAAGTTTAGTCAACGAGGTCTTCGGAGAGATCGCCGCCATCATTCATTCCCACGGTGGCCTGATTCGGCAGTTCGTGGGCGATGAGGTCATGGCCATCTATGGCGCTCCCGTACCCCTGGAGAATCACGCGCTCGCAGCACTCAAAACAACGCACGATGTCATGAGACGCTTGGGTGCCTTGAGCGCCAAGGCGCCTCCCGAAGAGAATCTGTTTCAAGTAAAAATCGGGATTCACTCAGGTCGCGTCGTCTGTGGCAACGTCGGCTCCAAGGACCGCATGGAATATACGGCGGTGGGTGACGACGTGAATCTCTCCTCGAGGATCATGGGTCTTAATAAAATCAATAACAGTCTCGCCTTGGCCTCAAGGGCCACGATTGAGCTTGCCGGGGAATGCCCGACCGGCCTGTCGCTCATCGAGCGAGGCACCTTCCCTGTGAAGGGTCGGGTCGGCACCATCGACGTGATAGAATGCCTTCTGGAGGTTCCATGCGCATCTACGCCACCTGCTTCTTAATCGGTCTCTCTCTGAGCCTGGGCTGTTTCGCTCAACCCTATGTCGTGACTCACGTGGAAGGCCAAACGAAAGTCAATGGAGAGCCGTCCGCGCTTTTTAACAAACTCACCGAGCCAGTTTCGATGGATTTGGGCGTCCATGCCAAAACCACGCTGACGTCACTCAAAGATGGGTCACGAATCTCCTTATCGGGCCCATTGCAAGGCACTCTCGTGGGTTCGCAATTCAAGACCCGGACCGGGAAAGCCAGCCAGGTGGTCCGTCAGTCCGGTCGAAACCTGAGCCTGTCGAAACCAAAGGACATCTCAGCATCCATGGGGGCCCACTATCATAGGGAGCCGCCGCGCGGTATCAGGCTGTTCACGGCGGGGAATCTGTTGGAGCCAACCGTGGCGTGGTCTCGATCTCGGGATGCGGTGTCCTATCGGGTGGAACTCTTTCGGTTCGGTACCATCGTCCATTCGCAAGTCACCTCCGCGACAAAAGCGGATCTCCCGCTGCTAGAAGGACAGGACTACCGAGTGTCGGTTGTGGCCTTGAAAGAAGATCTCTTCGACCACGAACCCGTCGACAGCGAGCGGGTCGGCGCACCACTGCGTCTGTTAGAGAAAGAGCGCCACGATGATTACCAACGTCAAGAAGCCAGCGCTGAAAAGTTTTATGAAGATAACCCAGCAGACCTGACACCACTGACGCTCTATCTGGGCGAACTCATCGACGCCAAACTCTTCGTAGAGGCTCTGAGTTTTCTATCGAAAGACCCTTGGACCCAACATGATCGCGTCCGGGCCTCGGTCCAGGAGCGCCTCCTCGAGTTGCAGACGAAAACGTGAGAGGTTCGTTGCTCTTCCTGTTGGCCTGCCTCTTGCTAACGACACCGTGCCCTGCCCAAGAGTCGTTGGAGTGGGCATCGAAGGCGTTTGAGGCTCAGGAAGCTGAGGCCTTCGCAGAAGAAGGCGAGGCCTGGCTCAAGACAGCCGAGGCCCTCAAAAAGGAAAAGAACCCGCCTCACCAAGCGAAAGCGCTCTTCTATGCCGGACTCGCTTTCTACAAAGGCGGAGCCAAAGAGCAAGCCGTTGTTGCCTTGGCTCAGGCCGTCACAGAATTCGAGCGACTCGACGACAATGAGGGCCAAAGCCTATGTTGGCTTCAGAAGGGCGTGGTCGAGATCGAGCTTTCTCTATGGGTCAACGCTGAACATAGCTTTCGCTCCTCCGTGGAACGCGCCCGGGCCGCTGGCAATGAAAAACGGGCCTTGGAGGCCACAGAAAAGTTAGGGCAGACCCTAGAGGCTGCCCACCGATGGGCGGAAGCCACCGAGGTCACCAAAGAACTTGTTGAGGCCTATCGAACCAGCGCTCCCAACAAAGTTCCAGATCTCCTGGCCACTTTAGGCGCTCTCTACCAACTGCAAAGCCATCTGACCCAGGCCGAACGAGCCTATCAGGAAGCGGCTTCAACCTTTCGTGAACAGCAACGACCCAAAGAGGCTCGCGACACCCAACGCTCACTCGCGCGATTCTATCTTCAGACTCATCAACTCGAGGAAGCATACGCTCTACTGTCAGACCTCGTCCTCCTGTTTGACGGGCAGCCCGAACAACTGAGGCTAACCATAGATTTGGCTTACGCCTGTGCGGAATTGGGACGTCATGAAGAAGCGCTTAAGCTGATAGAGAACAGTCTCCTCAGAGCGTCGGACGCCGCCACCCAATCTCTACTCCAGGCCCGGCGCATAGAACAGCTGCAAGCCCTCGGCCGAACGAAGGAAGCCCTCGCTTTGATCGAGGACGAAGACTTCGGGACTCTTCATCAACGGTCCAAAGTTGCCGAACTCATTCATCGCAGAGACCTCGCCGAGCAGTATCTTCGAGAGGCCTTGACACAAGCTTCCGGCACTGACCGAACACTTTACGCCAACGTCCTGGCGCTTCGGCTCATCGACTGGAACCGTCCTGACGAGGCAGCAGAAATCCTCGAGTCCGCTCTAGCCTCTATGGCCACCCAGGACGCAAAGCGCCCCGTGCTCCTGTCTAATCTCGGGGAAGCACATCTTCGCCGAGGCGACCCCCTAAAAGCGTTGCCCCTTTTTCAAGAAGCCTTAACGTTGACGGACTCATCTTTGGGTGGCTCCGAAGTCGCCAAGTTTCATAACAACTTGGGTGCGACCTACGAATATCTTGGGAACTATCAAAAAGCCCTGGAGGAGATGGAGAAAGCCGTCTCCGTCGGAGAGCGATATCAAGTCCCGGATCCTTCTCAGGGAACCTACTTCAACGCCTTAGGTTTGCTTTACGTGAAATTGGGACGAACCGAAGACGGTGTCTCACTTTACCAAAAAGCTTTAGCCTATCATCGCACTCACGGAAACACGCTGGGCGAGGCCTCTTCGCTTATCAATCTGGGCGCCGCCGCTGAAATCTTAGAACGTGATGCAAAAAGTCGAGAGTACTTTGAACAAGCCCTCGCCATCGCCCAAAAAGAAGAGCGCTCGGACCTTGAAGCCACCATCTACAACAATCTGTCTCAACTCACGGAAAATCTCGAAGAGGCCCGGATGTTCCTGGAGAAGGCTATCGAACGGAATCAACGAGCGCCCAACAGTCTCACTCGTCAGATTTTGGTATCTAATCTGGCCGAAAATCATTTCCAAGCCGGAAACCTGGAAACGGCCGGCAAACTCGCCGAATCGGCTGCCAAAGCCCTGCAAGATTTGGGAGCCAAAGAAAGCGAACTAGTAACACGCTCCATTCTGCTTGCGATCAGTCTTAAAGAAGGCTCCCTCAAGAACACGATTCTGCAACTGGAACGATCCCTGAGTCTGTCCGGCGACATCGTGCTGGGATTATCGTCGGCCTCAGCGAGAAGCTTTCTCGAACAGCGTGCAGCGAGCATGCGTTCGGCCATCCACCCAATCCTCAAAGCAGAACACCTCAGTAAAGCTTTTGCCGTGGAGGAAACCTTGCGGTCGTTGGGACTGGTGGCTTTGACCAACGGCCTACCTCTTTCCAGCGCCCATGTTCCGGACCACCTGCGCGAACAAGAGCGCACGCTCTCCTCCCGACTGGTTGAGGCCAGTCGTCGAGCAGCCAAAGGAACAGCGGCAGATCTCAGAAGACTGAGGGCAGAATATCGTCGCGTCCAAGACCAAATTGAGCGATACCACCTCGCTGCCGGCGGTCTCCGCCGGTTAGAACCCGTCACGCTCGCGGACGTTCAGAAGAACTTAGCGTTCGACGAAGCGATCATGGAATACATTCAGGCCGGAGACTCTTTGTGGGTCTTGGTGGTCACAGCCGCTGACGTTCGGACCCATCAACTCGGTTCGATGGCTCAGTTGGAGCCGCTCATCAACGAAGTCCATCGCCGAGTGAACTCCCCCAGCAAAGACCAAGAGACGGCGGGGGCCATTAGCGCTCTCAGTCAAGCCTTTTGGAGCCCCACGGAGTCTTACATTAAGCAGGCCCGACACTTGATCGTCATTCCCGCAGGCCCGCTCTACTCGATCCCTTTCGCAGTCCTAGAAGACAAAAACGGTACGGTGATCGAGAATCATAGCCTGAGTCTCGCGACCAGCGCTTCGGCCTGGGTCATCTCTCGCCAAAGCTCAAGTTCTGGAAAGGGCTCGTTGATCGCCGCACTGGGCAATCATGTTCCAAAATGGTCAGAGGCGGCGTTCGGTTTTTCCGGTGTGCGCTCGTCAGCCCTCACTCCATTACCGGGCACACTGCAGGAACTCGCCAAAGTCAGCGCCTCCATGGAAAACTCTGTCAACATCATCGAGGAGAAAATGACAGGAACCGCCCTGGAGAAACAGAGCGCGGGGCGACGCCACCTCCACTACGCTACTCACGGACTTTTCAACGAGGCCGAGCCGATGCTCAGCGGCCTCGTGGCCGCCGATCGACTGGTCACGGTCGGTGAAGTGTTCAACTGGAAGCTCGATGCGGAACTGGCAGTTCTTTCCGCCTGCCACAGTGGAGAACTGAGCCTCGGACAGGAATACGTGAGCTTGACTCGAGCCTTCCAGTTCGCAGGTGTCAGGAGTCTCTTGGCCACTCAATGGGCTGTCTCGGACACCGTTACAGCCCTATGGATGGACGAATTCACGAAGGCTTTGAAGCGCGGGGAACGAGCCGACGACGCTACGCGATTAGCTCAGAGAATTGTTGCTAAGAAGCATCCCCATCCTTATTTCTGGGCTGCCTTCACGCTGTGGGGTGACGGGGCGGTTCGTCCGCTTTCCCCTCCGATCGAAAAAACTTAAAACTTTATCCTTTCTGCAAGTTGGCATAGGCATACCGATCTAGCTAGGTTATATTGTTCCCAGTGATCTCTCGTCTTTTTACATGGCTCCTGAGCCTTCCCGGCCGCTTTCTCCGTGGGTGTGCCTTGGCTTTTTGGGCCGTTGTAGCGTTCATCAGAGACCTTCCAAGGCTCATCAAAGAGATCGTCCTTGCAGCTTTTCGGGCCGTTCGAAATCTCGTAGTGCTCCTCGGTGTCTTGGTCGTCAAAACCTGGAAGAAGATCACCGCCCCTATTTCCAAAGCTCTCAAAGCGAGAATCGATGTGGATCTCTCCGCGATTCCCAACAACAAGATCACCATTCCGAAACGCGGGCGTACCGTCGCGCTTTTTTCCCGCCAGATGGCCTCCATGACTCAGGGTGGCATTCCTCTTCTGCAGTCGTTGGATGTCTTGGGAGATCAAGAGGACGATACGCGTATGGCCTACGTCTCCAGGCGCTTAGCCGGGAAACTCGGCCAGGGCTTTTCCCTCTCCAAAGCGACGACCGAGTTTCCGTTGGTGTTTCCACCGATCTTTTCCCACCTCTTGAAAGCCGGTGAAGGGACCGGACGGATTGTGGAGGTCATCAATAGGCTGGCGGATCTTCTGGAGAAAGAAGAAGACCTCCTTAAGCAAGTCAAAGGAGCCATGTCCTACCCCATATTTGTGATGGGTCTCACTTTCGTTCTGACGATAGGGCTTTTCTCCACAGTCCTTCCCGGCTTCGCCGACTTCTACAAAGACTTCGATGTCCCACTCCCCGTTGTCACAGACTTTTTAATGACTGTCACGAGATGGATTCAGACGCCCTGGTTCTGGATCGCCTTCTTTCTCATCGTCGGGAGCGTGTTCCAGTTCACCAGGGTCAGTTGGAGGATCTTAGAGCGCCGTTTGGTTATGTATAGAGCTCTCCTTTGGTTGCCCCTGGTCGGACCCATCATTCGTTTCAGTTCCCTGGCCCGATTCTGCTGGGTGATGGAACTGACTCAGGATGCGGGGATGGACCTCATGCGTGCAGTGAAACTCGCTTGCCTAGCCTCCGGCAGTCCGCTCCTGGAAGTGGACTCCAGACGCCTCATTAAGGGGGTCACCGAAGGTGAGTATCTTTCCGACCTCATGAAGCAGAGACCTGACCTTCACCCCCATCTACTGCAACAGATGGTCATGATGGGCGAAGAGACTAGCCAATACAGTCAGGCCTTCGGACGCTCGGGAAGTTGGTTCGAGCAAGAGGTCCAAGGTCGTGTGGAGACCTTCCAAGCCGCTCTCGAACCGATCCTGATGGGGCTCATCTCGACCATCGTGGGAACCATCGTTTTGTCCGTGTTTCTCCCGCTTTATGGGCTCTTGGACAAGCTCGGTGTTTGATCTTCGAAGCGTGTTGAGGCCTCACAGAAGTCCGGTCAGACCCTTTTTAATCAGTCTACTCCTTATCGGGTTCTCGTTAGGGACAGGCTGCTCCACCCGACCTACAGGACTTTCACCCTCACCCAGCGACTCGGTCCTCGCTCTCAACTCCGAGCGTCAAGTCGCCGAATTAGTAGGGACCGAAGAGTGGATCGCCAGAGCCACAAACTTGATGCCCCAACTGGAGAGGTCCGTCCTCAATCTTCGACTTCCCGACGTCGCCGCGAACGCTCTCTTCGATAAATCAGCGAGTCTCAAAGGACTGAAGCACGAACAGGGTGCGCGCAGCTTCGTGCTACCAAACCTTGAGCTTCAGGCGAGTTCGTGGCCTGTGGCCACAGTGTCAGAAACTACACTGTGGAAGCCGCTTTTCGATAGGGTGGCCTACTTTGAGCGCGCGAATTTCGCTATCGTTAGGGCGAAGTTCCTCAA
>JBBKWP010000089.1:0-8987 GCA_037968995.1 Candidatus Xenobia bacterium
TCGGCCTGGGCCTTGGCGGAGTGGGAGTGGTTTTCGGCGGTCTTCTCTTGTACCGTTCACGGAGAAATACGGTTCGTGACATCGGGCGCTATGTCACCGAGAACGTGGTCCCATCCGATGATGACGACCCCCTCTTGGGCAAACGCGTCGGCTCCTACTGGCTTTTGGAGAAGATCGGCCACGGCGGTATGGCCACTGTGTATAGGGGAGTTCGTACCTTCGAAGACAGTCGCAAAGACGAAGAGGTCGCGGTCAAGGTGATTCACCCGCACGCCGCTTCAGACAAAATGTTCAAGGCCCGATTTGAGCGCGAGATTGCCATCTGCTCAGAGCTTTTTCATCGCAACATCGTCACGGTCTATGAAGCTGGAATAGAAGACGGCCGACACTTCATCGCTTTGGAACTCGTTAAAGGTAGCGATCTCGCTGCCCACATCCCAGAGAAAGGCTTTCCCGTTCATTTGGCCCTCAACTATCTGCTTCCCATCTACGAAGCTGTGGCCTTTGCGCACAAGCAGGGCATCGTCCATCGCGACATCAAGCCCGAAAATGTGTTGGTGGATGACAAGGGCACCGTCAAGCTGAGCGACTTTGGACTCGCGGGGTCTAACGACCTGAGCCGGTTCACACCCACCGGCAACGTGCTTGGAACCCCGGCCTACATGGCCCCGGAACAGATTCACGGTGAGTCGCTCAATCCGACAACCGACCAGTACGCTTTGGGGATTCTTACCTTTCAAGTCCTCACCGGCCGCCTCCCTTTCGAAGCCGGCGACGGTATGCAGATGATCATGCATCAACTAAACTCTACTCCACCAGCCCCCAGTTCCATCAAGCCGTCGTTGTCCAGCGACTTTGACGCCTTGGTCTTAAAAATGCTGGCCAAACAGCCCGGGGACAGATTTGAATCGGTGATGGATGCTCACTCGGTCTTGGCGCGGTTGGCCATCACTTGAAGGCGATTCACCCGTTGCCGATGGTAAGTTTTACAATCCGGTAACATGACCGTACACGTTGCAGCCCTCGCAACATTCCCCCAGGTTATCCTGTTCACGAGGTTACGAAAATGCACATCTCCGACAACTCACAAACCGCTGCCACCCGCTCGTACCAGGGCCTTCGCGAGCGCAGTACCTACTCAGAACGTCGCTCCGATCTCTATAAGAGCCTTGAGACCGCCTCGGCTCCCGAGTCTCAGAGCAACTTGGGTGACATCTACGTCGCAACCCATCCTCAGGCAGAGCCATTGGTTGATAGATTGAGAAGCTACCCCCAACGCTTGACTGAAAACACCGTCCCCTCGAGCACGGGAAAGTCCTACAAGTCGGCCAGAGAAGCCCTTCCGCACCTTTTCCTTGAGCCCGATGCGCCGGGACCATCTCGCGAAGAGTACGAGGCTGCAGAACGACCGAACTCTTCTTTTCGCATGGTGGATCCGTACATTATTGGTCCCAAGCCGTATTTCATATTTCGCACTCCAATGGAGAGTGAAGGGAGCAAACCTGTCGAAGAGAGCGCTCTGTGCAGTCGCCAGTCAGAGCCCAATTCCAGGAACCCTTTCATCGATTTCCCTGACCTCCCGGAGACAGAGGGATTTTCCGAAAGATTTGGACTGATCGCCGACAACGCGAAGGGTTAACCTTTTGCGCAGACACTCCCTAGAACGTCCGGTGTAGCTGAATCCGTATCTTATCGCCTAGATTTAAGAAGAGACGCGGATCGATGACAAAGTTGACTTGAACGCGATCGGGGGGAGCCGTGGTGAGGTGTTCCAACACGGCACGGAGGTAGTCAGCGTAGGCCTGCCTAGCCGGAGGATCGTTAGGCTCGGGATTGTTGGACGCCAAATGTCGTCGGACATCCTCGTGACTATTGGAGGACTGCATATCCGCTACGCTATCAATAAAGGCTTCCTTATCGTTCGCCCACCCTGACCCAGGAATATAAGCGAAAACCGGGGTAGGTGGACTCGTTCCAGAATCCTCGCCCCACCACTCATATCGATATTGCGGCTCATTATTCACCCACCTGACCCGCAGAACCGCAGGGTCGTTCAAGCTCCAATGGGATTGATCAAAGTCTGGATCGCCTCGGTCTATAACATTCGCCACGTCCCGAGTCTGCCAACGGCCGGTTGGGAATCCCGTCGGATCTTGAAGTAGGTCGACATTGAGCGGGCTTGGGATCTGAAACCGCCTCACCACCGCGAAAACCTCTCGGTGCATTCCAGGGGTGATGCTCACACTGCTGTTCACGACGTTGCAATCGACCAAGGTCGCCGTAGGTTCGGGAGCTCCGGGTGCTCGGTCGGCTCCGTCAGTGATGAAGCCACCTAGAATAGTGATGCTTCTGGCTTCAAAGTCGCCCTTGGTGTACAGGAGACCGTGAAAAATAGACTGGCCCGATCCACTTCCGGTCAGCTTGATACCGTTGCTCGTGAGAACCGCGATCTGCTTGCTGCTCGATAGAGCGACTGCTCCCTCAAAAGTCGCCTTACCGGTAGAAATCACAGCGCCAACACCCTGCACCGCTCCTCGGACGTTGATGTCCCCATCCACAAACAGATAGGCGTTGTCCAAATTGAGATCACCACTTAGGAGGAGGTTCCCTTGGTATCGAACGTTCCCGACGAGGTCGAGGGAGCCGAAAGTTCCTGTCAAAGCTTCGTAGTGGGTATTGTCATTGGTCTTTGGATCATAGTCTCTCAAGTTGAACTTGGGAATCGGAGCCAAGCCGCTGTAGGGACTTCGGACCTCCCCTTCGATGATCGCTCCATTGGGCTTCACTGTGCCCCGAGCTTGGACATCGCCCTTGACCAGAGTCACTCGGTCCAGCACACAGGCATTCGCGCTCTGGCTGTTGGTAATGAGGTGCCCAGGCTTCAGGTCGTCCTCTTCGACCTCCCATCTTCCGTCCGATCCGTATCGCAGATCCTCCGGAGAGTCCACCGAACCAATGGTCGAGTTCGAGACGGTCACCGGTCCGTCGCAGGCCAGAGCCACCGGGAAGGCGGGCAGATGGGCCACCACTTCCACGTGCCGAGTCACTCCACCAGCTTCGCCCGCCCCGACGAGATGGATGCTTTGTGCCGGCAATTCGCGCCCCCACCCTTGTCCCTGGTCCCCGGTGTAGTTGTTGGTTGAGTACAAGCCAGACAAACTTCGGTCGAAAGTGAGTGTGGCGCGACTGCCTTCCGGGAGACCCGGGATGTCGTCCAGAACAATGTCTGACTGAAAGGCGATGTCCTCTTGAAGATGCGCCAAGGCCTCTTGGACTACCGACTCCGCCAAGGCCTCGGCGATGGCGACGTTCGAAATCTTCGACGCTATGCGCAAATTGGCAGTGGCAACGCCAGCGGCCGTGAAGGCGGCCAGGAGTCCCAAGGCGGCTACCGCTAGGACGAGTCCGAGCGCTTGACCTCGCTCTCGATGAAAAAGACCAAACATCGCTACAGTTTAGCACATAAGCACCAGACCACCGACAGCAAAGGGCCTTAGAAAAACAGAGTCGAAGCGACCGGCATGCTTGATCAAGCCTCACCCGATAAAACACCGTTCCTTGAGGGTGAACTTGACGATACGCTGCGGTCACTCTACGAAGAAGGGCGATACGCCGAAGGCGAAGACCTTGGTAAAGATATTTTAACCTCCGTGAGACCCGGTTGCGAAACCGCAAAGCTCTATCTTCTCCTCAACCTGGCTGCCCAGGATCTTGAGCAGGACGCGCTGGAACTTTTCCATGAACTCTCCGACAGCATACTCTTCGAAGCCCAAAAACTTTTAGAATTCGGCCAAGAAACGAACGCCGAAGTCACCGTGTTGGAGGAGATCGAAGCGTGTCTGGCCACGCCGGACCGACCTCGACCGCAATCCATCAGACAGATCCCAAAACCCTCGCTTGGCGATTCCAAGGCCCTTCGCAGAGTGCTTCGTCGGGTGGCGAGATATCGCCAACCCGCCGTACCAAAAAGCTGAGGCAAAGAGCCGGAGTGCTGTTCTCCCAGGAAACTCTGGCCTAGAGAAACGCGGCAGGCGCCACAACTGGTTATCGCAGGTATCGTGCAGATGAAAAGCGCCCCTCTATAAAAACGGGTCTTCGCCACACTAAGAAATCCTTCCCCAGATCCAACTCCGCGCTCGTCAGCATAGCCGGTGCCTGGGTAGAACGGCGACTGATGTAAGAAGATAAACAGGTATTGGGACCCTCATAGAGGCAGTCTTGGGTGCCGTTACCGTGAGGGACATCCCAGTCGAAAACCAGGACGCGGTGGCAAAGCTTCGCGCAAGCCTTCGCCGCGATGCCCACCGTGGAGTAGAGGCAGAAACCCATGGACCGGTGTTTACGTGGCGAGATGGTAGATTGAGTAAACTGTCGGCAAGAGGTGTGGCCGCAGGACGCGAACCGCCCTATCGATAAGTCTTCCCTATGAGAATCAACTGTTTGCTATTGGTGCTGTTCCTAGCTGTGGTATTACCCGGATGCAAGTCCAGCGCGGAGCGTCAAGATGAGGCCTACTCAAAAAGCCAAGAACTGGTCAAGGACTACTCCCAACGATGGCCGGCCTTTGAACAATTCTTTAAAGCGGGAGAGACGGCAGCCCTCAAACTTCACGATGAGGCCGCTGGTCTTGATGAGGAAGCCCGTACGGCTAAGCTTAAGGAGGCCGGTCAGGCTTTCGGCCCAGCATTCTTGGCCCTTCGGCAGTACGATGAACTCAGGCGCACGATCCGAACCAAAATGGAAAAGTTGGATCGCACCTCGGTCAAGAAGCGTAGCACTGATTCTAAAATTAGAGCCCTCCAGAGGGACACCGACCAGATTCTTGAGGAAACCGATGAGGCCCTTGGGAAACTCAAGCCCAAAAATGAGGGCGAAGGTGCCGCCGAGGTTATGCGTCAGGTGTCCCGCCTCCAGACGATTGAGAAGCGGGTGTCTTCTGTACTCGGCCAAGCAGAGGCAGAGGTGCGGATCGCCCGGAGCAAAAACAGAGCCAAGGATAAGAAGCAGTAGTCTTGTCCCAAAGCCCCTATGTTGCTCAATACGCTAGCTCTCAAAACGTGTTTTGGCCACACTCAGCAAGCGATTGACCTGGTCGTTACGACAGTCCGGTTCCTCAACTTTGAGATCGTTGAGGCCGGTCCAAACCCGAAGCGTGGCATCCACGGACTGAGCCAAACTCGAAAGTTCATAACCGCCCTCCAAAAACCCAACCAAGCGACCATTGGCCGCAGTAATGTCCGCATCTTCAGCCACCAAAGCGGCGAGCTTCGCGAAGCCTTCGGTGGTGACTTTCATCCCGCCCAGCAAGTCCTTTCGATGAGCATCGTAGCCCGCCGACACCAGAATAATCTGAGGATCGTAGGCCCGGATAATAGGACGAACCACACGGAAATAGGCGGCTAGATACTCAGCGTCGCCACAACCCGCCGGTAGTGGAAGATTGTAGGTCAGCCCTTCCCCTGGGCCAGCCCCGCGCTCATCGGCGTAGCCAGCGCCTGGATAGAACGGCGACTGGTGCATGGAGATAAAACAGGTGTTGGGATCGTCGTATAGGCAGTCTTGGGTACCGTTACCGTGATGAACGTCCCAGTCGAAAACCAGAACGCGTTGGCAAAATTTGGCGCAAGCTTTCGCCGCGATGGCTACCGTGGAGTAGAGGCAAAATCCCATCGACCGAGTCGGCGTGGCGTGATGTCCAGGAGGTCGAGCCAGCAGGAAGGCGCGGTCGAGAACGCCGGAGAGCACGTCCCGACACAGATCGATTCCGGTGCCCACGGCCAAGCGGGCCGCCTGGTCGGAGTAGCTGTTGACGTAGGTATCCGGGTCGATGGAACCGCCGCCCGACTCGGTCAGAGCCTTGACGATATCCAAAATTTTGGCATCATGAACCAGAAGTAATTCTTCGTCATCGGCTTGTCTCGTCGCCCTTGTTAAGAACTCGAACTCTGACTTTAAGGGAGCCAATCCTTCGAGAACCGCTCGAAGGCGGTCTGGTCGCTCCACGTGACCGGGACTCTCGTGAAGTAAGAACGTTGGGTGCGTGGCCAGTCCAAACTTCACTGAGTCCGTCCTAAAGCTTAGCTAGGGTTGCGATGAGAAACTTCCAGGTCTTCTGCACGGAGCTTATCTGAACCCGTTCATCCGGTGAGTGGGCGCCTCGAATGTTCGGCCCGAAGGAAATCATCTCCATCTCTGGATAGTGACGTCCCAAGATCCCGCATTCTAACCCCGCGTGACAGGCGTTGACGTCCGCCGCTTCGCCGAACAGTTCCTCATAAAGCTCGCTCATCAGACGCACGATGTTGGCCTCGGGGCGGGGAGTCCATCCGGGATAGGCTCCTTCTAAGCTCACTTCGGCTCCAGCCAACTCGAGGCTCGAGCCAATTGCCGCGGCCATGTCGAGTTTCTCGCTGTCGACCGAACCGCGACAAAGACAGGCCACTTCCACTTTACCCTTCCTGACCAAGACTCGGGCGAGGTTGCTGGAGGTTTGGACCAGACCAGGCACGTCGGGACTCATTCGGTAGATTCCGTTGGGTAAAGCATAAAGCGCCCGCTGCAGACGTCCCTGAAAGTCCGGCGGCAAAACCTCTTGGATGGAACCGGTGTCCATCCCAACGAGCGAAATCTCCAAAGCGGGGTCCGTGACACGATACTCCGCTTTGATGGCCTCCTGCTGTTGGGCCAGGATGGCCTGCAAAGCTCCGACTTCATCCTTGGGAAGTCCGAAAATAGCCACCGATTCTCTAGGGATAGCGTTACGCAAGCCTCCCCCATCCAAACTCACCAGCGCGATGGAAAGATCATTGTCAAAGCTCACCAACAGACGATTCATCAACTTGTTGGCATTTCCGCGACCCAGATGGATGTCCATCCCGGAGTGCCCGCCTGTCAGGCCGGCTACCCGTAAGGTGAAATAGCGAAATTCCGTGGGCGCGGGCACCGGTCGATAGTGGGCCACACCCAGTACGTCAACTCCTCCAGCGCAACCGATGGTCAGTTCCCTGTCGTCCTCGGTGTCAAGATTCAAGAGAACTTTAGCGTCCAATCGTCCCGCTTCAAAGCCCTCGGCCCCGGTCATTCCAGTCTCCTCGTCAATGGTGAAGAGTGCCTCAATCGGCGGGTGCGGCAGATCGGATGATGCGAGAACAGCCATCGCGCAGGCCACCCCAATACCGTTGTCGGCTCCCAAAGTGGTCCCCTCGGCTTTGACCCAATCCCCTTCGATCCGCATTCGGATCCCCTCGCTTGAGAAATCAAATTCGGTGTCCGAGTTTTTTTGGTGCACCATGTCCAGATGACTCTGCAGTGCCACGACTGGACTCTGTTCTTTACCGGGCGTGGCCGGCTTTTTGATCACCACGTTCCCGGTGTCATCCTTGCTGGTTTCCAAACCTAGCTTTTGACCAAAGTCCATCATGAAGGCGATCACTTTCTCTTCCTGCTTGGACGGTCGCGGAACCGCGTTGAGGTCGGAAAAGTGATTCCAGAGAGCCTTCGGCTCAAGTTGCTTGATTTCGCTATTCATAGGACAGGCCTTTCCGCGAACCTCAAGCGAACTCCCCTAAGGATGGCATCTCCTACCAATACCACCAAGGTTCTCGATGTCGTCGAGCTTGCCACGCCGAAGTTTCTCATACTCTTTGCAACGACTCCGCCTCGAAGGTCGCCCCCAAAAACCACAGCAAAGCGCGAATCGAGCCGATTAAGAATCCGCTGGCGTGACCCTCTGAGCTCTAGACCCGCTGGGGCAGTGTGTCCGAAAGCGTACAAAGGCCCCTCGTTTGACGCTTTTGAGCGGCCACCTTACAGTCAGTCCGGCGTATACCCCAAAAGCTACCCCGCTTCAGCGTGCAGAGGCCTCACTTCAAAGTGGATGCCGCTCTTCGCCTGCAGGTGAGAGATCACGTTGAAGAGGTTGTCGGCTCGGGGATTTCCCTTTTCGCTGAACATCCTCATGAGGCTCTTTGATGGGGTCTCTGTCAGTTCACTCAGGGCCTTGAAACCAATCGTCCCATTGATGAAATCTCGAAGAATGGCCTTGCCTGTGTCGACGTCACCCGAAAGCAAGCACTCAATGCCTTGTCGAAAAAGCTCGTCGCGAAAGGCCGTGTCGTTTTCTAGCCGGGCCTTCACCGTCTCTTTAAAACTGCGTGTGAGCGTCATAATGTGCCTTCCTTCTTACGCTGCTTGTAGTCGTCCCATCTCTCTTGGGCCGCCTGGATATCCTTGCCTTGTCGTTTCTTCGTACCGCCCGCCAAGAGAATCACCAGCCTCAAATACCCCCGCTTCCCATACTGCTCCAGCCAGCCCCGCTCTTGCAGGCTCCGACGCATCGGAAACGTTGCGGGGAAACCCTAGAAGTGCCGGCGCGATCTGGACCTGTCAGGCTGTTCCGTTAACGAACGCCGGGATCAAGCTACTCGAAAATGGAATAGCGTCGGACTCGGATCTCCTTCTGTACCGGGAGCTCGAGGGTTATCTGCACAGCGTGGGCGGCGAGCCCCGGCGAGCCCCTAGCCCCTAGCCCGTGGGTCATCTCCTGGGACACATTCTCGCTTACCCAGGCGAGTTGTCTGACGTCAACTACTTTTTCCACGCCGGCAGTCGTAATTGTCGTCTATCACCAGTGCCCCAGTGAAATGGCCTTGGTGGAAAAAGCTGCTGGGCGCCTCCTAGCCGCTGTGGACTGAATCTAGGCAGCCTCTATCTCTCCTAGTATTCCGCCTGAGCCCATAGCCGAAAGGACCCCCGAGTTAACACCCGCGGGTCCTTTCGGCGTTATGAGGGGCGGCGACATCCACCAGGCGTCTCTCGACCCGGTGGACACGCTCTCTCGAAACCGCCAACGTACAGGCTCCCCTCAACATCCCACCCGTCACGCTCCCTCGAAACCGCCAACGTACAGGCTCCCCTCAACATCCCACCCGTCACGCTCCCCTCGAAACCGCCAACGTACAGGCTCCCCTCAACATCCCACCCGAGAC